>NZ_NPGB01000027.1:0-221752 GCF_002259345.1 Rhodococcus sp. 06-156-4 | reverse complement strand
GTGCACGGGCGGTGTGGCAGGCGGGGTGGGGTGGCGTGCGGCGGGCGCGGATTCGGGCGGGATGCAGCGAAACCGGGCTGACGACTGGTTTTGTGAGTGTTCCCAGACACTGTGACGTGAATCACTGGTTTGTTCACTTCGCATTTACTCAACACGCCCGAGTTGTCAACTTGGGCGACACGCCGCGCAATAATTCATACACAGGACAGAAAGTTTATGTACACCCTTTGAGCTGGTGGAATGGTCGATATTCGGAAAGTTATACCCAGGTTATCCCCAGATGGTCAACACAGTTGTTCAGCACTATCCACATTCGATCCCCAGGTTCATCCACAGGCTGTGTTGTGACGGGAAACGATTGCGCCTAACGTCCCAGCAGCGTGTCTCCACCGGCAGAAGGGGTGACGCACGGAGGTGCCCGATCGTGGGTGCGCGTGCGGGATTCTTGTCGGTGGCGAGGGGTAGAAATTGTGTCGGTACGTAGTCGTGCGGTAGTCGGCTGCGAGGTTTCGTACGGGGAAAGGACGGTCGACTTCACGTGGCAGTTGTGGACGATCGAGGGCAATCGGACTACTCCTCCGAGCCGCCGCCCAGTGAAGCCCCGGGCGAAGATTTCGGTCGTCAACCCCCGCAGGACATGGCGGCGGAGCAGTCGGTTCTGGGCGGCATGCTCCTCAGCAAGGACGCCATCGCCGACGTGCTCGAGGTGCTCCGTCCCGGCGATTTCTACCGCCCGGCGCATCAGAGCGTGTACGACGCCATTCTCGACCTCTACAGCCGCGGGGAGCCCGCTGACCCGGTGACGGTCTCGGCGGAGCTGGATCGTCGCGGTGACCTGAAGCGGATCGGGGGTCCTCCGTACCTGATCACACTCACGCAGACTGTTCCCACTGCGGCGAACGCCGGTTATTACGCGGAGATCGTGGCCGAGAAGTCGATCCTGCGCAGGCTCGTGCAGGCCGGCACCCGCATCGTGCAGTTCGGGTACGCGGGTTCGGACGGCCAGGACGTCGCCGAGGTCGTGGATCGTGCGCAGGCAGAGGTGTACGAGGTCACCGAGCGTCGTACTTCCGAGGACTTCCTCCCCTTGGAGGAGCTGCTGCAGCCGACGATGGACGAGATCGACTCCATCGCCAGTCGCGGCGGTATCTCCCTCGGTGTGCCCACCGGATTCGCCGAGCTCGACGAAATTACGAACGGTCTTCACCCTGGTCAGATGATCATCGTCGCGGCGAGGCCTGGTGTGGGCAAATCGACCCTGAGTATGGATTTCATGCGGTCGTGCTCGATCAAGCACGGTATGCCCAGTGTCATTTTCTCGCTGGAGATGAGCCGCACCGAGATCGTGATGCGTCTGCTGTCGGCGGAGGCCAAGATCAAGCTCGGTGACATGCGTTCGGGAAAGATGACGGACGACGACTGGACCAAGCTTGCTCGACGGATGAGCGAGATCAGTGAGGCGCCTCTGTTCGTCGACGACTCCCCCAACCTGACGATGATGGAGATTCGCGCCAAAGCTCGGCGTCTGAAGCAGCGCAACGGTCTGAAGTTGATTGTCGTGGACTACCTTCAGCTGATGTCGTCGGGCAAGAAGGTCGAGTCGCGTCAGCAGGAAGTCTCGGACTTCTCCCGTCAGCTCAAACTTCTCGCCAAGGAACTCGAATGCCCGGTGGTTGCCGTGTGTCAGCTCAACCGTGGTCCTGAGCAGCGCACCGACAAGAAGCCGATGGTGTCCGACCTCCGTGAGTCGGGATCGCTCGAGCAGGACGCCGACATGGTGATCCTCCTGCACCGCCCCGACGCCATCGAACGCGACGACCCCCGTGGCGGCGAGGCCGACCTCATTCTGGGTAAGCACCGTAACGGCCCGACGGCGACCATCACAGTGGCTCACCAGCTGCACCTGTCGCGTTTCGTGGACATGGCGAGGGGCTGATCGCCGCGCTGGGTGTTCAGCTGGACGGGCCGTGGTGGCACACGAGCATCTGCGTGGCGCCCCGTTGGAACTCGTAGTCGACGTTCGCTGTGCGGCAGTGAATGTTTCGGTTGCGCAGTTCGTCGAGCAACTCGGCGAGCCGAGGATAGGGCTCCGACGACCCGACCGGGACGAGCGGAAAGATTCGCAGCTCGTGGGACGTGACTCGCATGAGTTCGACGATCGTGTCGAGGTGGAACGCGGCGTCGAGGGTGTCCGCGTAGCTGAACAGTAGGTGGGAGCTGAGCACCAGATCGAAGCTGGCATCGCTGAACGGCAACGATGGTAGCCGCCCGGGAACGTACCGGCCGGGGTGCCGTCGTATATCGGCCGAAAACTGTTGCGCAGCGGTGTGTCTGGCGAGTCGGTGTTCGTCGGGTCCAGCGAAGAACGTCCACGCGTAGTGGTCGGCGTGCGCGAGTACGTATGCGTGCCCGCGATCAGTCTCGGACAGTGCAACGGACGCGAGTCCCTCCGGGTCGTCCGCGAAATACGCTACGTCGCAGGCTGTTACGTCGCTGCCGCGGTCGGTTGCCTCGCAGGTGAACCCGGAGGCGCCCGCAGGGCAGTCGAGGATGCGACGGGACAGATCGGAGTCGGTCAGGCCGAACATCGCACGATATTCGTCGAACGATCTTGCGGTCATCACTACGTCGAGGGTCATGGGGTGGTCCTCTCGGGATGGGGGCCACCTCGGGCGTCGACCACGAACGCGACGTACAGGTGAGAATCGTCGGCCGACATGAGGCGGCCGAAGGAGTGCACAGGTCAGGGCCGCGGGTTCAGGGCCGCCACCGAAGCTGTACGAACGTGGTCACCTGATCAGTGAAACACATCAGCCCGTGAAAAGGCCCGACACGGATTGCCCGATACCCGGCCGAATCGGCGGGATCCCGTCGAACAGGCGAAGTATCGGGCAATCCATGCCGCTGCCTAGCCCCTGACCTCTATGCATCGACGGTGGCACGCCCTGACACTCGGGATGCAATAGCGTCGGCGATGACGTTCACCTCGGCGGCAAGGGTTTCGCGACTCTTGGTTTCGGATTCGTGCAGGAAGGTCGAGGATCCGAGTGTTGCCCCGACGTATTCGACGATGCCGCGTTCGATCTGGATGGCGAATGCCTGATCGATGCCGTGGCGCCCGAAGCTGTCGGCGTCGTCGGCTGCAACGGCGACGAGGTGGATGGTGAGTCGACCCAGTTTCTTGACGAACCCGGTGTCGGGGCTGTCGTCGAAGGCCCATCCGTTGATGAACACACGGTCGATCCAGCCTTTCAGCTGAGCGGGCATGGACCACCAGTACATGGGAAAGACGAGGACGAGGTGGTCCGCGCGGTCGACGCGGGCCTGCTCGGACGCTATATCGGCGTCGAGGGTTCCGGTTCCGCGGAAGAGGTCCAGGTCGGCCCGGGTGAAGCGGGGGTCGAAGTTCTCGGCGGCGAGGTCTGCGAACTCCACCGTGTCGCCCGCGTCGACGAGTGCGTCGATGGTCGAGCGTGCGACGTGGTGGGTGAGGGAGTTCGGGTCGGAATGGGAGACTACGACGAGGCTGCTCACGGAGATCCTTTCGTTGGGCGAAGAACGCTATGTACCAAAGGTAGGTTACTATTGGTACATAGCGCAAGGAGGTGTGTGGATGGCTCGGACCAGGTTGTCGCGTGCCGAAAGGTACGACCAATTGATCGAGGTCTCATGGGCGCTCGTCCGAGCAGAGGGCGCCGACGCTCTCACCCTCGGTCGGCTCGCGGAACGGGCGGGAGTTGCAAAACCCGTGGTGTACAGCCATTTTGCGTCCAGGGCGGTGCTGCTGGCCGCGCTCTTCCAGGAGTTCGACGACCGTCAGGCGGCCATGCTCGAGGAGTACCTCGACAACGCAGAAGCGACGCTCGACGGCCGTGCCGCGGCAATTGCCAACTCGTACGTCGGGTGCACGCTCGCGCAGGGCCGTGAACTCACCGGAGTACTCGCTGCGCTGGAAGGATCGCCGGAGCTCGAGCAGGTCAAACGCGCTGCAGACCAAGCTTATTCGCAGCGGTGCCGCGAAATCCTTGCCCCGTTCGTCCAATCGTCGACGGGGGTGTCCGTACCCTCGATCACCGCGATCTTCGGCGCGGCAGAGGCGCTGTCTCGTGCGGCCGTGACGGGTGACCTGTCCCCGGATCAGGCCACGAGTCAATTGGCCGAGACCATCGTCGCCGTCGCCGGCAGGAGCGGGGCCTAGAGCGGGTGGATCCAGCGCTCGACGTGACAAGCCGAGAAGCTTGTACTGTTGTCCCGGCGACGCGAACGTGAGGTGAGTGCACGTGAAGTGGAAGAAACGGCCCGGTGACGCAGGTATCGCTCTGGGCCCGAGCATCCCGATTCTTCGCATGTTCGACGACGCGGCTACGCGGGCGTTCTACATCGATTATCTGGGTTACGACGTGGAGTGGGAGCACAGGTTCGAGCCCGGGATGCCGTTGTACATGAGGGTTCGTCGTTCCGGTTCGGTGCTCGATCTGTCGGAGCATCATGGAGATGGAACACCGGGGACTGTCGTGTGGATTCCGATTCAGGACATTCGGGCGTTCCATCGGCAGCTCGACGCCGCCGAGTATCGGTCGATGCGGCCGGGTCTGGACACCGATGCGCCGGGTGGGCCGACGGTGACCGTGATCGATCCGTCGTCGAACGTGCTGCGTTTCTGCCAAGTAGAGGACCCGGACGAGTACACCAACCGGTGAGACCGTTCACGGGTCGTAGCGTCGACGGCGCTGTTTGCGGGCAGGTACCTCCAGTGTCGGCATCGTTCGTAGCAGAAAACTCTCGAAGTGCGGTGTGGTGAAGACCGATTCGTTGTTTTTAGTGATGTGCAGCAGCCCTTTGTCCACCAAACCCGCCCGTGTTCGCGCGCACTGCGCGACGGTACGTTCGAGGGCTCGTGCGGTGTCGATCTCGGCGGGAGCATCCACGATTGCGCGCAAGTACGCGAGGTCCACGTCGTCGACGCGACCGAGGTTTCGACGGAAGAAGTTCTCGTCGACGAACTTCTCGTATTCGGGAACGGCGTTCTCGATGTCGGCCTCGGTGACGACGTCGGTGTTGCGAGCGTCCCAGACGACGAATCCGAGGGCGTGCAGCAGCGCCGGAAATTTCCCCGTGATCGTCGACGCGGCCAGGACCGCTCCGTCCGTCCACGACCCTCCACTGCGCAGCGTGGCGGCGGCATCGGCGTCGGCGAGAGCACCGAGAACCGGGAATTCGAACAGGCGGTCCGCGCGCGCTCGAACCTCGTCCACGGTCGGTCGGTTCGGCGGCTGCGCGCCCTCCGGTATCTCGTCGACGGGATCGGTGAGCCCTGCACCGACGACCGTGATGGGCAGTTCGCGCAGGTAGCAACGATGGAACGCGTCGATCAGCGCGGAGAGCTGTGCCGAGGTGAGCCGCTGTAGCTCGTCGATCACGAAGACGATGCCTGTGTCGTGGGCACGCGCGGCCTCTCCCAGCGCGAGGAGGGTTGCCGTCGTGTCCGCGGACAGCTGCCCGGTGTCGGCTGCCCCGGGCGTCGTCTCGGTCCATTCCGCGGTGAGGGGGCTGCTCGCTCCGAGCACCGAGGCGAACGAGCCGAGTACGCCGGACGCTCTTTTCGCCTCCGATCCCCAGTGCCCGCGGGCGGATACGGCCAGCAAGGCACTGCGGCATTCGAAGGCCAGTTGTCGTCGGAATCCGTCGTCGTCCCGTCGGACCGCATCGATGTCGACGATCGCCCAACGCCTCGACCGCGCGATCGAGACGTACTCGCGGAGCAGTACGGTCTTACCGGTGCCGCGCATGCCGGTGATCAGCTGCGACCGTGCGGTATGACCGCGTTCGAGGCCGTCGAGCAGAGAGATGAACGCCGACCGGTACTTCTCGCGTCCCGCCAGTTCCCTCGGCACCTCGCCCGACTCGGGTGTGTAGGGATTGTTCATAGGAAGAGTTATAGGGGCACTCGGCAGGTAAGTACATCGCTGCGAGAAACTCTGTGACATGCGAGAAAAGTGAGGTACCCCGGCCGCACGGATCGGTAATTGCACACTCCGGCACTTCGGTCTACTCTCGACGGTCTTCAGCCCACGGATGGTGGCCGACCGCGCTGTCCCACTGCCGATCGCCGAACGATCGGAACCCGCCATCCCTCACCGCCCACCAGGTTGGGTCCGACGCGGTTTGTCGGACCTCACAGTGCCCTGACCGGAGGTCACGAACATTTTCACGACGGTAGACGCCCGAACCCACGAACCATCGGTCGATGCGAACCTCCCCGGAACACTGCAAGCGTGCTACTCGATCGAGTTGGACAAGTTTGCCTGGTGGGGCACGGGCAGCCCCTCTCAGGATGCCGTCGCGGCCGGACTACCTGCAGGAACGCCGGCGTCGTTGACCATCGCACTGCCCGACGCCGCCTCCCGATCGGTGCAGGCGCTGTCGGTCCCGGTTGCACTGGTGGACGCGCCGGACGCGCTCACTGCGCTCACCACGTGGCGACCGGGAGATCGCGCGAGTCGGTCACTGCGGGTCTGGGCGCGCATAGCAGTGGCGTCTGCGGCTGGTGGGGACGTGGAGGGCCTCGTCTCGTCGCTGCCGATTGCCGGACACGCGGCGGTCGGACTCGACACGACGACGATCTGGTCTGCAGCGTCCACCGTCGACGCGGCGCTGCATCGGCGGGCGGGTGAGCCGACGCTTCTGCGGGCAGAACTTCGGCCGTATCAGCGGGCAGGCGTCGCGTGGATGAACGCAGTGGCAACGAGCGGCGGGGGAATTCTGGCCGACGAGATGGGCCTGGGAAAGACGGTGCAGGCGATCGCCGTCTTCACGCTGCGACGCGATGCGCCGCACCTGGTGGTGTGCCCGACGTCGTTGGTCGGCAACTGGGCTCGGGAACTGACCAAGTTCGCGCCGGGCATCGAGGTTCACGTTCATCACGGGGCGTCGAGGACGCGGAGCCTCGAGCACGTCGGGCCGGGTTCCGTCGTGATCACCAGCTATCCGACGCTGCGAAGCGATGCGGACATGATCACGGAAGTAGACTGGGACACAGTGGTTCTCGACGAGGCGCAACAGATCAAGAACTCGGATTCGCAACAGGCGCGCGCGGCCAGGAGGCTGCAGGCGCACCTGCGCATCGCGATGACAGGTACTCCGGTGGAGAATCGACTCGACGAACTGTGGTCCCTGATGGCGTTCGCTTCACCCGACGTTCTGGGAGCACGTGCGCGCTTCCGGCGACGGTTCGTCGTCTCCATCGAGCAGAAGCGGTCCGACGCCGCGGCGGGTCGGCTTCGTGAGCTCGTGGGGCCGCATATTCTGCGACGGCGCAAGGTCGATGTCGCACCCGAACTCCCTGCCAAGGTGATGAATTCGGTGGTCTGCACGCTCACCCAGGAGCAGGAGCGACTGTATCGGCGTCACCTCGACAGCTCGTTGACCGAAGGATTCGGGACAGGGATCGGACGCAGGGGACGGATCCTGACGTTGCTCACTCGCCTCAAACAGATCTGCAATCATCCTGAGCTCGTCGACGGTACCGGTGCCGAAATCCAGGGCAGATCAGGCAAACTCGATCGGGTGACGGAGATGCTGTCGGAGATCGTCGACGACGGGCAGGCGGCGCTCGTGTTCACGCAGTATCGCGGGACCGGCGAGTTGTTGTCCCGGCATCTCGGTGACGAGGTCACCGGACATCCGGTGCCGTTCTTGCACGGCGGTCTGTCCACTGCGGCCCGCGAGACGATGGTCGACGAGTTTCAATCGGGCGACGGCCCACCGATTCTGATCCTGAGTCTGCGCGCGGCCGGGTTCGGCCTCAACCTCACTCGTGCGTCGCACGTGGTTCATTTCGATCGGTGGTGGAACCCGGCCGTGGAGAGCCAAGCGAGCGATCGCGCTCACCGAATCGGGCAGACGCAGACCGTCACGGTGCACACACTGCTCACCGAACGAACCCTCGAGCAGTCGATCGACGACATGCACGGACACAAGCGTGACCTCGCGGACATCGCGACCAGCGAAGCGACGCTCGACATCGGTGGCGATCTGGCGAAACTGTCGGACGGTCAGCTTCGCGAGCTGCTCGAGATCGGGGCGGGCCGATGAGTGACGATCTCGGGGTCACCGCGTGGGGGCGTGACTGGGTACGGCTGGCGCAGCCGACGTCCATCACCCGACCGAATCCAGCTCTTCCTCGGGCGCGATCACTGGTTCGGAACGACAAGGTCGGTGACGTCGTGATCTCGGCCGGGTCGATCAGAGCAACCGTGTTCGGGGCGCGTGACCAGCACGTCAGCCTGCATTGTCCCCTCTGGGCGGACGACGCTGCGGAGTCGGCCCGAGCAGCGCTGCGCGGTCTACCCGCCGGCGACGTGCCGGATTCCGTCCACGCCGAATGGTCGAAGGCAGGCATGCCCGTCGGTCCGAGTCGTGACGAGCTGACCGCCGACTGCGACTGCACGAAACGAACCAGTCCCTGTGTGCACGTGCTTGCGGTGTTCTTCGAGATTGCTCGACGCATGGACGAGCGCCCGGTATCGGCGGTCGAGTTGCGCGGGGTGAGTAGCTCGCCCGACGCCGACGCCGCTCGGCTGCCGATCGACGGCCTCGACCCGGCGACCTTCTACGGGTAGGACGGCGCATCTACTCCGGCCACGGGAGAACCGTCAGATGCGGCCAGATCGATGTCCACCGGGCGGCCTTCGACTCGTAGACGTGCCGCATCGGAAGCAGCGGGTTCGGCCTGATCACCCCGGCGAACACGTCGTCGAATCCGTGGGGTGCATACACCGTCGTCGTTCCGTCGTTCTCGCTGCGGGCCCCGAAACAGCAGGTGGTGGACACGAAGTGGTCGATCCCGTCCTCCGTGCTTCGGAACGGCTTCACCGGTGCGCCGAAGCGATCTTCGTACCAGAGATGAACGCGGGCTTGGTTGCGGACCTCGACGTCGACTCCCAGATCGGCGAACAGAGTTTCCGCATGTCGAATGACGCGATCCTCTGATTCGTACGACAGGTCCGTGCCGTCGTAGTAGAGAAAGTCGTAATCGCGTATGCCGGCTCGAGGATCGGAGCCGGCGACGTGGTTCCAGACGGTCTGGAACAGGCCACCTGCCGTCAGATACCAGTCGGTGAGCCCGAGTTCTGGTCCACGCTCCAGGATCTCGACGACCACCGGATTGGTTTCGATTGCCGTCAGAAAGTCGTCACGCCCCATTCGTCCGATCGTGCCACAGCACCCGAGGTCGGGGTCGAGTCGTTCCGAAGGTGTACGGAATGTACATCGCAACGACGATGTGTGACGGCGCCTGCGTTCGTAGGGTGGAGTGCACATCACCGCTTCGACGAAAGGAACGTTCGATGTTGCTGGAACTCAGCGCGCAGGACGACACGGCCACCACGGTTTTCGGCCTCGGTTTCGGGGTTCTGATTCTGATACTTGTCGTCGCGGCGTTCGCGTTGTTCGTCGCCGCCCTGGTCAGCATTTTGCAGTCGAAGAACTACACGACCGCGGGCAAAGCGATCTGGGTCCTGATCGTGCTGGCGTTCCCGTTTCTGGGGACGATCGTGTGGTTCGTCTGGGGTCGCGGTTCGAGTTTCACGACCGACCGTCCGCGGTAGAACGCATGGACTGCGCCGACGTGGCGTGCGACGCTGGTCTCATGCGTACGGGGCGGATCGCAGGGCGAGTCGTGTTGGTCGGCGCCGTGGCGGCAGGGTTGGCGACCGGCATCACTCCCCCCGTCGCGCAGGCTTGCACGTGTGCCTACGTCCTTTCTCAGGTGAGCGACCGTGTTCGACAGCACTCGTCTCCCGACGGCGCGGTCTTCGTCGGGGTGGCGACCGATGTCCGCGACGACGGCAGCACACTCACCTACGACGTTCGGGTCAGCGAGATCTACGACGGTGACGTGGAGGCCGACGCCGTGGTGTCGACGGCCGCGGAGTCGGCCGCGTGTGGCTCGACGCTTGCGGTCGGTGACGAGTACATCTTCTTCGCCCAACGCGGTGAGTCGTCGCGGGATCGTCTGCAGGTCAACAGCTGTTCGGCCACGGCGCCGACGACCGATCGTACGACGCTCGATGCTGCCGAGCGCTCCTACGGCACTCCCACCGTGCTGGAGGCCGATTCCCCTCCGATCGGGGCGACCCTGTGGCTCGGGGTCGCCGGCGTGGTCAGCGTGGCCGTTGCCGTCGGCGGGGTTCTTCTGTTGGGTAGGCGTCGATCCTGACCTTCGGTGGGGCGGGAGTGGAGCCTGCGGAATGACCTTCGGTGGGGCGGGAGTGGAGCCTGCGGAATGACCTTCGGTGGGGCGGGAGTGGAGGATGAAGTGGAAGAGAGAGGGATGTGATGACGCGATTCGGTGTTGTGCTGAGGCCGGAACTGCCGCCGGAGACCATCGTCGACGCGGCGCGTGCGGCCGACGAGGCCGGGGTGGACGAGATCTGGCTGTGGGAGGACTGTTTCTTCTCCGGGGGAATCTCCATGGCCGCAACTGTTCTCGCGGTGACGCCGCGGTTGAACGTCGGGATCGGAGTTTTGCCCACCCCTCTGCGGAACGTCGCGGCCACGGCGATGGAGGTCGCTGCTCTGGCTCGGCTGTATCCGGGACGGACGCGGGTCGGGTTGGGTCACGGTGTGCAGGATTGGATGGGGCAGGTGGGGGCGCGAGTGCAGTCCCCGCTGACTCTTCTTCGCGAGCAGATGACGGCACTGACGAGTCTGCTGGCTGGTGAGACGGTCGACGTTCGGGGCCGTTACGTCTCGTTGGACAACGTCCGCTTGGATTGGCCACCGGCGGAGCCTCCGCCGCTTCTGGTCGGTGCGACGGGCCCCAAAACCCTTGCTGTGAGCGGCGAGACGAGCCGCGGGACGATACTGACCAGCTCCACCACGCCGCAGCAGGTCCGCGACGCGATCGGCCACATCGGTGGTGGGCCGGGCCACGACATCGTCTTGTACGTGTCGGACCTGGTGGACGACCTCGACGAGTACACAGAGGCTGGTGCGACCACCCTGGTACTGGAACCAGGTCCGCAGACAACCGATCTGGCCGGCGTGTTCCAGCGCGCCGTCCACCTCGCGTCCGGTGGACCTCCCCGGTGACGAGTGTCGACGTGCAGAACGCAACAGTGCGGAACGTTCACCTCGACTTCGATCTGAGTATCGGCTTCGACGACGGTTCGGCGGTGGCGTTCAGTCAGCTCGACATCGGTGGCACACGGTTCGACGAGGACAACCAGTTCGAGGGGCTGCGTGCACTGACGTCCCTGCTCACGACTCGGTGCACGATGTCCGAGTTGGCCGCGGACGGCACGCTGACGCTGCGGTTCGACGACGGAAGTGCCGTCACCGCAGCTCCCCGGGAGGAAGTCGAGTCCTGGGAGTACACCGCGCCGGACGGTGCGACGGTGCTGTGCCTTCCCGGAGGCATCATCGAGACGCTGGACGCGCCTGAAACGTCCGCCGCGCCTGCGTCACCGACCGGTTCACCGGCAATCGGCTCGACCGTCGTACGGATTTCCTCCGGTGAGCACGGTGGGATTCAATTCTCGGACGGCACGCTGCTGGCGACGAACGTGGATCTGGAGTCGGCCTATCTGGTTCTGCGCGAAAGCGTCGTTCGGGTCGGGCGAGGCATCGAGCTGTCCTCGGGTCATGTTCTCTGACATCGGGGTACTCGGGTAGGCCGGCTCCGAGTCCTCAGGGTCGAACGATGAGCTGATCCGCGTGTCGGGTGACGTGACGATGGAAGCGCGCGACGGGAGCTGTCGGTCGGCGTCGGCCTGTCGCCAGCCCGACCGATCGAGTGCGGTCACCGGTCAGGGGAACGGTCGTCACGCCGGCGACGGCGACCTCCGGCTTCGGTAGAAGCGCGATCCCGAGCCCGGCTCGTACGAGTGCCTCGATGGTGTCGATCTCACTGATCTCGAAGGGAACCCGCGGGACGAATCCGGCTTCCGCGCACCACGTGTCGAGCAGTGTGCGCAGCTGGAACGACGGCGGGCTGGCCACGAAGGCTTCGTCGGCGAGGTCTTCGACCGCGAGTGCCCGACGAGACGCAAACGGGTGTGTGGCCGCTGCGTGGACGAAGATCTGCTGGCTGCCCAGGACCGTCACGTCCAGGTCGTCGGGCGGAGGAATCATGACGGCGAGATCCAGTCGTCCGTCGCGAATCATGTCCGCGAGGGCTTCGCCGTGTGCTTGCACCAGTCGAACCCTGACGCGGGGAGCGACTGCATGAAAGTCCGTCAGAAGGGCGGCCACCGAACGCGATCCGAGCGTCAGAGGGAATCCGAACCCGACGACTCCGCTGTCCGGATCGGCGTCGGACCGCACCGCGGCGACAGCGTCGTCGAGTTCCCGCATCACTTGGTGGGTGCGGTCGAACAACTCCCGGCCCGACGCGGTCAGAGTGACCCCGCGACCCACCGGTTGGATCAGCGCCAACCCGAGGATGCGCTCGAGGCTGTGCACCCTTCTGCTGACCGAGGATTGGGGCACGTCGAGCCGGGCTGCCGCGCGGGTGACGTGGCCTTCCGCGGCGACGGCGTCGAAGGCGGAGAGCAGAGGCGCTACGGACTCCGGGCGGTCGAACGAGTAGTCATCCATTTCCGGATGATAATTGCTCGAACATCTCATTGGACGGAACGGTCTCGTCGCCGCCAGCATTGACGGCATGACTTCACATGCGGAAATCCTGGACGTCGCGCTCGTCGGCGGCGGCGTCATGTCCACGACCCTCGGAACGCTGATCCAGAGGGTGCTGCCGGACAGGTCGATCGCGTTGTTCGAGCGACTCGACCGGCTGGCCGGCGAGAGCTCGGGTCCGTGGAACAACGCGGGTACCGGTCACGCAGGTCTGTGCGAACTCAACTACATGCCCGACGCCGACGACTCGTCCCGGACCGAGCAAATCGCACGGCAGTTCGCGGTGTCGAGGGCATTCTGGGACTCGCTGACGCGGAGCGGTGACCTCGATCCGTCGTTCCTGAACGCAGTGCCTCACATGGACGTGGTGTTCGGCGATGCCGATGTGGACTACCTGCGACGCAGATGGGAGACGCTGAAGTCGAACCCCCTGTTCCAGGGTATGGAGTATTCCGAGGATCGTGATCGAATTTGCGGCTGGGCGCCGTTGCTCGTCGACGGTCGCGCGCCGGGCGAGCGGATCGCGGCGACGTGGGACGCCGGTGGTACCGACATCGATTTCGGCGCACTCACCGAATCGCTCGGCCGGACGATGGAGGCGAGCGGGTGCTTGATCCGCACCGGCCACGAGGTGACGCGTCTGCGCCGCACGTCGGACGGTCTGTGGCATCTATCGGGTCGAGTCCGATCGACCGGGCGGGTGTTCGAGGTTCGCGCGCGGTTCGTGTTCGTCGGAGCCGGCGGGTACGCACTGCGTCTGTTGCAGAAGGCTCGTGTTCCCGAAATCCGCGGGTACGGGGTATTTCCCTTCGGCGCCGAGTTCCTGTACGCCGATGCCCCGGAGGTCGTCGCGCGGCACGGCGTGAAGGTCTACGGCAGACCGTCGCTCGGTGCGCCTCCGATGTCGTTGCCGCACTTGGACAGAAGGCATGTCGACGGCACGACGTCGCTCATGTTCGGGCCGTACGCGACCTTCAGCACCCGCCTGTTGAAACACGGTCGCCTCCGCGATCTCTTCGGTACCGTCCGTCTTCGAAACCTGCCCGTTCTGTTGTCGGTCGGTATCGGCAACCTCCCCCTCGTCCGTTATCTCGTCGGGCAGGTTCTGGCGTCGTCGAAGCGCAAGTTCGCCGAACTCGAAACGTTCTACCCCGCTGCCGACCCCGCGCAGTGGCGTCTGATTCAGGCCGGTCAACGAGCTCAGCTGATCAAGCCGCGCAGCAGATTTCGCGGTGATCTGATGTTCGGCACGGACATCGTCACCGGCAGGGACGGATCGATCGCGGGCCTGCTCGGTGCCTCGCCCGGTGCATCGGTCGCGCCTTCAGCGATGATCGAGGTGTTGACGAGATGTTTCGCCGACGATCGTTCCGAGTGGCAGCCACGGCTCGACGCATTGCTGGCTGCTGCCGGCTCACGCCATGGCGCACTTCAGGAACAATCCGACAGGTATGGTTTTCGGTGACGAGTGTCGTTGTCGGTCGGGGATGAGGTGGTGGAAGCGGTGAAGAATGTTGTCGCGCCTGGGCTGGTGCTGGTCGCTGTGGCTGCGATCGGTGGGTGCGCCGCGCCGCAGCCGGGCGACCCCAGTTGCAGCGACGCGGTGGCGTCGGATCTGCGTGTGACGGGAGAGGCCGCTCCCGAGTGGTCCGACGAGTGGCTGTCGCAGGCGGGTGGGGCGCTCGGCGGGGGCTGGGTGGACCCGGAGGGTGACGTCTTCGCGCGGGTCTACTCCTGTGTCGGGTTGGACACCATCGCATTTCGGGAGATCACCGGTACGGGAAAGAAGGCGGCGCAGCGAGATGTTCGGGTGGGCGTCGCCGACTACCTGTATCGCGCCGGTGATGTGAGCACCCCCGACGGTCGGTACTCGGTCGACATCGCGGTGTCGAGGTCGGAGCCGGGCCCGGTTCGGTTCGGTGTTGCGTTCTCGCCGCTTCAGACAGAGCGGACGTACATCGACGTCTACTCCGGGGCCTTCGTCGTGCAGCAGATGCGCGAGTCCGGCATCCTGTGACCCCGATCGTCAGAGTGGCACCGGAGACGGCGCCGTATCGGCAAGTGCGGCAATGAGATCCCTCTGAATGTCCGTCGGGGGTATGGACGAGTCGACCACCGCGGAGACGGGAAGTTTCAGTCTGCGCTGCGCTTCGGTGCGGAACACCAGCCCGGTCTTCGGAGTGCTCTCGGCCGTGCTCGCGTAGATGATGGACCAGCATTCGGGGTGGTTGAGCAACTCCGCGCTTGCCGTGTGGTCCATGGCGACGGGTGGGCCGAAGGCCAGGCGTCGACCACTTCTTTTCATGGCTCCTTCGATCACCCGATGCAACAGGATCTGCTCGCTGCGCTTGGGGAGGAGCAGTGGGTACTGAGCGAGCTGCTCGAGTCGCGGATCCGGCCCGGATGCCAGTGGGTGACTGTCGGCGAGTACGACGACGAGGTTCTCCTTCCACAGCTCGGTGACCTCGAGACCGGAGCGCTCGACGTTGCCTCGGATCAAGGCCACCTGGCAGTCGCCCGACGTGACGGCTTCGATCTGTTCGGCGAATCGTTTCAGGACGAAGTCGATCTCGGCTTCCGGATGCCGCTCGCGTACTTGGACGATCGCGGCGATTGCGTTGGCTGCGAACGTCATGTTGCCGGTCAGGCGCAGCTGATTCCGGCGCCTGGCCGTCAACGCGAGCGCGGACTGCTCGAGCTCGACCATGTGCCGTGCGATGGACATCAATTGTGTTCCGACAACGGTCAATCGGACCGAGCGCGACGACCGTTCGAACAGTGACTCGCCCATCTCGCGTTCCAGTTTGCCGATCTGGAGGCTGATCGCCGACTGCGAGACATAGCACCGCTCGGCGGCGCGCGAGAAGCTCAGCTCCTCGCCCACGGCGAGGAAGTACTTCAGTTGCCGAAGTTCCACAGCGCTCCATTCATGAGTTTTACTCATCGATACTATTCCAAATTTCCCGTTGATAGACCACTGGCCGGGGCGTTTCATGGAGTGTGGTTGCTCGATTGGAAAGGAAAACCAGTGGATACGTACGAGGTCGTCATCGTGGGATCGGGATTCGGAGCGTTGGCTGCGGCCAAGTCTCTGGGCAAGGCCGGCGTGAAGTTCTCGCTCGTCTCCAGCACGACGGAGCACCTGTTCCAACCGCTTCTCTACCAGGCAGCGACCGGCATGCTGTCGACCGGCGAGATCGCTCCACCCGTCCGGCGCATCCTCGCCCGTTACGAATCGGCCGATGTCCGGCTCGGCAAGGTCGTCGACGTCGACCCCGAGTTGCACCAGGTCACCTACATCGGCGCGGGCGGTAGCCACACCATCGGGTACGGCCGATTGATCGTCGCGACGGGCGCGACGCAGGCGTACTTCGGACGCGACGAGTTCAAGGACCGCACGTTCGCTCTCAAGACCGTCGACGACGCCGTCGCTCTGCGTGAGCAGATCCTGCGCTGCTACGAGACTGCGCACCACACCTCCGACCAGGAGGCGAGAAAGGAGCTGCTCAGTTTCGTCGTGGTCGGTGCCGGTGCCACCGGTGTGGAATTGGCCGGGCAGATCAGGGATCTCGCTCAGCGGTACTTCGCCGGATCCTTCCCGGACATCCATCCGGACGACGTGACGGTGACACTCGTCGACGGCGTCAAGGACGTGCTGCCTGCGTTCGGCGGCAAGCTCAGTACCTACGCCCGCGCCAAGTTGGAGAAGTCGGGCGTCGAGGTGGTCACCGGGGCAATGGTCACCGACATCGTCGACGACACGGTCACGGTTCAGGATGTGGACTCGAAAACGTCGCGGACCATCGCCGCCAAGACCGTCATCTGGTCGGCCGGCGTGCAGGCCAGCGATCTGGCGGCCACGCTCGCCGAACGCACCGGCTGCGAGACCGACCGTGCCGGCAGGCTTCTCGTCCACGACGACCTGACCGTCGGTACGGCGAAGGACATCTACGCCATCGGCGACGTGACCTCGTTGAACGGTCTGCCCGGTCAGTCGCCCGTGGCAATGCAGCAGGGCCGCCACGTTGCCAAGGTCATCACCGGAAAGGCGGACGCCGGAACCCCGTTCGCGTACACCGACAAGGGAAGCATGTCGATCGTCGGCCGGTTCAGCGCAGTGGTGCGGTTGTTCGGGAAGGTCGACATGTCGGGTCCCATCGCGTGGGTCATGTGGTTGGCGGTGCACCTGATGTACATGGTGGGCTTCCGCAACCGCTACGTGGCCGTGGTGTCGTGGATGAGCTCGTACATCGGAGACAAGCGCCCGCATTTTCAGTACACGGACAGATCCGCCGTACTCACGCAGGCGAAACAGCACGAGGACCGCGAAGCAGCCTAGGAGCAAGGCCGATTGTTTTCACTGCACTGCGTAGAGGGTGTTGCCGTCGATGTCGTCGAACTCGAACATCGGCGGCAGCCCCTCCCAGAGGAGAAGCTCGTTCACCTTCGCCCCGTGCCCGACGAGGTGGGCGTGCAGGGCTCTGGCGTCCGCTGTCACCAACCGCACGCCGGTATCGCGGCCCGCGGAGAATCCCGGGTACTCCGTCAGTAGCGCGATCTCGATACCGGGAGCGCTCATCTGCACCCAACGCGATCCGAGTTCCTCGATCACACGGTCCGCGGACTTCGTCAAACCCAGTGCAACGGAGTAGAATTCGATTGCACGGTCATGGTCGGCGACGGGTATCGCCACCATTCTCACTCCGGTGACATGTGCCTCGGTCATGGTTACCTCCAAGGTCTATGTTTGTCCTTGCGCAGAGGTGGACTCGACGGCGCGATGGAAATCATCGCGGTGCACGAAAGGACTGTGAATCCGCCTCGGTTTCACAGCCGACGTAACTGTTTGTCCAGATAGGCACGGGTGGGAGGGTCTGCGGTGAGGGAGATGGCTTTCTCGTAGGCGGATCGGGCGGAGTCGACGTTACCCAGCTGAGCCTGCAGGTGAGCGCGCGCCGCCCATGCGGGCTGGAATCGCTCGGTTCCGTTCGTTCGATCGAGCAGACGGAGTGCAGCGAGGGCGCCGTCGGTTTCTGCGGTGACGACGGCGAGCGCAACGGCGCTGCCGACTGTCGGTGCCGATGTCTGTAGTGCGGAATACAATTCGCGCAACGCGGTCCAGTCCGTTCGGCCGGTCTTTCGGCGACCACAGTGCACGGCAGAGGCAGCTGCTTCCAGTTGGAAACGCCCGAGTGCACTGGAGCCTGCGGCCACCAGGCGGTGTGCCGCGACGAGATGCTGCTCCCCGCGATGCAACAGGTCTGCGTCCCACAGGTGAAAGTCCTGCTCGGCCAACGGAACCAGTACCCCGTCTCGGCAGCGTGCCGGCATCCGAGCGGCGGACAGTCCGATCGATGCGGCAAGCCCGTGCGCCTCCGCGTCCTCCGGCAACACTGCACACAGTGTCTCGGCGAGGTGCATCGCCTCACCGATCATGTTTTCTCGCACTTCGGATCCCGAGGCGTTCCAGTCGATCGCGAACGCGCCGTACACGGCTTCACGAATCGCGTCGACCCGTGCCGGCAGGGCACTCCGATCGGGTAGTTCGAACGGGATGTGCGCATCCCGGATGCGCTTCTTCGCTCGGCCCAGGCGTGCCGCCATCGTCGAGGCGGGTAGCGCGAACGCCTGCGCGATGTCCTTGGCCGTGAACCCCAGCACGACGTCGAGCATCAGCGGTGTCCTGACCGCACGGTCGACGTCGGGGTGGGCACACACGGCCATCAGCTCGAGCCGCTTGTCCGGCAGCGCATCGACATCGATGTCGTCGAGACGCGATTCGGCGTGGACCACGGGATCGAGCGCTACCGAGGTTCGATGTGCCGCCGATTTCCAGACGTCCCGACGCTTGTTCCTGGCGGCGGTGAGGAGCCAGGCGTCGGGATCGGTGGGCACGCCGTCGCGTGGCCAGGTGGTCAGCGCCCGTTCCAGGGCGTCGGCGAGGGCATCTTCGGCGGCGACGATGTTGCCGTCCGCGGATGCGAGGAGGGCAAGGAGCCGGCCGTACGACGTGCGCACAGCATGTTCGGCCGACTCCTGCGCTGCACTCATCGGTCGGCCTCTCAGGTCCACGCGCCGTCGACGAACGAGGTGGCGGCCGCTCGAACTTCCAGCACTCCGTACTGCGCGCCGGGGCACCGTTCGGCCCACATGAGCGCGGCGTCCTCGTCGGGTACCTCGATCACGAAGACACCGCCGACGCCTTCCTTCGTATCCGCGAAGGGGCCGTCCTGAACCTGCAGTTCGCCGGTGCGCAGAGACAGCGTTCTGGCGGACGAGCTGGACGTCAGAACCTCCGCGGCGACGAGCACACCGGCGGACTCGAGTGCGCGGCCGTACGCTCCGAACGCCTCCTGCATCTGGGCGATCGTCTCCTGGTCGAGGACGCCCTCCTCGGGCTCGGCATTGTTGAGGATCAGGGTGTAGCGCATGTGTCTCTCCTAGCGTCGATGTCCATTTTGTACCGGATCTTCGTGGTTGTACGTAGACATGACGATCGAGGGTTCTCGAAATCGACACGTAACGAGAATCCGTACGCCGGCCTACTCGACCTCCAGATTCCCGGCGAAGGCCTGGATGTCTGCGACGACGAGTTCGGGCACTTCGAGGGCGGCGAAGTGTCCACCGCGAGGGTGGACCGTGTAGCGGACGACGTCGAAGAAGCGCTCCACGAATTCGCGCGGTGGCCGGCCGATGTCTCTGGGGAACACGGCGATTGCCGTCGGAACGTGGATGACCGGGTCCCAGTCTCCCGTATCTGCCCAGTCTTCGGTATCTGCCCGGTCCTGATCGCCGCTCTCCTCGTCCCAGGCTGCGCCTTCGCTGTACAGGCGCGTCGAGGAGTGGATGGAGTTGCGCACCCAGTAGGTCATGACGTTGGTGATCAGGTCCTCGTCGCTCGGTAGGGAGTCCGAGAGGCGACCGAAGTGGTCGACGATCCAGGCGGCGAGGCCGACCGGCGAGTCGCTGAGACCGTAGGCGAGTGTCAAGGGCCTCGACGACTGGATGGAGACGTAGGCGGCGTCGTTCTCGCTCCACGAGTCGAGCGCGTCCAGGAAGGCCTTCTCGTCGTCGGTGACGGACTCTCGGTCGACCATGAATAAATTGGGAAACGGAATGTCCGTGAGGTGCAATCCGAGAATGCGGTCCGGGTTCGCGCGCACCACTTCCTGGCCGACGACGCTGCCCCAGTCGCCGCCGTGGACGAAGTACCGGTCGTACCCGAGGGTCTCCATCAGCGCGACGAGCGGTGCGGCCGTGGTCTCCGGACCCGCGTCGCCGTCGGGCAGCTGTTCGGAGAACCCGAATCCGGGCAGGGACGGCACCACCACGTGGAACGCCGGGGCGTCGGCGTTCACGGGGTTGCGCAACGCGTCGATGATTCCTACGTATTTGGCGAACGAGTCTGCCCACCCGTGGAGCAGCAGTATCGGTCGGGCGTCCGGACGATCGGATCGGGCATGGATGAAATGCAGGGTGCCGTCGGCGAGATGGTGTGGGAACTCGTTCAGTCGCGCTTCGACGCGGCGCCAGTCGTAATCCTGTGCCCAGTAGGAGGTGAGGCGGCGCATCGTGTCGAGGTCGGTCCCCGTTCCCCATCCGGTTGCGTGGCCGTTCGGGAAGCGGGTGCGCGTCAGGCGGGCGGTGAGGTCGTCCAGGTCCGTTTGCGGTACGTCGATGGTGAAGTCGCTGATGTCCATGCGGCTCAAGCTAGAGCGGATTGCGGACATCTTCGGTCCGTGATTCTGAAACTCGTGCGCATTGTTGAAATGTGAATATGTCCAGTTCTGCTGGGGACTCGTCACAACTGCAGGGCCGAAGGGGTGAGTACAAGTCCTCGAATCCAACTCTGGATCCGCGTTTCGGCACCCAAACATTCTCTCGGTCCGTTTGTTGCTCTATCGTGACCTTCTACGACAACAGCGGAGGCCCCGGCCGCCCCGAACGTTTCGGAAGGTGAGAAGCGTATGGCAACCACGATGGTGTCCTCCGATTCGGCAGAGGGACTGAGCCTGGGAGGACGTCCGGCATCCCATCAACTTCGAGTCGCGCGGGATTCGACGCAGAAGATCATCGACCACGTGCTCGATACCACCCAGTGTCGTGAGCTGACCGGGAGGTCCGGCCGGACTGTCGTCGCCGAGGTGACCGCAGAATGCGTCGCGCTGGCGGCAGACGTTCTGGATAGCGGCGTACAACCGTCGACCGAAGCGCTCGGCCGTCTGCGCCGGTCCGCGGGCAAGTGGGCTCGACTCGGCGTTCCACTGGCCGCCATCCAGCACGCGTTCCACGAAGGGTTCTCGCGATGCCTTCGCATGATCGCCGGGCGCGCGGTGGACGGTGAGCACGGCGCGCTCGTCGACGGCGCGGTGCTGATGTTCGGTCTGCTCGACGTGGTGTCCGAGGCGGTCTCCTCGGGATATCTCGACGAATACAAGGCCGTGGCCGCGCAGGGTCAGGACCAGACGCAGGCACTGGTCACCGCCCTGCTCACCGGAGACCGGAGTGCCCCGTCCATCGCCGAGAGGTACGGCACCGAGCTCGCCGAGCGATACGAAGTCGTCGCGGTGCACTTTCCTCCGCACGCCGACGAGGTGGGCGCCCCTGTCGCGCGAGAGGCAGCGGCGACGCGCAAACTGCAACGGATACGGTCCGCGCTCGCCGACTTCCACGCTGCCGAGCCGCCGCTGGCGATCCTCAGTGCAACCGGCGGAACGATCCTCGTGCCGGATCCGGTGGCCGGTGTCGTCGAATCCCTGATCACCCGGTTGACGGAGGCGGGCGAAGTCCCCGTGTCCGCCTCGGCGGCGGTATCGGTGGCGTCGCGCATCGCAGCTGCCGCCGAGAACGCCTACGAGTTGCTCAGGCTGGTGCAGCGCTTGGACTATCGACCCGGCGTGTATCGAATCGCCGACTTGGCGTTGGAGTTCCAGATCGCGCGGCCGGGTGTCGGCCGTCGCCACCTCGAGAGGATGCTGGATCCACTGCGGCGCGTACCGGATCTGCTGCCGACCCTCCAGGTGTTCGTCTCCACCGAGGCCAACCGTAAAAAAGCAGCGAAACAGCTTGTGGTGCACCCGAACACCGTCGACTACCGGTTGAAGAGAATTCAGCAGATCACCGGCATCGATCCGATGAAGTCGTCCGGACTCCGATCGCTCCATGCTGCCTTGATCGCGGACTCGCTCGACCCGAAGAGATCGGTGTGATGGCGCCGGTCACGTCTCTGTCCGCTCGCGCCGCACTCGTCGCGATCGACGACATGGTTCCGTGCTTCCAGCCGGTGGTCGCGTTGCGGACCGGTGTTGTCGTCGGAGTCGAAGCGCTCGCTCGGTGGCCGACGGTCGTCGGGGTCGATCCAGCCGAGGTGTTCGCTCTCGCGCGCACGCGTGGTGTGGTGTCGGACATCGACTTCGCCTGCCGTGCCGCGGCGTTGAAGGAAGCACGCTCGGCGGATCTGCGGCGCGGACTGGCGTTGTACCTGAACTACGAGCCGTCGGGAATCACGGACATCGAACGCACCGAGGCGCACCTCGACGCCCTGGAAGGCGACGGCAGGGTGGTTCTCGAGATCACCGAACGCGGTCTCGTCGGAGACGCGGACAGGCTCCGCTCGATGGTGACGTCGGCCCGACGGCGGGGATTCTCCATCGCTCTCGACGACGTCGGTGCCAACCGCGGCACTCTCGAAGCGCTGCCGATCGTCGAACCGGACATCGTGAAGCTCGATGCGTCGGTGCTGCGCCGGCCCCGTGCGTTCGGAAGCATGCGCGCATTGTCGGCAGTCCGACGGTACGTCGCGTCCACCGGTGCAGTGATCCTTGCGGAGGGCATCGAATCCGAGCGGGATCGGGTGCGGGCGCTCGGCCTCGGCGCGACGCTAGGGCAGGGCTGGTTGTTCGGCGCCGCTGCTGCGGGCGCCGATCTTCGGGCTCGATTCGGCTGACGCGCGGAAGACGACGTGCAGCCATCGTGCGTCGAATCGCCGTAACACCGTTCGACGGGCCAGCGCGACGAGTACTGCTGTGCCGGTGACGGCCATCCATGTGGGCATCGGGTAGAGCGCCAGGCGTTCTCCCAGGCCGAATCCGAATGTCTGCGCCAGCATCAGGACCGCACCGACGACACCGACGAGCGCGCAGACCGCGGACCAGAGTGCGACCACTCGTCGCTCACGCCAGAAGTGCCAGGCGATCAACGCCAGAACCACGTGCCGAGCGATGAAGCCGGGCAGCACGGCGGCCCAGTGCAGGATGGTTCCGTCGTCGGCGGGGAAGAGTCCGGTCGCCGCGGTGCTGACCGCGATGATCACGGCCAGTGACAGGATCGCCTTCTTCACTCGTCCACTTCTGATGTGGCGGTGCAGGAACAGTGCTCCGACGAGTGTCAGGACTCCCAGGGCAACGAACGCGGCGTTCATGACGTCGTGCAGGGGTGAGCAGGAACCGACCTGGCACGTCGTCACCCCGAGTGAGCTGATCGAGTTGTCCTCGAAGCTGTACGGGGTACTCCACGCTGCTGCGGTGAACACTTCCGCGAGCAAGTAGGCGAAGCACAGGACCCACGCGATTCCTGCGGCAGCGTGATGGGCGTCGTGTGTGGATGTCGGTGAGGCGATAGGTAACTCTCTTCGTGGCGAGCCGGCGTTCGGCGAACGCTGTACGGACGATGGCGTGACTGTACGTGCCCAACCTGAGAGTGCAGCCCGGACGACGGCTCTTCTCGTCGACGCCCACCTGCCCAGAGCACCTGATCGATTCTCAGGATGCCCTCGCCCTCGATTACCTGGCCCGACCCGGCTGAATCAGCACCTGGGTGTCCACCTCGAGGCCGGACATGGCGCCGGCACAGGTTTCGCGGAGAGCAACGGCCGACGCGAGGAGGTCCGCGGACGGTGTGCCCGCGTCGCTCGCGCGGGCAGAGATTCGAAGGAGGCGGCCCGTGCCGGTGTCCACCACTCGACCACTGGCCGCATCGACCCCGGGTGACGACGCCAATGCGGCGGCCGCATTCTGTGCGGCGGAGGTCAGGTCCACCCTGGCGTCGTCGCTGCCGATCAAGGAGGCGGCACGCCGGGGCCGGTGTGCCCACAGCCAGTACAGCCCGGCGACGGATACGACGACGGTGGCGCCGGTGAGCGCCCACGGCCACCACGACGTGTCTGCCCACCCGGCGGGGTTCCACGACTCGACCGTCCGCCTGGCGTCGTGCGCGAACTGCGGCAGCCGGTCGCGTTCCCATGCGGCAGCCGCCAATCCGGCTGCGCCGAGAACGAGGCCGACCAGCGCGGTGACCAGACGATCGACA
The DNA here is from genome assembly GCF_002259345.1 of Rhodococcus sp. 06-156-4. Classification (NCBI taxonomy): domain Bacteria; kingdom Bacillati; phylum Actinomycetota; class Actinomycetes; order Mycobacteriales; family Nocardiaceae; genus Rhodococcus; species Rhodococcus sp. 06-156-4. The sequence goes on along the minus strand of NZ_NPGB01000027.1, from coordinate 197,806 downwards.
GCGGCGGTGCCGACACCGATCGACGAACTTCGGACCCGCGCCGAGCCCTTGGCGATCCAGACGCCATCGGAACCCGACGGCCGGTGAGTTCGGCTGCGCGGCAATACGGCACAGACGAGCAGGACCAGCCCGATCACCGCGGCGACGATGCCGATCGGAAGCATCGCACCGAGCACGGTGACACCGAGTAGCCAGTCGATCGCAGGCGCGATCCAGGGTGCACCGTCGACGAGACCGAACTCGATCGACGCGTCGCGACCCAGAACGACGCCGACGACGCAGAGGGCCAGCGCGAGAACCACGGCGACTGCACTCGCGCGAGGCGCCGCCTTCGGCGATACCTGTGTGGTCATTCGACTCGCCTTCCTGAACTCGTGACTTTCTCCGGCGCAACGTAACGCATCACGACATCCACGGTGTCGACCTCCAGCCCGCTCGATTGTCGAAGGTCGTCCGCCACGCTGGTTCGCACTCTCGCAGCGACGTCGGCGATGGGCGTCGGCCATCGCGTGGCGGCTTCGACCGTCGCCCGGACTTTTCCGTCTCGGACAGTTGCCTCCACGCGCGGAAGGGCTTTCGACGTGAGGCCACCGGTGACGGGTTCCACGCCGTCCACCCGGCTCGCCGTGATCTCGGCGATGCGGGTGACGGCTCGAACTCGTACCTCGAGGTGGCCTCGTTCGTCAGCGGTCATGGCGGCGGCCACGCGAGAACCCGTCGCGGCTCTGGAACATCGACACGTCCAGTTCGCCGTCGATGTAGCGACCGACGGCGAAACCGACGACGGCGAGGATCACGGCGAAGAGAAACCCGGTGAATCCGCCGGCAGCGGCCGCAATGGCCAACAGAAGTCCTACGAACAAACCGATGGTGGACGTCGTCATGATGATGCTCCTGCTAGATGTGAGGGCTAGATGTCGAAGTAACGTTTGGACCGCAGCCGCCCTGCGGGCCCGAAGATCCTGCGGTAGAGGTGCTTCCACGTGCGCCGACGAATCGTGGTGGGCGCGCGCGAGAACCTTCGGTCGACGGCGGCGAGTTCGGCTGCGTACACAGCCGGGTCGCCGCCGACGTCCGGATGGTGCTTCCTGGCCACCGCGCGGCGGGCGGCGGTGTGTTCGGCCGAACGGCTCATGCGTGAGTGGACCGCATCATCAGCGGATTACGTCCTCGACGGTGACGTGAACCGGGCCGTCGGCCACGGTAGCGACGGCCGTTCGGATCGCGTCGGCGGTGGCCGGAATCGGGCTGCCTGCACGCAGTATCACGTGCACGTCGACGCTGCCGTCCTCACGGATCCGAACGCCGGAGACGCGCCTGCCCGGCAGGTATGTCGCGGCTTCACCGAACATACCGCCGTGCAGACCCGCGACGCCCGCCGTTGCCGTCACCACGTCGGCGATGACTTCCGAGACGTCGGGTGCGCTCATATCGGGTCCTGATGTCACTGAACTCGCGTCCCGGACACTTCCTGCCCGGACTCGTCGTCACCCTCGTCGAGGAAGACGTCGTGCACGACGATGTTGACCTCGGTGACCTCGAGGCCCGTCATCCGCTCCACGGCGGTGATGACGTTGCGACGGATGCCCGACGCCAGGTCGGCGATCGACACTCCGTACTCGGCGACGATGTCGATGTCGACGGCGGCCTGACGCTCGCCGACCTCGACCGACACACCCTGCGACTGGTTGACGCGTGCACCGGGGATGCGCTCGCGCAGCGCTCCGATGGCGCGGGAGGTGCCGCCGCCGACGTCGTGGACGCCCTGGACCTCGCGGGTGGCGATGCCGGCGATCTTCGACACGACGGTGTCGGCGATGGTGGTGCGTCCGGTGGTGCTGACCAGTGCGGACGTGGTGGTCGCGCTCTTGGCAGCCGTTCCGGATGCGGCGTCTGTCGACTTGTCCAGCGTCTGGGTGCTCATGTTCTGTCCTCTCGCGAATCGATTGTGACGTCAAGTAGGTCGTAGCGAAGTCGAGAAAGCGCACGTCCGAAAATAGTGATGTGCATCACAATCATGGTTCGCTGGTACAACGGTGTCGAATGCATCTCTTCCAGGTGGACACACGTGGCACGAGCACTTCGAGGACGGGGGCACCGATGGCGGACACGGTTCGATGACGGACGATCCACCCGGCCGTGTCATGTCCGACGGCGGGCCGCTGTCCGATCACGTGCTCGTCAGCAATGCAGCACTCGGCGACACCGACGCCTTCGAGCTGATCGTCGCCAGGTACGGCCCGGAGATGTTCCGCTACGCCCGCAACATGCTCTCCGATCACGGTGCAGCCGAGGAAGTCGTCCAGGACGCCTTCGTCGCGGCATGGAAGGGATTGGATACGTTCAGGGGCGACTCCAAACTGCGGACCTGGTTGTTCTCGATGGTCTCGCACAAGGTCGTCGATCACCGGCGCAAGCGTGCGGTCGCACCTGCCGAGGACTGGGTGTTCGAGCGCCGAAGCACGGATGCACGCGCGGATCCCGAGGTCAGCGTCACGAACGACGACTTCATGGCGGATCTGGGGCGTGCGTTGGCCGAACTGCCCTACCGCCAGCGAGCGTGTTGGCTGTTGCGAGAAGTGGAGGGGATGACACATCCGGAGATCGGGCAGATCATGACACTGTCGGCAAGCGCGGTACGCGGTCACCTGGTTCGCGCCCGAGCAACATTGAGTGAAAGGTTGGCGGCATGGCAGTGATGCAGCTATGACGTCGGAACCGGACGACTGGGTGTTGCAGCGCGCGGCGCGGGAGCTGCGGGAGGCGCCGGAGGAGCCGCGCTGGTTCGACATCAGCAACTCCATCATCTCCAAGGTCCGTGCGACGACCCGTCGGACATGGCCGGTGGATGCGCGGTTCCCCACGGCGCCGGAAGGCCGTGGATCCGACACTCTGCGCGTCAGCGATCACGTCGTGCGCACGGCAGTGCTTCGGGCACTGTCCGGAGTTCACGGGTGTCAGCCGACCGAGATCGCCGTGCACACGGACGAGCACAAGTGCACCGGGGTTTCGCTCTCGGTGGTCGGTGCGTACGACAGCGACCTTCAAGCTGTCGGAAACGATCTGGCGCGCATCGCCATGTCGATCGTGGCCGAGATCCTCGGTGTGTCGCTGACGCGCGACGACGTCGACGTGCACGTCGACGACATCGAGATACGGCCGTGAACGTTCGGCTCACGGTTCGACGAGCAGTAGTGAGTTGGACTGCTGCAGTGGTGGTTCCGTGTGCCGCGGCGGGACTCATCGACGTGCTGGGAACCGATTTCGACTCGAGTGGAATCAGCGCGCTGTTCTTCGTCGTCGTCCTGTGCGTGTCCCTTCTCGGGGGCGTCGTACCCGCAGCGCTGTCGGCCCTGATCTCCGGGTTCCTGCTCAACTACTTCTTCACCGAACCCCGCTACAGCCTCACGATCGCCGAGCCCGAGAACTTTCTCGTCACCGTGGTGCTGCTGGTCGTCGCAGTGGCGGTGGCCGTCCTGGTCGATCTCGCTGCCCGCCGCGCCCAGCAGGCCAGTCGCGCAACAGCTCTGGCCGAGGCCGACGCATTGCGCCGCGCGCTCCTCTCCGCCGTCAGTCACGATCTGCGCACCCCGCTCGCCGCTGTCAAAGCCGCGTCGTCGTCCCTCCGCAGCACCGACGTGGAGTTCTCCGCCGAGGACACCGCCGAACTGATCGCCACCATCGACGAGTCGGCGGATCAGCTGACGTCTCTGGTGGAGAACCTGCTGGACTCCTCCCGGCTGCAGGCAGGTGTGGTGCGGCCCTCCCTCGCACCGGTCTACGTCGAGGATGCGGTGCAGCGGGCACTGATCGGCTTGGAGGCCGACCCGTCGTCGACGGTCACCGACGTCGGCAGTGCCTGTGTACTCGCCGACGCGGGCCTGCTCGAGCGTGTGCTGGCCAACCTCGTGGGCAATGCCGTCCGACACGCTCCCGGCAGTACCGTGTTCATCCGTGCAACGGACAGCGGAGGTGGGACGACGATCACCGTCGCAGACAACGGGCCAGGTGTCACTCGAGCGGCTCAGCAGACGATGTTCGACGCCTTCCAGCGACTCGGGGACACCGACAACAGCGCAGGCGTCGGCCTCGGCCTGTCCGTCGTGCGCGGATTCGTCGAAGCGATGGGCGGCACCGTCCGCGCCCTCGACACCCCGGGCGGAGGGTTGACGGTGGCCGTGCAGCTCATGTCTCCGGAACCGACGTCGTCGGCAGCTCGGCCCGTTCCGTCGCCGAGCCCGAAGGGTGCGCAGTGACCGAATCACCGAGCATTCGCATCCTGGTGGTCGAGGACGAGCCCCAGATCGTTCGCGCGTTGCGCATCAACCTGAAGGTGCGTGGATACGACGTCGTGGCTGCGGCGTCGGGAGCCGAAGCGCTGCGGGTGGCGGCGGATTTCCACCCCGAGGTGGTACTCCTCGACCTGGGTCTGCCGGATTTCGACGGTGTCGAGGTCATCGGGGGTCTGCGTGGATGGACCGACGTTCCGATCGTCGTGCTCTCGGCGAGAACGGATTCCGCCGACACCGTGGACGCACTGGACGCCGGGGCCGACGACTTCGTCACCAAGCCGTTCGAGATGGACGTGTTGTTGGCGCGGTTGCGGGCGGCCTTGCGTCGAGGCCCGAGGGCGGTGGAAGACGCAGTGGTGGAGACGGATTCGTTCACGGTCGACCTGTCCTCGAAGACCGTCACCCGCGGCGGGGACGTCGTTCATCTGACCCGCACCGAGTGGGGAGTGCTCGAGCTACTGGCCCGCAACCGCGGAAAGCTGGTGTCCCAGCGCGAGATCCTGAAGACCGTGTGGGGTCCGAAGCACGAACGTGAGACGCATTATCTGCGAATCTATCTCGCCCAGTTGCGCCAGAAACTCGAGGACGATCCATCCCGGCCGCGTCATCTGCTCACCGAGACCGGGATGGGATACCGACTGAAATAGCCGGTGCCCGCGTCCTGGGGTGCCTCAGTGCTACTGGACGGGCACGGACGACGGGGCGGAGCCGCTGCCCTGCTTCAGCCAGTGCTGCAGCGGAGCAGGCCGCCCGTACAGGTAGCCCTGGGCGAACCGGCAGTGCAATGCCTCGATGGCGCGGGCCTGATGCTCGGTCTCGACGCCCTCCGCGACGATGGAGACGGGTAGTGCGCGCGCCATCGCGGCGATCGCGGAGACCAGTGAGCCGCCCGACGTATCGGTTCCGATCTCGGCGATGAACGAGCGGTCGATCTTCAGCAGCGCAATGGGCAGTTCACGGAGGCGACTGAGCGAGGAGTAACCGACTCCGAAGTCGTCCAACACGATCAGCACATCCAGTGCAGCGAGGCGGTCGAGGATCTTCTTCGCGGCGAACACATCGTCGATCAACGCCGTCTCGGTGACTTCCAGTGCCAGATCGGAGCCTTGCAATCCGAGTTCGGCCAACAACTGTCCGACGAGCACCGGCAGTGACTCGTCGCGCAACTGAACGGGCGAGATGTTGACGGACATCGTGACGTCCTGGCCCTGCGCCCGCAATGCCGCCAGGTCCGTGAGGGCGGTTCGCAGGACGGCAGCGCCGATCTCGCCGATCAGGTCGGTCGACTCCGCGATGGCGACGAACTCGCCTGGTCCGCGCAGTCGCCCACCGTGCTGCCACCGCACCAGAGCCTCGTAGACGACGGTGGCGCGGGTCGAGGTCATCACGATCGGCTGGTAATAGACCACCAACTCTCCGCGCCGGACGGCGCCGCGCAGAGCGGTGGCCGTTTCGATCGCGGCCGTGGACGACGCCCGTAGGGACTCGTCGAAGTACGCGATGCGCGACGCGCCCTGCGACTTCGCGTGGTACATCGCGGTGTCGGCCTCGCGAATGAGGTCGTCGAGACGATGCGCCCGGTTGGTGGTCGCGGCGATGCCGACCGACGCGGTGATGTACGCGCTGGCGGCACTGAGAACGAACGGCTCGGCGATTCGGTCGACGATCGACTTAGCCAGTGCTTCCATCTCTGGTCGAGTGCAGCGGCCGATCACGATGAATTCGTCCCCCGCGTAGCGAACCACGGTGTCGACCGAGCGGACCGTGGACCGGATTCGGTGCGCTGTCGCCGCAATCATCTCGTCACCGACGCGGTGCCCGTAGGAGTCGTTGACGACCTTGAAGTTGTCGAGGTCGACGAACAGGATGAAAATTCTGCCCGGCTCGTCCCGCGCGCCGAGGCGCTCGAACTCGTCGGGCAACATGGTGCGATTGGGTAGGCCGGTCAGTGCGTCGTGCGCTGCGCGATATCTGGCGTCGTCCTCGCTGCGTTCCATCAGGCTCATGGCGCGTTCGCCGCGGAGGAAGCTGCCGATGAGGATGGCCGAGAGCAGTGTGGAGCGGACCGCGAGATCGGCGGTGGACAACGACGTTCCGAGGACGGGGATGGCCGCGCACACCAACAGCATGACGAAGAGGAACGCGGACCGACGCCGATGACGGGGTGTCGCACGCTGACGCTGAGCCATCGTGGCCATCTGCGGGTGCAGCGCTGCGAGTCCGAGCGAGACGTAGCCGACGAGGTAGATGCCGTCGAGCAGGCCAGGTGACAGTGGTGATGCCCGGGACAGGAAGTGGGCGTAGGCGATGTCGCCGACGAACACCGACAGCAACGCGAGCATCAGCAACCGCAGCGAGGTGTTGCCGCGCTTGGAGGACATCAACAGATACGCCGTCAGCGTGATCATGCCTGCGTCGACGGCAGGGTAGATGCCGTTGAGAACGGCCACGGCAGTGTCCATCTCGGTGTCGAGAAGGGGCGAGATCAGCAGGACCCACGAGAGGAACAACGCACCGATCGCGGTCAACGTCGCGTCGATCAGCGGCGTCACGTCGTCGCGGGAGCGGCGTTCGAGAATCCAGCGGGCCAGTGCGACGGCGATCAACACGTAGCCGCCGAGCATGAACGTGTTCGACAGCGCCGTCACGCCCGAGGGATGGATACTCGGGTCCCCGCGGAGGCTGACGCCCAGCAGGAACAGGATTGCGGTCCCGAACAGGCACCACCAGGAGGTGGCGTCGGCCGGCTTGTGTCTGCGGATGCCGACGCCGATCGCGAGGATGGCTCCGATGGCGAACGTGCCGAGAACCATCGACCGAACCGACGCGTCACCGACGAGAAACAGCACGGCGCCGACAGCGAGAACACTCGCGAAGCCGACGAACTTCGGCGCCCCGGCAAGCGTTCGATGCATCGACGGCGCCTTCGTGTTCATCGAAGGCCCCCTCACCTGCTGCTGTAGTCCACGAACCGGCTGTCAAGTTCGCCCTGTCGGGAAGATTACTGTAGGACCCCTCCACTGTGCTGGGAACCTCGTCACGAGTCCCGCGTCGGTGTGCGATGAGTTCTCGGATCGGTACGGGTCAGATCTGTCGAAGCAAGGCGCCCCTGGTCCTTGCGTACAGGCAGGAGTCACCCATGACCACGTCGATTTCAGGTATTTCTGCTCGGTCGTTGTCGCGGCCGCGTGCAGTGTTGTTCTCCGTGTTGCTCGCACTCGTGTTCAATCTCGTGCTCTGGGTGATCGGGTTGGCGGTGGGTGGAAATTTCGAACTGACCGACGCCGGAACCACCATGGCGGTCGCACCGGGCGGAGTCGTCATGTTGACGGTCGTACCCATGGTCGTGGGAATGGGCGTCGCCGCCCTCGTGTCGCTGAAGTGGCTTCCCGTCATCCGCATCGCGCAGGTCGTCGGAGTCGTTGCTCCCTTGGGCACCATCGCGATGACCCTCGCCGCCGACTTCGACGCGGCCAGCACGGTCACCCTCTCGCTCATGCACGTCGTGATCGCAGTGGTCGTACCGCTGGGCCTGGAAGCCCTGCGCCGGGGAGCCGTCGGGAGTGTGCACTCCTGACAGACGAGTAAAATCGGACACCATGAGTGCATCGGACGGCACAGGATCGCAGGACGACGCCGCATCACGGGACGACGCCGCATCACAGGACGTCCCTGGGCAGGTACGGGCCATGGTCGGGCAGAGTTACCGAATCGACGATGTGTACGAGGTGGGCAAGGCCAAGGTCTCGGAGTTCGCGAACGCGGTTCAGAATTTCCACCCCGCGCACTTCGACCAGGACGAGGCGACGGCTCTCGGCCACAGCAGCCTCGTCGCGCCGCCGACCTTCATGTCGCTCATCGCGTTCGTGGCACAGCGGCGGCTGTTCGAGGAAACGCTCAGTTGCTACGCGATGCCGCAGATCCTTCAGGTGGATCAGCGATTCACCTTTCACCGCCCGTTGCTGGCCGGGGATCGGTTGAGCTGCGAAGTGTCACTGGTGTCGGCGCGCCGGGCCGTGGGCGCGGATCTGATGGTCGTGGAGAACGAGATCTTCGACCAGCGCGATCAACCGGTGTTGACGGCGGCGACGACCATCGCCGCGTCCACGGAGATCCAGGCACCGGAGGACTTCATGAGCGCCGTCGAGCAGATCATGATGGCCGGAACGGCCCCCGTGGCATGAGCGGCGGCTCGCCCATGCCTGGTCTGCCGCATCCTGATCTGCCGGGGCCGGAGGACATGCGTGGTCGGTGGGCGTCGTGTGCGGCCCTCACGGCGGCGCAGGGCCGGCCGGACCACTGCCACGCTCGCCCTGGTAGCGGTGCAGTGAACGGAGGGACGTGGCACTACGACGACGGCGGGGGCAATTGGGCGGCACTGAGAATCGCCGACGCCTCCGCTGGAGGTTCGAGTGGCATCTCTCGGGCTGTTCTCGTGGGGTACGACCACGAGTACAGCGAAACGTACTTCGGCGCGGCCGCCGAGTACTTCGGTGAACCCGAGACGGACCTTCTGCGCGGGTTGCCTGCCTGGACGGGCGACGTGGTGGCCGACTACATCGCGGACATTCAGCGGTCGGGCATGTGGCTGGGGTTCGTCTACGTCTTCGAGCACGGCCGTTGGTCACGCGCCGAGTACAGCGTTCCCGACGGTTTCGTGATGCTGAATCTCCCGCCCGTCAGTGCGGAGGCGACGACCGAGCATCTGACCGAGTTCCTGAACGGCATCGCACGAGACCACGGTGTCACCGCGGTAGTCGACGCGTCGGCGGTGGCCGCCGCGGTGGCTGCGGGTCCGGCGGTCACGTCGGAGCAGCTGCGGGCGATGTTCGGGGCACGGCAGGTCGACATCGAGGCGGGCGTCGCTGCTGCGCGGCTGTTCGCCTGAAATCGTCAACTCAGGGTTGACGATGCTCGATCGTCAACCTATGGTTGACGCATGGTCGAACCAACGAAAATCCAACTCCCTGTCCGCCTCGACGATCTGATCGACGCCATCAAGAAAGTGCACGACGACGAGCTCGAGCAACTGTCCGACGCGGTCGTCGCGGCCGATTCCCTCGGCGATCTGGCCGATCACCTGATCGGCCACTTCGTCGATCAGGCGCGCCGGTCGGGTGCGTCGTGGACCGACATCGGCCAGAGCATGGGCGTGTCGAAGCAGGCCGCGCAGAAGCGATTCGTGCCGAAAGGGCCGGGCGGATCCGATTCCGCGATGGACGCCTCCGAGGGCTTCAAGCGGTTCACCCCTCGGGCCAAGAACGTCGTTGTCGCGTCCCAGAACGAGGCGAACACCGCGGGCAATGCCGAGATCGCTCCCGCCCACCTGGTTCTCGGCTTGCTGACCGAGAAGGAGTCGATCGGTACCCGTTTCCTGCTGTCCGACGGCCGGACCGAACAGCAGGTGCGCGACGCGGCGCAGGCGTTGCTTCCCGCGTCGGAAGGCCGGTCCCCCGCGCTGATCCCGTACGACGCAGGCTCGAAGAAGGTGCTCGAACTCACCTTCCGCGAGGCACTGCGTCTGGGGCACAACTACGTCGGGACCGAGCACGTGCTGCTGGCAATGCTCGAGTTCGAGAACGGCGCAGGTCTGCTCACCGACCTCGGCCTGGAGAAGAACGCCGTCGAGGAGCAGTTGGTGGCGGCTCTCGGCTCCCTCTGAGCGCTGCGCCTCCGTCGCCTGTTCGGACGGCTCTGTCTCGTCAGTCCTTTCGGCTCGCGAAGCAGGCGCCGGCGGCGATGAGCGCGCTGACGAACATGGCGATCACCATGGGACCGGCCGTCTCCTCGCCGCCGAGGCCGACAAGTGGCGAAATGACTGCGGCCAAACCGAATTGAAGTGCTCCCAGCACTGCCGAGCCGGTGCCGGCAAGCTGCGGAACCTGTGTGACGGCAAGGCTCGTCGCGTTGGCGAAGACGAAACCCTCGGCCACCAGGGTGAGGAACAGCAGAACGAGCGTCGGCCACAGGCTGATCCCGACCATGACGAGAACGAGCAGCAGTGTGGTGGTGACGACGAGGGCGGTAATTCCGGCGGTCATCATGCGCTGCAGAGGGATTCGATCGGCGAGCTTCGCGGTGATCGCACTTCCGACCATGAGTCCGAGTGCGTTCACGGCGAAGGCCGCCGAGTACTGACCCGCCGACAGGCCGAGCATGTTCTGGAGTACGAAGGGTGACGCGGAGATGTAGGCGAACATCACGCTGAACGCGAAGGCGAACGTCAGTGTGTAGGACAGGTATCGGCGGTTCTTTACCACCGTTCCCATGCCGCTGATCATCTGAGCGATGCCTCCGCCGCGGCGGTTCTCGCGGTCCAGCGACTCGGGAACCAATGCGATGGCGCACAGGAGCATCACGGCGGTCAGTCCGGCGATGATCCAGAAGACTCCGCGCCATCCGAGGGAGTCGACGACTGCGCCGCCGATGAGCGGTGCGATGACCGGCGCGACGCCGCCGATGATCATCATCAACCCGAACAGTTTGGCAGCGTGGCTTCCTTCGGTACGGTCGGCGATGATCGCCCGCGACAGCACGACCCCCGCTGCACCGGCGAGCCCTTGTACGAACCTGGCAGCGATCAAGAACTCGACCGACGGCGCGAGTGCGGATGCGATGCCCGCAGCGAGACACACGGCTGCTCCGACGATCAACGGGACTCTGCGGCCGAGTTTGTCCGACAGGGGTCCGATGATCAGCTGTCCGATGGCGAGGCCGATGAGAAAGGTGGTCAGGGTGAGCTGAATGCTGCTGGCCGAGGTGTTCAGATCGGCTGCCATCGCCGGAAACCCGGGGAGGTACATGTCGGTCGCGAGAGGTGGTACGGCGGTGAGCAGTGCGAGTACGCCGATGAGTACGGCGCTCGGTGCTGCGGTCCGGGAAGGCGTGGTGGTAGTCATCGGCTACGACAATAGCTTATAAAATTATATGTATTATGTCGGTGTGACGGATACGACCGACCCCGCAGTCCTCGCCTCGGTGCTCCACGATCTGAGTTGGATCATTCAGCGCACGGATCGCGTGGAAGAGCTCGGCATCGAACGGCTCCCCGCGCCCGAGGTCACCGTGCTCAAGCAGATCGACAGGAACACAGGCATCGGTGTGTCCGCACTCGCGGACATGCTGGCGATGCAGCCTTCCAACGTCAGTGCGGCAGTCCGCACCCTCGTCGAACGTGGGCTCGTGGTCAAGACTCCGTCGCCGACGGACCGGCGTGTCACGCAACTCGAGGTCACCGATCGGATGCGGCGCAACCGAACTCGCATCGAAGCAGCATGGTCGGCTCGAATCACCGAGGCGCTGAGCCGACTTCCCGACGAAGCTGCCGCGCAACTCGTGTCGGCAGCACCGGCCCTGATGCTGCTGACGAACGAGCTGCGCGACCGCACTTAGCTCACGGCGCCGGTCGAATCGTCCGGGCCGACGGGCAGTCGAGTGTCCTCCTCGATGAGGCTCGCGACGACACCGCCCGCGGCGCGGACGCCCGCTGCGGCAGAACCGATCACGTTCTCCATCGGGGCGGCGACGTTGCCCGCGGCGTAGACGCCGGCAACCGACGTCGCGCCGGTCTGATCCGTCGCGACGAACGACGCCCCGGCGGGTACGTCGCCCATCATCATGTCGGTGACCTCCAGTCCGAGGCTCACCAGAACGCCGGCGTTGGCGGTGAACGTCGGCTTGGTCACAACGGCGTCCACCGGAACCACCGAACCGGTGGTCACCTGGATGCCCACGAGCGCATCGTTCTCGACGGCGATCTTCTGTACGGCATCCGATATCACCGTGACACCCCGCGCGGCGAGCTTCTTCGATTCGTCTACGGTGGGCGTGAATTCGCGGGTGAAGAGCACCACGTCGTCGACCCACTGCCGCCACATCAGTGCCTGATGAACGCCGAAGGGGCTCCCGATGATGCCGACCTTCTTGTCGCGCACTTCCCAGCCGTGGCAGAAGGGGCAGTGCAGAACGTCGCGTCCCCACCGCTCGGCGAGACCGTCGATGTCGGGAAGTTCGTCCGTCAGGCCTGTAGTCACGAGCAGGCGTCGGGCGGTGAGGGTGGCGCCGTCGGCGAGTTCGACGGTGAAGTGGTTGCCGTGCGCGGTTGCCGCCGTCGCCGTGCCCTCCTGGATCACTGCGCCGTAACTCTGCGCTTCTGTGCGCCCGCGAGCGAGGAGTTCGAGCGGAGGAATTCCCTCCAGCCCGAGGTAGTTGTGGGCGTGCTCGGCCGGCGCGTTGCGCGGAGATCCTGCGTCCACGACGAGGACTCGCAGGCGTGCACGCCCGAGCGTCACCGCCGCTGCTAGTCCAGCCGGGCCGCCGCCGACGATGATGACGTCATGGTCGAGGTGTGTAGTCATGCGTCCACTGTGGCCCACTCGTAACCGTCTGGCAAGTAGGTTTGCCGATTCGGCAAAACGCGTTCCTCGGACGTATCGGCCTTGACCTCGAGTTCGGTTCAGGTTGCACCGTGGAGGCATGCACACGACATACGACGAACTGGCCGGCTTGATGACGCGCATGACCGGCGACGAAAAGCACGACGCGAGTGCGACGTCCACGCTCGATGTCATCTGGGTTCTGTATTCGACGATCCTGCGCACGGACCCCTCGAACCCGTCCGATCCGAAGCGGGACCGATTTCTGGTCTCGAAAGGCCACGGGCCCATGGCCTATTACGCTGTCCTCGCGTCGGCGGGATTCCTCACCGAAGAACAACTCGATGGATTCGGACGGTTCGACTCCCCCCTCGGCTATCACCCGGACCGCACGCTCGTACCAGGCGTGGAGATCTCCTCGGGTTCGCTGGGGCACGGCATCGGACTGGCTACCGGCACGGCGACGACGTTGGCGCTCCGGGGTTCCGACGCGCGCGTGATCGTTCTCGTCGGCGACGCGGAGCTGGACGAGGGAAGCAACGCCGAGGCGATCCAGTATGCGGGTCGCGCTGGGTTGGGAAATCTGACGGTCGTCGTCATCGACAACCGATCGGCCGGCCTGGGCTGGCCAGGCGGAATCGGGGCGCGGTTCGCAGTCGAGGGATGGGCCGCGGAGGACGTCGACGGTCGTGACCACGACGCGCTGCACCGCGCATTCTCCCGACGGTTTGCAGTGCCCAATGTTGTTGTTGCACATACCGAGAGCAAGGAGTGAGAATGCTGGACACAGCGGCGAGGACGACCACGATCACCGACCAGCGTGAGCGCTTCTACCGAACGATCCCGGACCTGCTGGCCGCGGACGACAGACGCTTGCTCGTGCTGGCCGAGATCGGGGCGGGATACATCGCACCCCACGTCACCGATGCAGTGCGAGATCGTGTTGTCAACGTGGGAATACGGGAGCAGCTGATGATCTCGTTCGCGGGAGGCGCAGCGCTGGCAGGGATGCGCCCGATCGTGCACACGTTCCCACCGTTCCTGGTGGAACGGCCCTTCGAACAGGTGAAACTCGACCTCGGTCATCAAGGCGTCGGGGCAGTGCTCGTCAGTGCAGGGGGCTCGTATTCGATGGCTGCCGGCGGCGAGACTCACTTCGGGCACCGTGACGTGGCGCTGCTCGACACCCTGGACGGCTGGCGAGTGCACGTGCCCGGAGACGCCGACGAAGCCGAGAGCGCGTTGCGGTCCGCGATGGACGGCGACGATCGGGTCTACATCCGGTTGGACGGCACATCCAACGCGCGTCCGTATGCCGAGCATCCCGGTCTGACGGTTCTACAGCGAGGGCGTTGCGGCACGGTCGTCGCCGTGGGGCCGACGGCCGACAACGTACTTGCCGCTGTGCGCGATCGAGATGTGACCGTCCTTTACACCGAACGCGTCAGGCCGTTCGACAGAGCAGGTCTCCGCACTCACCTCGCCGGAAACAGCGTCGCGATCGTCGAGCCGTACCTCGCTGGTACCTCGGCTCGCGAGGTGGCGCTGGCGCTGGTGGACGTACCGCACCGGCAACTCGGTGTCGGCGTCGGGCAGCAGGAGCTCCGCAAATACGGAACACCGACCGAGCACGAGCGCGCGCACGGACTCGACGTCACAGGTATTCGTACGTCGCTGGATGCCTTCTTCGGATTCTGAGTCGGTTTGGACCGCCCCAACCAAGTCGATCGACGGTAGAACCCCAGCTCAGCGGACTGTCTACGACTTGAAGGGCTCGCTGGGGTGAGGTTGACTCGACGTGGGAACCGCCGTAGTCACGGACCGCAGGGATCGACGTTGGGGGGATACATGAGGAGAGGACAGCACTCGCACCGGCGAGGTGACGTAGTGGTGGCCGCGCGCAACCTGGGCAAGCGCGCATGGTGCAGCGGGGTACCGGCCGGAACCGTCGGGGTGGTGGTCGACATCGACTGGCTCGGGGATCTACGCGTGGAATTCGACATCGCCGGAGATTGGCTCTCCGGTCGATGCGTCGTCGAAAAGGTCGTGACCGACAGTGACGTACACCTGCTCAGGCCCGCCGAGCGTCGGCTGACCGGAACCTGAGGTCACCGACGCACGGGGATCATTCGGTGTCGGTGGCGGGGCCGTCGTGGGTCGCGCCGCCCTCACCGGACCAATCCCCGGACTCCTCGCCCGCAGCGGGGTCGGACTGAACGTCGTCGTCGGCACCCGTCGGCGACGTATCGGTATCGGTTGTCGCGGGATCAGGGTTCTTGTTCGTTTCACTCATGCGGCCCGGTTACCCCGAGTGCGGGATCTCAACCCGCGATGATCTTGCGAAGACGCTCGGTGTCCTGCGAGGTCCAGCCCTCGGGCTGAAGGATCTCGGCCCACAGGTCGACGGCGTCCTCGCCGTAGTTGTGA
Source organism: Rhodococcus sp. 06-156-4 (assembly GCF_002259345.1). NCBI lineage: Bacteria > Bacillati > Actinomycetota > Actinomycetes > Mycobacteriales > Nocardiaceae > Rhodococcus > Rhodococcus sp. 06-156-4. Next base: position 182,712 of record NZ_NPGB01000027.1, on the reverse strand, counting down.
CCGTATCCCGGCGGAACGTCGGTGGAGAACACCATGTCGAACGTCGTCTGCCAGAAGGTGACGAACGGGAACCATCGAACGCCGGGGTCTACGTCGACTCCACGGGGCTCGCGCAGCCAGTCCGGTTGATGCAGAAGAAGATCCGGCGACCACCACGTGATGGGATCCGACGCGTGCTGCCAGTACACCACACGGGGTTCGGCCCAGGGAGTGCCGATGTCGAGATCGCTAGGTCTGCCCGCGAACCGGACGTAGCGGCCGTCCGATATCACCGGGAGGATCTCGCGTGAACCCGCGTCGCGGTCCGCCGTCGTCTCCGCCCACTGCTTGGTGAAGTTGGGGTTACCGACCCACAGAGCACCGTCGGTGCGCGCCACCATGTCCCGTGCGCCACCGAAGGCGTCCTGCCCGCCGTACGCGCCCAGGCTCTCTCCGAATGCCACCAGTTCGGGCCGCGTGCCCTCGGGACGTTCGAGGATTGCGTCGTACACCTTGTCGAACAGCGCGCGTCCTGCTTCACGCGGTGAATCACGATCTGCGAGAAACGCTATGGGGCTGGGCAGGAACGAGTACTGCATCGACGCGATCGCCGTGTCGCCGCCGTTCATGTACTCGAACGATCCGGCGACGGCTTCGTTGACCCAGCCGCGTCCGGTGGTGGTGGCCACGGCGACGACGGCCCGGTCGAACGCACCGGTACGTTCCAGTTCCGCGACGACGCGGTCGGCGGCCTCGTCGATCGAATCGGCCTCCGCAGCCCCGACGTACGCCCGGATCGGCGTGAGAGCATCTGCACCGGTGAACGATTCGATCTGTTCGGCAGTCGGGCCGGACGCGACGAATCGCCTCCCCTCCATTCCGAGTGAATTCCAGTCTTCGTACGAGTCCGGTGAACCCGATTTCTCCATCGCGTCAGGCTGCTCGACGCCGGGGTGGCTACCTTCGTCGGCCAGTTTGGACGAGCTGGCAATGGTCGCGATGAGAACGTTGTTCACCGCTCCGTTGACGACGAACAGCGTCAGGATCGTGACGACGGCGATTCCGATTGCCTTCGCCGCGGGGATCGGTACGAACCTCGTGCACAGAACGGCCAGCCGACGAGCGCACCAGCGTAGTCCGCGAGCGGCGAGAAGCAGGAGGACGGCAACGACGACTGCGACGAGAAGTACTGCCAAATAGAGGATTCGGCCCGGACCTTCTACGTCGACCTCGACGAGCTGTCGTACGATCTGCTGCCACCACGATCCGAGTATCAGAAACAGTGGCACCACGATCGCGGTGAACACCGCCAGACCCCACCACCCGTAGCGCTTCGTCGCATCGGACCATCGAGGACGAATTCCGCACCGATGCACCAGCCACACCACGGCGCAGCCGACGCCGTATCCCGTGGCGATGCTGATGCCCGACGCGACGCCCTGCAGATACCAGGCGCGCGGCAGCAGGGACGGGGTCATCGAGAAGGCGAAGAACACGACGCCGAGGAACAGAGCGGCCGGTTCGAGTCGCGAGCTGAACAGCCGCAGCGAGTGCATCGTCACATAGTAGAACCGAAGGCGCGGAACGGGGCCGTTTGTCAGTCGGGACGGTTGTGGATCACGCCGCGGTCCACAGTGCCCGGTTTCGCCAGCGCGAGTGCATGTTCGCGCGCGCCGATGTGCTCGAAGTACCGTCGGGCAGAGCGAACGACCGCCGCGTGGGCATCGTCGGTGATGATCCGGTCCCACCATGCGCCGTAGAGGGATTCGAAGCCGAACGGGGCAACCATGTTCACGGCGCGCAGGATGGTGTCCGGATGTTCGGGAATCAAGTTGGGATAGCTGTACATGAAACCGACCCAGCGGCGGTCGGCAACCACGGTGAAGATGTCACCCGCGCACAGCGCCCCGCGCCCGTCGACGCCGTCGGCCCAGTGCATGACCGTTCCGCCGTCGAAGTGGACGCCTGCACGGAGGAGGGTGCGGCCGGGCAGTACTTCCGTGCGCTCACCGGACCACAGGACGACGTTGTCGGTCCGCGTCAGCCAACGGGCGTCACGTTCGTGAACGTAGATGGGGGCGTCGTCGAAGGCGTGGGACCACTCGACCATCGAGCTGTAGTAGTGCGGATGCGACAGTGCGATCGCGGAGATGCCGCCCAACTGGGCGACTCGGTCGACGGCATCGTCGTCGATGTAGGTGACCGAATCCCACATGACGGTCCCGCCGTGGCCGGGGACGAGGAGTGCACGCTGTCCGATGGCGAGCGCGGGGGAGGTCGCGAGTCCCCACAGACCCGGAATTTCCTCACGGATCTCGACGCTGTGGCCCTGCTCCCGGAGTTCCGCGAGCGACGTCCATCGCTGGCCGTCGTAGCCGACGTACTGCCGCTCGTCCTCGCAGATGATGCACGTGGCGGGAAGAACGTCGCGGCCTGCGGAGTCGTGGTCGTGCTGGACTCCGCAGGTCGCGCAGATCGGCAGCCGATCACCCGTGACGGACACCCGAAGGAGGGCTGTCAGAGGAGAGCGAACTGTCAGAGACCGAAGGGGAGAACGCCCGGCTGCAACTCGAAGCCGCTGCTGCCGGCGGACGCGGTGCCGACGCCGCCGAGGATCAGGTTGATGAAGTTCGTGATCATAGGTGTCTCGTCTTTCGTATGTATTCCAGGTGAACCCGGTCGAGGGTACCGGTCGAATGCGGGCCCGAACAGGTACACGGGCCCGTCGGCACTGGGAGGTTCCTGTGAATCGGTACTCGTGGTCTCCTGGGACGCATGGCGCACACACGATCTCGTAGGCAGTTCTTCGTCATCGCAGGTTCGGCGGCTCTCGCGGTCTCCTGTGGCACGGACCCCTCCCCCGACCCCGCTGGATCCAGGCAGCCGGATGCCTCCGAACAACAGCCGACCGGCGCCGAGAAGCAGTTCGCCGCGCTCGAGCAGCGGTTCGACGCGCGGCTGGGAGTGTTCGCCGTCGACCTGGGTTCGGAGGTGACCACGACCTATCGGGCGGATGAGCGATTCGCGTTCTGCTCGACCTTCAAGGTGTATGCGGCCGGTGCCGTACTCGCCGCTGCCGACGCCGGGACGTTGTCGCTGACCGATACACGCATCGTCGAGGCCGAGGACAAGGTGCCGGAATCGGCGATCGACTGGGAGGCAGGCCAGGTGGTGACTCTGGAACAGCTGTGCGTGGCCGCACTGACCCGCAGCGACAACACCGCAGGCAACCTGTTGATCGACGCAGTCGGCGGGACCGGCGAGCTGACGGCGTTCGCGCGATCCCTCGGCGACGCTCAGTTCCGTCTGGACCGCATCGAACCCGACCTGAACACCGCCCTGCCCGGCGACGACCGCGACACCACGACCCCGGCCGGCCTCGCCGCGGGATATCGGTCCCTGCTCACCGACGGGCCGCTGTCGAACTCGTCGAGAGCCACGCTCCTGGACTGGATGGCGGGCACGCAGACGTCGGACACCCGTTTCCGAGCCGGAGTTCCAGCCGGCTGGACGACGGCGGACAAGACCGGCACCGGGTCCTATGGAGTCTCCAACGACGCGGGTCTTCTGCTCGGGCCCGACGGGCGGCGAATTCTCCTGGTCGTGCTGTCGAGAACCGCGAACGACGATCCCGACGCCGCGGCCATGAACGAGTTGGTCGCAGACGCCGTCCGGGAAATCGGCGCGCGGGAGTAACGTCGTCCACTATGCGGCGCGCAGCACCGGGGATTTCTGTATCCACCAGGTTCACTGCTGCACTCGTCCTGGGCGCGGTGAGCATGCTGGCCGCCTGCTCCACCGAATCCCCCGACGCTCCCGAGTCCTCCGCGGTCGAGTCGTCCGGGCTCGAATCGCCCGTGCTCGAATCGCCCGGGCTCGAATCGCTTACGCCGACGGTCTCCGGCGGCACGGACATCGACTACGTGGCACTGGGTGATTCGGCAGCATCGGGGCCGTTGATTCCCCGGTCGACGGGGACGCCCGGGTGCCTGCAGTCCGACTCCAACTATCCGCATGTCCTCGCCGGGCTCGTCGGTGCGGCGTCGTTCACGGACGTCTCCTGCTCCGGGGCGCGGTCGGAGAACATCGTCACCGAGCAACAACAGACCAACAGTGGGCCGATCCCGCTGCAGCTCGATGCGTTGTCGTCGGACACCGATCTGGTGACCGTCACCATCGGCGGCAACGACGTCGACCTCGTCGGGCAGGCCCGCGGATGCGTCAACTTCTCACCGGAGCCGAACGGAGAGTCGTGCGCGGACGCATCGACCGCCGGAGGCACCGATGTGCTTGCCGACGCCATCGCCGCGGCGGCTCCTGGGTGGGGTGAGGTGTTCGAGGCCATCGGCGAGAGGGCGCCGAACGCGCAGGTGGTCGTCGTCGGATACGGAACGTACGTTCGCCCCGGTGGGTGTTACGGAACGCAGGCGGTGTGGGCCCGCGATGCGGATTATCTGCAGGCGAGCGTCGACCGGATGAACGACGAACTGGCCCAGCAGGCAACCGAGCACGGTGCTCGGTTCGTCGACGTGCGTCCGGTCAGCGTCGGACACGATGCATGTGCCGCACCCGCGAAGAGGTACCTCGAAGGTGTCGTTCCGGCGAATCCCGCAGCGCCGCTGCATCCCACTGCCGCGGGAATGGCGGCATTCGCCCGGGTCGTCGCGGATTCGATCGGTCTCTAGCTGACTGCGCCCGACGGGGGTGCACCGGATCAGCTGTCCGAAGAGTGAGCGGGCCAGGATCGTAGAAGTGGACCGATACATCGGCGTCCGTCGGTGACACTGTGGGAGGCATGGTGTCCACGGCAGCTGTGCTGGGGGTCTTCGCTGTCGCTCTGGCGATGGTGCTGACTCCCGGCCCCAACATGGTGTATCTGGTGTCGCGCAGCATCTCTCAGGGACGCAGTGCTGGACTGGTGTCCTTGGGCGGTGTCGCGCTGGGGTTGGTGGTGTACGTGATCGCCACCAATCTCGGCCTCGCTGCCGTGTTCGCGGCGGTCCCGACGCTGTATCTCGTGATCAAGATCGTCGGCGCGTGTTACCTGCTGTGGTTGGCTGTCTCGGCTGTGCGCGGTACGACGAAGGTGTTCGAAGTCGAGGGCTTGCATCGGGATTCGAACCGCAGATTGTTCACGATGGGGCTGTTCACCAACCTGCTCAACCCCAAGATGGCCGTCATGTACATCTCGGTGATTCCACAGTTCGTCGATCCCGCGGCGGGTTCGGTGTTCCTGCAGGGCATCGCCCTGGGTGGGGTGCAGATCGGTGTCGCGGTGACCGTCAATGCGCTGATCGTCGTCGGTGCCGGGTCCATCTCTCGGTTCCTGGCGTTACGTCCGACCTGGATGAGGATGCAGCGCTACGTCATGGGAACTGTGTTGGGGCTGTTGGCTGTTCGGCTCGCGACCGACGGAAGCCGCCCGGCTCCTGCGTGAGCGTCGCTTGTCCGGATCCTGCCGTTCGCGCATCATGTCCGACGCGGCAGGCCCGGCGACGAAGTGAGCTCTGCTCTCGGCCAGAGTGCGTCCGGTACGCCGATCGACGAAGACCGGGTCGATGGTTTCGCCGTCGGCGTCGACGAGAACGACCTCTCGGTCCTCGTGTTCGATGTGTTCGTTGCCCCACGCGTACAACGCCACGATGACCGAGCTGAGTTCACGGCTGCGCTGCGTGGCGACGTACTCGAATCGCGGAGGCCGATCACTGTACCGGCGACGCTCGAGCAACCCGGATTCGACGAGCGATTTCAGCCTGCGCGTCAACATGTTCGGCGCGATGCCGAGGTTCTGCTCGAACTCGTCGAACCGGGTGAAGCCGTCGAGGGCGTCGCGCAGGATCAGGAGCGTCCACCACTCGCCGACCTGTTCGAGCGCGGACGCGATAGGGCAGCCCATCGTGTCGAAAACGTTGCGCTGCACGGTTTGTACCTCGGCCTTACCTCGGAGGGATGACCAGCAGTGAGCTCGTGCCGGTAGCGACGAGCTTACCGTCCTTGTCCACGATCGAACCTTCGGCGAAGATCACGCGTGAGCCCCGCTTGGTGACCGTTCCCGTCCCGACCAGCGGACCGGAGGTGTCGAGAATGTTTCTGAGGTAGCTGACGTTCAGATCGATCGAGGTGTAGCCGACGCCGGCGGGCAGCGTCGTGTGCGCGGCGCAGCCCACGAGGGTGTCCAGAAAGGTGCAGGCCAACCCGCCGTGCACGGTACCGATGGGGTTGTAGTGCGCTTCGGACGGTGTGCACTCGAAGACGACCTTGCCGTCGCTCACCTCGACGGGAGCGAACTGCATGAGGACCGCAATGGGCGGTGGTGGCAGTTCGCCGGAGGCCACCGCCTGCATGACGTCCAATCCGCTCAGCGTCGAAGCGTGACGCAGCACCTCTCGGGGGCTGACCCAGGAGAAAGTCTGCGAACGCTGGTGTTCCTCGGTGAGCATGGCTACCCCTAGCGGCTAGTGACTTGCACGATGCAAGTCAGTATGCGCCTCGGCTCCCATTCCCGCAAAGTCGACCCGAAGGCGACTCCTCGTCGCAGTGGGGGCTTCAGTCCAGATCGGACAGGTCGAGGACGAATCGGTAGCGAACGTCGCCCTTCCTCAACCGATCGAACGCGTGGCCCACCTCGGCGGACGGCACGGTCTCCACATCCGCGGTGATCCCGTGTTCTCCGCAGAAATCCAGCATCTCCTGCGTGTAGCGACGTCCACCGCTTCCCGCCGAGCTCAAGGACTTCCGGCCCACGAGAAGGTCCATGATCTCGATGGACTGCGGACCGAGGAAACCCAGCGAGCACAGGGTGCCGTCCAAGGCGAGAAGCGACAGGTAGGGCGCGACGTCGTGCGGAACGGGTACACAATCGACGATCAGATCGAGGCTCCCGCGCGCGGCGAACATCTGCTCGGTGTTCGTGGACACGACCGTGCTGTCGGCGCCCAGTGCGGCGGCCTCGCCGACCTTCGTCGCCGACGTCGTGATGACCGTGACCTCGGCGCCCAGTGCTCGAGCGAACTTCACGGCGAGGTGACCGAGACCGCCGATGCCCGCGATCCCGACGCGTACTCCCGGACCCACGTTCCATCTCCGCAGCGGTTCCCAGACGGTGACACCTGCACACATCAGCGGGGCAACGGCGGCCGGATCGAGGCCGACCGGGCGGCGGTAGACGAACGCGTCGCGGACCACGTATTCCCGCGAGTACGCGCCGATCGTCGTCGTCCCGTCGATTCGATCGGTTCCGCCGTAAGTCAGTGTCGGAAACTCGCGGCAGAAGTTCTCCTGGTCGGCGACGCACATGTCGCATCGACCGCAGGAGTCGACGATGTTGCCCACCGCCACGGCGTCGCCCACCGAGAAGTCCGTGACGTCGGAGCCGACGGCGGTGACGGTGCCGACGAACTCGTGGCCCGGTGTCACCGGGTAGGTGCCGGACGGATCGCTCGTCAGATGCAGGTCGGTATGGCACACGCCGCAGTGCGACACCTCGACGGCGACGTCGCCCTGCCGCAGTTCTCGTCGTTCGAGAACGGCCCTCTCCAGCGGGGTGTTCGGTGCTGTGGCGCGGTATCCCGTCGTGGCTCGCATGGCGTCTCCCGAGGTGTCGATGTGTTCGGCGGATGGTTCCAACCAACTAGTTGGTCACACCACCGTAGCTGCTTTTGCCGAGGATGCAACCAACCAGTTGGTGACAGCAGGCTAGGCTGGCGCGCATGGGTGACGCAGTGGCAACGCGGGAGCGGATACTTCATGCCGCGACCGAGGAGTTCGCGCGCTACGGAATCGCCGGCGCGCGGGTGGATCGAATCGCGGCGAACGCGTCCATCAACAAGTCTCAGATCTACAGCTACTTCGGCAGCAAGGACAAGCTGTTCGACACGGTCTTCGACACCCGCGTCGACGAAGACATTGCCGGGGTTCCCCTCGATGCCGACGATCTGCCGGGTTACGTCACGTCGCTGTACGACATGTACTTGGGCGACCCTCAGCTGGTTCGTCTGCTGACCTGGGCGCGGCTGGAACGAACCCCGACCGGGAATCTGTTCCACCACCGCGGCGAGGACCACGACAATCAGAAGCTGGCTCCGCTGCACGACGCGCAGAAGCGCGGGACGGTCGTGAACGACGTTGCCGTGGAGGATCTCTGGTCGATGGTGATTGCACTGGCAGCCACGTGGGCGCAGGCCGCGATAGTCCACGTCGCCGACTCCGACGAGAGCGACGCCGTACACGAGCGCCGCAAATCGGCTCTCGCCGAGACCGTCCGACGCGCGTTCTGTGTGTCGCAATCATGAGACGGCGACCATGAGACCACGACCATGAGTGCGAAGGCGCGCAGTCCGAAATCCCGTCGACCGCCCGCGGCGCGCTCGGGAACGGCCGAGGCCGGCGAGTATCGAATCGACACCGGGACAGCGACACTCGTGCGCGATTCCCTGTCCGCCGACGGGTGGACGCTCGAGGTGAACGGCGTACCCAGCTCGCACATCGACGCCCTGGATCCTCAGCGGCTCGATTTCGAGTACATGAGGTGGATCGCGTCTCTCGTCGAGCATCACGATTCTTCGGGCACGTCTGCTTCGCGCTCCGAATCCTCGAACGGCAAGCTGCGGGCCCTGCATCTCGGCGGTGGCGCGTGCACCCTCGCGCGGTACTTCTCGGCGGTGTATCCCGATGCGCGGCAGGTGGTAGTCGAGTTGGACGGCAAGCTCGCGGAGTTGGTACGTGACTGGTTCGATCTACCTCGTGCACCGCTGCTCCGCATCCGGGTGGGCGAGGCGCGTGCCGTCACCGAAACCTTGTCCGAGAACAGTCGCGATCTGGTTGTGCGAGATGTGTTCGCCGGTGCGGTGACTCCGCGGCCACTGACCACCCGGCAGTTCACCGAGCATGTCCGACGGGTTCTGTCCCCCGGCGGGCTGTACGTGGTCAACTGCGGCGACACCCGGGACTTGACGATGGCGAAGCGTGAGGCCGCGACCATCGGTGAGATCTTCCCGTACACCTCGATCGTCGCCGATCCGGCGATGCTCAAGGGCCGTCGTTACGGCAACGTCGTGATCGCGGGGAGCGACGTCCCACTCGGCGACGACCCGGCACTGGCCCGGGAGTTGCTGGGCGGCGCGGTCCCCGCTCAGGTCTGGACGGACGAGCGGGTGCGGGCGTTCTGCCGCGATGCGAAGCCGCTGTCCGACGACGAGGCATAGGCTGGGCCGACAGCTGCACAGCCGAATGCTCGAAAAGAAACTACCCAGGAGATTCACCATGACGTTGGTTGCCCTGCTCGATGTGACACTGAAGCCCGAAGCCCTCGACGAGGGCAAGCAGGTTCTCGGACGGGTGCTCGCCGAGACGCGGGCGTTCGAGGGGTGCCTCGGGGTGGACGTCCTCGTCGACGAGGAGGACGAGACCCATTGGATCGCTTACGAGCGTTGGGAATCGGCGGAGGCGGACGCCAAGTACCGTGAGTTCAGGGCAGGTCCGGGCAAGACCACCGAGTTGGGTCCACTGTTGGCTGCCGTGCCCGGGTTGACCAAGTACACGGTGTCCGACATCTAGGTGGTTACCGGACGACCGGTGTAGAAACCCTGCACCATGTCGACGTCCAGTTCGACGGCGACGCGGAGTTCTTCCTCCGTCTCCACGCCCTCCATGATCAAGGTCGCACCGACCTCACGCGCGAACGCGGCGAGAGCCGCTGTCGCCGCTCGCCGTGTCGGGTCGGTGTCGATCCCGTGGACGAGGGTGTAGTCGATCTTCAGTGTGTCGGGCTTGAGTTCGACGACCTGCCTGAGGCCGGAGAATCCCGCGCCGACGTCGTCGATGGAAATGCGAACGCCTGCCGCTCGTAGCCCCTCGACCGATCGGGCAATGGCCCGGTAGTCGTCCACGCGTTCGTGTTCGGTGATTTCGAGGTAGAGCACCCGAGAGTGAAGGTGGGGGCGCAGCCGCGACAGCAGATCCGTCGAGCGGATGGTGGACGCGGACGCGTTCAGCGAGACGAACGCCGTCTCCGGCAGGACGTGCATCGCACTCAATGCGGCGTCGATCGCGGCCAGTTCGAGTTGTGGTCCGACTCCGGCCGCGGTCGCGTCCTTGAACCACATCAGTGGGGATCCGTGTCCGAACGGAAAGCGCGACAGCGCTTCGTATCCCACGACGGCAGTGGTCGCAGTCTCGCAGATCGGCTGGAACACCACCGTCGGGCCGCCGTCGGAGACGAGACTTTCGATCCGGTCCCGAACCAGCAGTGGATCGTGCGAGCGGCGGGGATCTCCGTCGGAGTGTTCCTGTTTGTTTCGGTACAGCTCGATGTCCGCCAACGCGATCAATTTTCGGACGAGGGTGCCGGTGGCGTCACCGCGAATGGTCGTGTCTCCGGCCGATCCGACGCTGGTCGTGAAGGGCGGACCGCTGAACGATTCTTCCAGCGCGGCGCGTAGCCGCTGCTCGGCGTCGTCGACCTCGGCGCGAGTGCCGATGTGCACGCAGACGAACTCGTCTCCGCCGAGCCGTGACACCACCGAGTCCGTGGTCGGGTCGTTTCTGCCGTCTCCACTCCCGGTCGACGCCGCCTGCTGCAACCGGTCTGCGACCTCGACGAGAACGGCGTCACCGGTCGGGTGTCCGTAGCGGTCGTTGATGGCCTTGAACCGGTCGATGTCGACGACCACCACGCCGATTGCTCGGGATTCCACCTTCGTGCCTGCTCGGGCGTAGTTCAGTTGGTCGACCATGTCGAAGAGTCCGCGGCGGTTCCACAACCCGGTCAACGAGTCGCGGAGTCCGACCTGTGCGCGTTGACGAAGGAAGCGAATGTAGGGGCGCAGAGCGAACGGTGTGATGAAGAGAGAGCCGATCGTGACGACGCGTGAGGCGACCGACCACGGTTCCATACCGCTGCGGGCCGCCATCACAGCGAGATAGACAAGAACGAGGGCGGCGAGAATCAGGTGCGCAGTGAGTACTCGCGGCGACGTTCCGACGATGGCGAACAGCGCGACGATGGCGAACATCGCGCACCCAGGCATGGCCACGAACGGTGATTCGTGCGCGAGGAGAACGAAGAGGATGCCGATGTCCGCCCACAGGACGTACACGTTGGCCATCCTCCGGCTGGGCCACCGGCCCAGGATCCAGGCGAGAGCAACGGGAACCGTCGACGCCGACGCCAGCGCCACCAATACCGATTCCACGTCGGTGAACTGCCCCGACGGGATCATCAACAGGCCGGCGATACCGAAGGACGCGGTGAGAAGCCCGATCAGCTTTCGTCCCCAGGCTTCACCCTCGGGAGCTTCGGCGACCGGGACGTCGGGTTCGTAGGTGTTGATGCCGTGCCGAGTCGGCGGTTGGGGGTGCGACCGATCGGTCTGCGAATCCGAACCGGACTCGGTGACACCCTCCACGGTCACTGGACCTCTCGTTCGCTCGACGCCGATCGAGCCTGCGTCGAGCGAGGCAGGCGCACTCCCTGTACTTCGAGGGCCCCCACCCCGTCGAATCGACCTGGTCGAACCGTACCAGCGATCAGGTTATGCGACGGGGTTTCGGGCAGTCGGACGTCAGTCGGTACCGGACTCGATGGCGGCGTGGTCGAGGGCGTCCGAATTGACCTGGTCGGAGTTTCCGCCCGCGGAAATGGCTGCTGCCCCACCGGCGGGAACCTGACCGACGAGATCCTCGAACGCCGTGACCTGATGCTGGGAGGCGTACTGCTCGAGCTTGCTGCGCGAGTCCGCGATGTCGAGGTTGCGCATGGTCAGCTGACCGATGCGATCACCGGGGAAGAACGCCTGGTCCTTCGCGCGCTCCATCGACAGCTTCTCGGGGTGGTAGCTGAAGTTCGATCCCTGGGTATCGAGGATCGTGAAGTCCTGGCCGCGGCGCAGACGTACGGTGACGCTTCCGCTGACGACGTTGCCGACCCACCGCTGCAGGCCTTCGCGCAGCATCAGGGCCTGCGGGTCGAACCAGCGGCCCTCGTACAGCAACCGACCGAGTCGACGGCCCTCGTTGTGGTACGACGCGACGGTGTCCTCGTTGTGGACCGCGTTGATCAGGCGCTCGTAGGTGATGTGCAGCAGCGCCATGCCCGGTGCCTCGTAGATGCCACGACTCTTGGCTTCGATGATGCGGTTCTCGATCTGATCGGACATGCCGAGACCGTGACGTCCGCCGATGGTGTTCGCTTCCATCACCAGGTCGACGGCACTGTCGAAGCGCTTGCCGTTGATCGCGACGGGACGGCCACGCTCGAACTCGACCGTGACGTCCTCGGTGTCGATGGCGACCTCGGGGTCCCAGAAGCGGACACCCATGATGGGGTTGACGATCTCGAGCGACGTGTCGAGGTATTCGAGGCTCTTGGCCTCGTGCGTCGCGCCCCAGATGTTGGCGTCGGTGGAGTACGCCTTCTCCGCGGAGTCGCGGTAGGGCAGGTTGTGCTCGGTGAGCCAGACCGACATTTCCTGACGGCCACCCAGCTCGGTCACGAACGCCTTGTCCAGCCACGGCTTGTAGATCCGCAGTTCCGGGTTGGCGAGCAGACCGTAGCGGTAGAACCGCTCGATGTCGTTGCCCTTGTAGGTGGAACCGTCGCCCCAGATGGAGACGCCGTCCTCCTGCATCGCGCGGACCAACAGAGTGCCGGTGACGGCGCGGCCGAGGGGTGTGGTGTTGAAGTAGGTCTGCCCCGACGAACGAATGTGGAAGGCGCCGCACGTCAGCGCGGCCAATCCCTCTTCCACCAGCGGTTCGCGGCAGTCGACGAGGCGAGCCTGCTCGGCACCGTAGGCGCGGCCACGGGCGGGAACGTCGGACAGATCCGGTTCGTCGTACTGGCCGATGTCGGCGGTGTACGCGTACGGGACAGCGCCGTGTTCACGCATCCACGCCACGGCAACGGACGTGTCCAGGCCGCCGGAGAATGCGATGCCGATGCGCTCACCGACGGGAAGTTCATGCAGTACCTTCGTCACGCGAGCATGGTATCTGCTCGATCAGCCCAGGTTGAAAACGGTACGAGCGAGGGTCGAACCGTTCACCTGAATCTCGAGCACATGTTCACCGGGGTAGTACCGGCGAGTGCTGATGGGCCGGAACGAATGTGACCGCGTGAGAACCGCGGGCGAGCCGGGTGCGAGCGTCCGTGTGGTCAATTTGAAGACCTTGGGGCTGCGTGTGCCGTTCGCTCGAACATGGTGAAGGACGTAGTCGACAGCGACCGCCTGCTCCGACGTCGACGCGAGCTCGAACCGGAACGTCAGCTCGCCGCCGCTGATCACGTTCGTCGGGGTCACCATCAGGTCGTGCACCGTGACGCCGTCGGGCGGCGCGAAACCGAGCAGCGCCAAGGCGTCGGGATCGCCCTTCTTGACCAGGGTGCGCAGCGCGTGCCGAACGAGTCTCGGGGTGTTGTCGTCCGGCGCCTCGGTCCAGCGGCGTGCGGTCGTGACGACGAGCGTCGGGTCCGTGCGGCTCAGATCGTTCAGATGGTTGGCTACCGATCGACGCACGTACTCGGACTCGTCGCGGTACAGCGCGTCCAGGATCGGGACGGTCGCGTCGGGCCGGGCGGTGAGTGCCTTGACTCTCCTCGCCCACGGCAGGAACGGACGGGTGCCCTCGGTGGCGAGTCGGCGGACATGCTCGTCCTTGTGTGAGGTCCACGTGAGGGCGGCCTGGAGCGTGCGGTCCAGGTTCGCGTCCATGAAGGTCCTGACGGCGAACTCGGACGTCAGACGCGGGGTGAGGTCGGCGAGGAGCGCCAAGCCGGAATCGAACGTGGCGGTGTCCGCCGTTGTCGGTGCCTCTCCTTCCGGGCCGGGCTTGCCGGAAGTGGTTGCCCTGACGGCGACGGCCTCGGTGACGGGCCAGATCATCCATCCGGTGAAGGTGCTCTTCTTCAGCGCAGTGCGGATCTTCTTCTCGAACGGCGCGTAGGCCGCCGGCAGTTCCGCGAGCAGGGCGTCCCGGACGACGCGGGCACGGTCGCTCAGGCTCAGTCCGTCGAAGTCCCTGGTGGTGGCCAGTGTCGCGGGCATTCGCCCGCCGAGGTGCCGGACCAATTCGGTAACGACTCCGGCGCCGAGGAGTTCGTCGGCAGTGGGCATGTCACACCATGTCCTTGTTCGTCAGCCATCGGAGAGTCGGCCACCCACAGAAGACCGGCAGCCAACACGTGAGCACGCGATAGAGCAGCACCGACGGGACAGCGACGCTCGCGGGGAGTCCGAACGCCGCGAGCCCGCCGATCAGGGCGGCCTCCACGGCGCCGACGCCACCGGGTGTGGGCGCTGCCGATGCGAGGGTTCCGCCGATCATCGTCACGACGGTGACGGTGACGAACGTGGTGCCGCCGCCGAACGCTTCCACGCTCGCCCACAGGGCCAGTGCGGCGCCCAGAGTGGTTGCCGCACAGCCGAGGACGATGATCGCGAATCGTTTGGGGTCCTTGGCCAGATCTCCGAGTTCACCGAACACCTCCTTCAGCTGCGGGCGCACGGCATTGCGCAGCCAGCGCCGAAGCGTCGGGACGAACAGGACGGTGCCGAGGATGCCGAGGACGACACCCGCGATCAGGTAGAGCACCGTCGCGTCCGGTACGAAGTGCGCCAGGTCGGCCGATGTGCCTGCGGCGACGGAGAAGAAGACGAGCAACGAGACGTGCGTGATCACCTGGACCGATTGCTGCAGTGCCACAGCGGCGGTCGCACGTACCGCGCCGAGGCCGCCCTTCTGCAGAAAGCGGACGCTCAGCGCGAGGCCACCGACCCCGGCAGGCGTCGTCGTCGCGGCGAACGTGTTGGCCACCTGCATGATCGTGAGGTTCCGAAAGCTGACGAGTCCGGATGCGCACGCCCACAGTGCCGCGGCCGCACCGACGTACGTCAGCGCCGATACCGCGAGTCCGAGCAGTGCCCACCACCAGTTGGCAGTCTGCAACTCGGTGACGAAGGTCGGGACGGCGCTGATGAACGGGTAGGCGACGTACACGAGACCGATCAGCAGGACCAGTTGGATGATCTGGTTCCGGGTGAAGCGAGTGACCTGCTCGGTGGCGATCTTCTCGGTGCCGGTCTGCTTCACGACTTCGTCGCGTACCGACTTCATGATGCCCTTGCCGTCGGGGACGGACTCGAGCACGCGCGTGGGAATCGCGGTCTTGGTCAACCGCCCGGCTGCAGTGACGACGATGTCCTCGCCGAGGGTGTCGACGGCGATCCGGACTGCCCGCTCCTCACCGAAGAGCGCGGATGTCGAGATCAGAAGTTGCGCGACGTCGGACTGCATCTGCGCGTCCGATGCGCCCAGCTCGGCGCTGGAGAACCCGCCGAACAGGGCCGTGCCGTCGTCGTTGCGGAGCTCCGCGCTGCGCAGATCGCCGTGGGAGATCTGAACCTCGTGCAGTGTCTGGAGTCCGTTCCAGATGCTCGACGCCAACTCGTCGGGTGAGGTCTCGTCGACGGGGACGCCGCGGGGTGCGCTGTGGGCGTACAACGCCCAACCTCGGTCGAGTGCCGACACGGCCAGAGGCCTGCTGCTGGCGACGCCGAGGTCGCCGATGGCGATGCCCATCAGTGCGCGGTGTTCGACGGCTCGGCGCATCGACGCGTGCAGAGGCGCGCTCTCGCTGTTACGGAACGACAGCCATCGCCACACCTGCCGGAGGGCTCCCCCGCTACGTTGGTTCTGGCCGTACATCTCGACGATGATCTCGGGCTCCGGTCCTTCCGCTGCCGCCGAGAGAACCAGCGGGCCTGGCCCCGCAGGCTTCAGTACTTCCAGCGAGATGACGGTGTGACCGCGTTTGGCGAGGAGCCGGACGGCGGCGTCGAGCGGAACCTCGAGCGCAGGCGTGCCGACGACGAGAACGATCAGTGCGCCGACCAACCACCCGACGGACAGGCCGAGCATCGACCGAGCCGGCACGACGGTACTGACGAACAGGTGGATCGGCACGAAGGCGAGCAGCAGGAACCACCACACCCGACGCCACCGCGCGGGTAGCCACGGGCCGGACACCGTGAGGACGGCAGCCAGCATCGCGATCCAACGGGAGTCGTCGAGGAACTGGGACAGGAAGGTGTCGAGACGATCCGGCACGTCGAGGTGCCAGTCCGGGGTCGAGATACCGGTCCCGGTGATGGACAGGGACAGGCCTGCGATGAGTCCTGCCGCCGCATACCCCGCGAGGAGCTTCCATTTCCGTCCGGCGATCAACCCGATGAGGATGCCGAAGGGCAGTGCCAGAATCGCGACGCCGTACAGAAGGTAGACCAGATTCGACTGATCGGGGCTCAGTACACCCAGGATGTTCGACACCGACATCTCGAGGGCGTCCCACTGATTACGGGTGATGAGCGAGCCCGCGATGACCGTCGCGAGCAGCAGCACGGACAGCACCACACGCAGGATGTCGCTTGTCCGTCGGACGAGCGGTTGCAACAGACTCCCGGTGACCGGAATGTCCCGCCCGTCGACTCGCACGTGCGCCAACTTACCGTGGCGGTGCCGCCGACCGGCCGACTACCGCGCCAGTCGACGCACCAGCTCGTTACGAACAGCGGGCCATTCGGACTCGACGATGGAGAACACGACGGTGTCGCGCAGGGAGCCGTCGGGCATGCGTTGGTGGTTACGCAGGATGCCGTCCTGCTTGGCGCCGAGCCGTGCGATGGCGGTGCGTGATTGCAGGTTCATCCAATGGGTACGGAATTCGACTGCGATGCAGTGCATTTCCTCGAACGCATGAGTGAGCAGCAGCAATTTGCTCGCGGTGTTGGTTCCGCTGCGCTGAGCGGAGGTGGCGTTCCAGGTGGACCCGATCTCCAGTCGGCGGTTCGCGGCGTCGGCATTCATGTACGTCGTCATGCCGATGATCTGCCCCGTGTCGTTACGGCGCACGGTGAACGGCAGCATCGACTGGGCGTCGAGCAGGCCGAGTCGCCGATCGATCTCGGCGGCCATGTTCTCCGGCCTCGGCACCGAGGTGTACCAGAGGTTCCAGAGTTCACCGTCGCGAACGGCGTCGGAAAGTCCTTCGAGGTGGTCGTGGCTCAGCGGTTCGAGCGTCACGACGTCGTTGGTCAACGTCACCGGCTGCAGGAAAGTCACGCGGCCGACGATACGTCAGTGCGCTTGCGCGAGCGGGTGAGCAGCACGACCGCAGCGGCTGTCACCGCGACCAGCAGCGCAAGGACGACCACGACATCGTGGAATGCCGCCGCGTACTCGTGCGGATGGCCGGGAATCCCGGCTGCGGTGGCGTCGGCGACGGGGTTGTCGGGCATCGAGGCCGTGACGAACGCGGTGAGCGTCCACGCATAGCCGGCGACGAGCAGAGCCTCGCCGCCGATGCGGAACAGGTTGAGGACGCCCGCAGCCGTGCCGGTCTGCTCCGGGGGAACCGCCGCGAGAGCTTCTCCGTCGACCAAACCGATGGGTAGACCGAATCCCAGGCCGACGGCCACCATCGGCACCACGATCCACCACAGGGAAGAGTCGGGCCGCAGCGCGAGCATCCCGAGATCGCCCAGAACGAGAGCGGCGAGGCTGACGCCGATGACCGTCTTCGGCGTGACCGACCCCGTCGTGATCAGCTTGGCCACGACGGCAGGTGCGAGCAGAACGGGGACCGTCATCGTCAGCATGAACAGGCCCGCGGACGTCGGATCCATCGATGTGATGCCGCTGAGTGCATTCGGCAGGTAGGTCAGGAGGGTGACGAATCCGATCGCGCCCGCGACGGGCACCAGGCACAGGCCGAGGAAGGTGCGGTTGCGTAGGAGGCCGACGTCGAGAATAGGGGCCGAGCCCACGCGTTCGGGCCGGATGCGTGGCAGTACGACTGTCCCCGCCAGCGCGACGATCAACACCGCTGCCTGCGCGAGAAAGACTCCTCGCCAGCCGATTCCGCCGACGAGGAAGCCGGAGATCGTGGGGCCGAGCGCAAGTCCGAGGCCGTTGACTGTGCCGAACGCGGCGAAAGCCGTTGCGCGGTCGGCACCGGTGTAGAGATGCGACAGGATCGATGTCGATCCGACGAGCACAGCCGCGGCGCCGATTCCGGCGAGAACCCGGGCGGCGTCGAGGATCTCCACCGAGGGAGCGGCGGCACTCACGATGCCGGCCAGGCCGGTCAGCGCGACACCGAGCCGAAACGAGATGTGGTGCCCGATGCGGTCCGACACTGCGCCCCACACGACCGTGAACAGCGCGAATGCGAGGTTGAACCCGTTGACGACCCAGTGCAGCGGACCGGGGGCGTCGCCGAGGTCGCGCGCGATGTCCGGTAGTGCGATGGCCGTTCCCGCGATCGACATGGGTACGACGAATTGCGCCGCGAGAACGACGACGAGAGTGTTCTTGGATTGCATCGGCTCCCCCTAGGTACGATGATTGCCGTACCAGACAAGCAGAAAAATAGGTACGACGCAAGCCGTACCTATTAACTAGGAAGTGGGACCATGGACGAGAACGGGCACCCCGAGGTGTCGGAGATGGAACTGGGCAAAGTCATGTCCGCGTTGGCAGATCCGTTGCGGAGGAAGGTGATCACCGAGCTGGTCGGCGACGACGACGGTGCCGAGCGAACGTGTATGTCGTTCGAGTTGGGCGTCACCAAATCGACTCTGACGCATCATTTTCGGGTTCTGCGCGAATCCGGGTTGGTGTTCCAGGTCGATCGGGGCAACAGTCGCAAGGTCACGCTGCGCAGGCCGGAACTGAACGAGCGGTTCCCCGGCCTGCTGGACCTCATCGCCAACGAGTCGCCGTAAATCGGGTAGCACCGCGCGAGAGCACGCGTTAGCGTCGTCGACATGCACATCGCGATGATCGGCACGACGGCGCCGAGCCACATCTACCCTTCTCTCGGCCTGATCGCCGAGTTGGTGCGCCGCGGGCATCGGGTCACGTACGCCGTCGGTGAACAGCTGGCCGGGCTGGTCGAACCCCTTGGGGTGGAGGTGGTTTCGTTCTCCTCCATCCTCCCGCAGGGTGAGGACGACTGGCCGGACGACCCGGCGTCGGCGATGCACGTGTTCCTGGACGAGGCGCTGGAATCCTTCGCCGGATTGGCGGCGTTCTACGACGAGGACCGCCCGGATCTGTTCCTGTACGACATCGGCGGTCTGGCGGCACCGGTGTTGGGTCGTCGCTACGACGTCAAGGCCGTCCAACTCTCACCCGCGATGGTCGCATGGGATGGATACGAGGACGATCTGTCCGAGATGCTCGGTCCACTACGAGCATCCGAGACGGGGCAGAAGTACCACGCCGCGTACTCGACATGGCTCACCGACAACGATATTCACGTCGACGCCTGGGACTGGATCTCCCATCCCGAACACGTTCTGTCGCTGATTCCGCGTGCGATGCAGCCCAATGCGGACCGGGTACCGGACCGGGTGCAGTTCGTCGGCCCGTGTCTCGATGCCGGGCGTCTTGCCGAGACAGGCTGGACGGCCCCGAATGCACGCGTTCTCTACATCTCGTTCGGTACCGGGTTCAACGAGCGGCCGGAGTTCTACCGCACTTGCATCGAGGCGTTCGGCGGAACGGACTGGCACGTGGTGATCTCCATCGGAAACCGTGTCGGCGCAGCGGAATTAGGAGACGTGCCGTCGAACATCGAGATCCATGCGCGCGTTCCGCAGCTCACGGTCCTGCGTGCCGCGTCGGTGTTCGTCACCCACGCAGGAATGGGCGGCTGCACCGAGGCACTGTGGTTCGAGGTCCCCACGGTCGCCATCCCGCAGGCGGTGGATCAGTTCGGAAACGCGTCGTTGCTCGAGGAACTCGGCGTCGGCGTCCAGCTCCAGAACGACGAGGTGACGGTGGAATCGCTGCGCAAGGCCGTCGAATCGGTTGCCGTATCACCCGAGGTACGCGCACGCTTGATCGAGATCGGTGCCGAGGTCCGCGCGCACGGCGGAATCGCCAAGGCGGCCGATGCGGTCGAGAGGTCTAGTCCAGCGCGCTGACACTCATTCCGTACGGCAAGAACCGAACCTTGCGCGTCGGGTCGGTGTTGTCCTTGTGTGCTCGCAGAGCGTCGAGTTCGGTGGCGAACACCTGGTCGATGGCAGCACCGTCGTCGGAGACGGTGTAGATGGTCCAGACGCCGTCGCCTTTGTCGCCGGTGGTCTCGGGCTCCGGAGCGGGCTTCCTCGTCGGCGCTGCCGCCTCACCGAAGAATGCACCCCATGGCCCGATCGCACCGGATTGGCCGATGATCTTGCCGACCTGGCCGACGACGTCACGCAGTCCGTCGCTCGCTTCCTTGGCGAAGCGATCGAAGTCTTCGGGGTCGATGTTGAACGGTCCGTTGTTGGTCATGTCTCCAGTGTGCGCCCGCTGCGGGATTACTGCTGAAGCCGTGCACCGATCGTGTTGTGCAGGGCCCGGAGACTGTTCTGACCGAGGGTGACGGTCTGCGACTCGATGTGGCGCAGCAGGTGACCGTCGTCGAGGACCTTTTCGCTGGACTGGATCAGCACGGTGCCTGCGCCGGTGAAGTCGAACTGGCGTTCTTCACCACTGTTCGCGCCGAGGAATCCGCGCGCTGCGCCCAGAAAGTTCTGCATCCAGCCTGCGTCGAAGTGATGCGATGGCGACGGGCAGTCGGCCCATCCGACGAGTGCTTCCGGGTCGATGCGCAGTGGAGGTTCGGCGAACATGACCTGCCCGTTCGACGACGCCAGGAACTTGCCGGTACCCAGCAAGGTCAGGAATCCAGGAACGATCGACTGCTTCAGATCGAGGGTCGGCTCGAACGCCAGGAGGTTGGACGCTCGGATGGTCAGATTGCCGTTGTCGAGGTCGTAGGAGTTGATGTTGAAGCCGCGGTCGCCGAGGATCAGCTTGCCCTGACCCTGTGCGAGCACCCAGTCGTTCGAGTACAGCGGCGAGGAGAATCGCGCGGCGACGATGGCAGGCATCGACGTCTGGCCGAGCGGTTCGAAGCGCACGTTGCCGTAATAGGCGATCATTGCGCCCTTCGAAGTGAACCAGGGCTGGCCGGCGAGTTCGACGCAGAAGGCATAGTCGTTGCCGGGGACGTTGTCGTTGACCGGGAGCGTGTGTGGGGTGTGGATCTCGAGGCTCATGTCAGCTCCTAGAACTTCTGCTCGGAGGCCTGGACCCAGACGGTCCCGAAGCCCGTCATCTTCAACTGGATGGCCTCGCCGCTGCCTTTACCGACTGCGTCACGCCATCCGACGTTGGCGGAGATGTCGACATCGATGTTGCCGATGTGACAGACGTACGCCTGGGGATCGACCACCACCTGGGGGTGCTCCGGCCCGACCTGCAGTGGAATGGCCCCGCCGTGAGACAGAACGGCAACGCTGCCCTGCCCGGTCAGCTGCGTGGTGAACAATCCCTGGCCGGTCATCGCTCCTCGAACTGCTCCGCGCACACCACCCTGTGAGGTGAGCGCGACGATCGAGCTCTGGAGGTAACCGTCGTGCACCAGCAGGCGGTCGGCTTCGACGGTCAGCATCGACGACCCGTCGAGGTGGATCACTTCGACGTACAGGCCCGCGTGGCCGTAGAAGACCTCACCCTGGCCTTCGGCCGCCATCATCGCGACGTGCTCGCCGGACATCATCCGGCCCGCCATCCCCGCCACGCCACCCATGGACGGCATGGCACCCGCCGATCCACCCATCGAGTGCGGGATGAAATGGACGTCGCCCGTGTAGTAGAGCATGGAACCCTTGCGCGCCAACACGTTCTGGCCCGGTGCGAGGGTCGACTTGACGACTTTGCTGTTGACGAGTTCCAGCGGCATGTCAGCGCTCCTCGGGCTGGATGTAGACGACGCCGTGGCCGTCGAAACGCAGCGAGAAGGCTTCGCCGCTGCCGCCTCCGATGGCGGATCGCCAGGTCACGTCCGTCACGAAGCTCTGGTTCAGCTGCCCGCGGTGGGCGACGAACGCGTCGGGATCGACGACGAGCGGGTACTGCGGGTCGACGGCCAGCGCGATGAGCGGCCCGCCCGCCGACAGCAGTGCGACCTGGCCGGTTCCGCTGACCACCGTCGTGAACAGTCCTTGGCCCGACGACGCTCCGCGGAGGCCGGAGAACTTGACCTCGGTCTTCAGCTGACCGGTGAGAGCCAGTAGCTGCGACGCTTCGACGTGCATGGAGTCACCGGAGATGTCGACGATGGTGACGTCCTGGGCGTCGACGGCAAAATAGACGGTGCCTTTACCGGAAACCTCCATCAGAGAGAGGGATTCGCCCGTCACCTTCTGCTTGAGCGCAGCGCGCAGACCTCCACCACCGCCCATTCCGGCGTTCTTGAAGGCGACGTCGCCCTCGTACGCGACCATCGATCCGGTGATCGCGCGCAGCGAGTCACCGTTCAGATTCGCGACGAGCACTCGGTGCCCGTTCAAAGTCAGCTGAGCCACGGGGGAACTATGCCACGCGCAGTTCCCCCGTGCCAGCTTTACCCGACGAGCGGCTTCAGGGTTTTACCTGCAAGTTCGACGACGCCGGGCTCGTGTCCATTGGTGACCAGATTGATGATGATTCCGTCGATACCGTGGTCGAGAACGCGCTTCTGGATCTGCCCGGCGATGTCGTCGGGAGTGCCGCAGAAGATGCGATCGGTGGCGGCCGCGGCATCGTCGTCGGACAGGTTGGACACGTCGACGCCGGTGGAGAGCAGGTAGTCGTTCCTCAGCTTCACTGCCTTGTCGCCGTCCTCGTCGATGATGACGAACGCGAGGAAGCTGGTTTCGAGATCCTTGGGATCGCGGTCCACCTCTTCGCAGCGCGCTTCGACGGCTGCGACCTTGCGCGGCAATTCGCTTGCGTTGCAGATGATGTTGAGGTGATCCGCGAACTGCGCCGCGAGACCGAACGTCTTCTTCTCGCCGCCGCCGCCGAGCATGATGGGCAGATCGTCGCGGATGCGAGGCTCGTTGATTGCGTTCTCGACCTGGTACCAGAGGCCGTCGAACGTCGGTCGCTGACCGCGAAGCATGGGTTCGATGATCTGGAGGGCTTCGTCGAGACGCTCGAAACGGTCCGTGAACGTGCCGAACTCGAGCCCGAAGCTGGTGTGCTCCAGTTCGAACCAGCCCGCACCGATGCCGAGGATCGCGCGTCCGCCGCTGACGACGTCGAGCGTGGTGACGGTCTTGGCGAGTATTGCCGGGTTCCGGTAGGTGTTGCCGGTGACGAGGGCCGACAGCTGGATGGTCTCCGTGGCACTGGCCAGCCCCGAGAGGGCGGAGTACGCCTCGAGCATCGGCTCGTCCGGCTTGCCGATCCCGGGGAGTTGGTAGAAGTGGTCCATGACGAACGCGGTGTCGAATCCCGCGGCTTCTGCCTCGCGCGCCTGCGCGATGACCGTGGGGAACAGTTCCTTGACGGAACCTTCGTAGCTGAAATTGGGCATCTGGTAACCGAGACGAATAGTCACGTACTGAACGCTACTCCCGTCGGTGACGTATGCCACCTGGACGAGTTGACTATGCAAAGATATAGTCAGGCTAGCTAGGGTAAACCAAAGCCAGTCGAAGGGGTCTTGCCATGTCACACACATTCGGCCGCGACGCAGTCATCGTCGAGGCGGTCCGTACTCCGGTCGGTAAAGGCAAGGCCAGCGGGGCGCTGCACGGTGTGCATCCAGCCGATCTGCTGGCGCACAGCCTCCGGGCCGTCGTCGAACGAAGCGGGATCGACCCGGCGATGATCGACGACGTCATCACCGGGGCGGTCACGCAGGTGGACGAACAAGCCTTCAACATCGCTCGGACGGCACTGCTGGCTGCCGGTTATCCCGAGTCCGTGCCCGGCACCACGGTGGACCGCCAATGTGGAAGCAGCCAGCAGGCAGTGCATTTCGCCGCGCAGGGTGTCATGTCCGGTGCGTACGACATCGTCGTTGCTGCCGGCGTCGAATCCATGGGACGTGTGCCGATGGGTTCCAACATCAGGCCGGGATCCAACGTCAGGCCGGGTTCCAACATCAGGCCGGGTTCCGATCCGCGAGGGATCGGCTTCAGTGAACGATACGCCGAAGGGCTTGTGGCGCAGGGTCACAGCGCCGAGCTGATCGCAGCGAAGTGGGGATTCGACCGGACCGCTCAGGACGAGTTCGCATTGAACAGTCATGCCAAGGCCTACGCCGCCGCCACCGGAGGCAGGTTTTCGAAAGAATTGGCACCCCTGGCGGAGTTGGATCACGACGAGATCATCCGTAGCGGCGGAACGCTGGAATCGATGGCTGCTCTACGGCCGGCATTCGTCGATGATGCAGTAGGTGAACGCTTCCCACAGATCGACTGGTCCGTCACCGCCGGGAACAGTAGTCCGCTCAGCGACGGCAGCGCCGCTTTGCTGATCACGACGAGCGAGATCGCCACGCGCTTGGGGTTGAAGCCTCTCGCGCGCCTGCACAGCGTCGCTGTCGTCGGATCCGATCCGTTGTACATGCTCACCGGCGTCATTCCAGCGACCGAGAAGGTGTTGAAGCGGGCGGGCCTGGGCCTGGCCGACATCGATCTGTTCGAGGTGAACGAGGCCTTCGCTTCGGTGGTTCTGGCATGGCAGAAGGAAACCGGTGCAGACTCGTCCCGGGTGAACGTCAACGGCGGAGCCATCGCGATCGGCCACCCACTCGGGGCAAGCGGAGCACGAATCATGACGACGTTGGTCAACGCCATGGAGCAGAACGATGCCCGATTCGGTCTGCAGACGATGTGCGAAGCAGGCGGGCTCGCGAACGCGACGATTCTGGAACGGGTCTGAAGCAGGTTTTCGCTGCAGAACACGTGCATCGGGTGAACAATCGGACCATGCCGACACTCGAACTCACAGGACCACCGTTCTCCGGATTCGCCGTCGACGACATGGAGGCGGCCCGAGCGTTCTACGCGGACACGCTCGGGCTGACCGTCGAGACAGGTGAGATGGGCATGCTCCACCTTCGCCTGAGCGACGCCGTCGAGATTCTGATCTACCCGCGGGAGCGGCACGAACCCGCGCCGTACACCATTCTCAACTTTCCGGTCGCGGACATCGACGCCGCCGTCGACGCGTTGACGGCCGAAGGAGTTGTCTTTCAGCAGTATCCGGACATGGGAACCGACGAGAAGGGGATCTTCCGCCACGGCGGACCGCTGATCGCCTGGTTCACCGACCCGTCCGGCAACATCCTGTCCGTGTTGCAGGCGTGAACACTGCGGGTGCGAATCAGGCGGTGGGAGTTCCCAGCTCGAGCGTCACGGGTTGCTCCTGACGAATACCCTGCTCGGTCACCCACTCGAGACGCATCGTCTCCCCCGGCCTGCGCCCGATCATCTCCGCCGACATGTCCTTCGAGGATCGAACAGGTCTGCCGTCGACGGAGACGATCACATCGCCGTCGGCCAGGCCGGTTCTCATTGCGGGAGAGTCGTTCTGAACAGACGTCACCGCAGCTCCCTGCGACGGGCCCGCCGAACGGAAAGCCGACACGTCCCGGATCGACACCCCGAGATACGGCGTCGGGCCGACGTGAACAGTCCCACCCGAGCGCCCGGTGCGCACCTGTTCGACGACGGCCATCGCGTCGTCGATCGGGATGGCGTACGCCTCCGGAGCTTGCGTGGCTCTGGCGTCGTCCGAGAGCCCGGCCGCGTCCACTCCGATGACGTCTCCCCAGGCGTCGACGAGCGGTCCGCCCGAGTCGCCGGCGCGAACGTCGGCGTCGATCTGAATCATCCCGGTCAGCTCGTTGCTGGTTCCGTCGACCGAGTTCTGCGCGGTGACAACCCGATCCAGTGCGACGATTCTCCCCGGCGCCGGGACGAGAATTCCGCCGCCTGCCGCATTCCCGACGGCTGTGACCGCGTCACCGACCGCGAGGTCGGCCGAGGACCCGATGGGCGCCGGCGGGAGATCCGACGCGGTCGCCAACTCCAGTACCGCAAGGTCACGGGACTTGTCGTAGCCCAGCACCGACGCGTCGTAGATCAGTCCGTTGCCCATGTGCACGGCAGTCACATCCGTCGCCTGTTCGACGACGTGGAAGTTCGTCAGAACCAACCCGTCCGCGCCGACGACGAATCCCGTTCCGGCCACTCCGTACGTGCCGAACTCGGCGGAGATCGTGACCACCGTCGGATCCACGCGGGCGGACAACTGCTCCGGTGTGAGCGGGGGCCCCGCGGGCGCTGGTGGTGGTGCCGGAGGCAACGCAACCGGAGGCTGAACAGCGTCGAACCCACCCGGCGCCAGCTGGGGTGCCAGCGCCGTCGCCGCGAGCGTCAGCACCACCACGGTCACCGCCCGACCAGCTGCCTGCATAGCCTCCGATTATGGCCGCCCGTCGACGAAAATACGCCTGTCTCAGCAGCTGCATTCTGCTGCTGCCGGTCTGGTAGACCCACTGCTTGCTGGAACAGCACTGCTGCCCGCCAGGCTCGACTCGCTGACTGTACTGGCCGCCGCTCCGCCCGTGTTCTCTTACGCCTCGAACTGCGCCCCCGTTCGTTCGGCCTTGCTGTTGCGGGCATGACTGTGCGCGGCACACGTGGAGCGTGTGTGCCGCTGGCAGCCTGCTGGTGGTCATCGACCTGGTGGTGGGTCCTGTTCCGCTGGGCTCGCTTCAGGGGTGCTTGGTGTGGGGGTGCTCGGTGTGGGGGTGCTCGGTGTGGGTGGGTGTGTGGGTTGTCCGTCCTGGGGTCGGATGGCGCCGTTTCGAGTGGTGCCGGTCGTGTCGGTGATGCCGGTGGTGTGGGTCGTGTGGTTTTCGAGTCCGGGTAGGGGTGTGTCGGAGGAGACGATGTACTCCCCCGGGTGATGGAAGTGATTGACCCGCCCGCGGCGCTGGGGGTCGACCGAGACCGGTGAATGCCACAGTGTCCGCCCGGGGTAGGGGTGATCGGGTCCGGCTTTCGTCGTCGCCCACTCGTTGTCTCCGGGTCCGACGAGTGGGTGGTGGATATCGCAGCCGAATGTCAGATCCCCGATGTCGGTGCGCCCGCCCTGCGCCCATTCTTCGATGTGGTGGGTTTGCGATCGCGTCGCCGGACGGGTGCAGCCGGGGAAACTGCAGCCGCGGTCGGCGGCGATGAGCACGATGCGTTGATCGGCGGAGGCGAGTCGTTTGGTGCGGGCCAGGTGCAGGGGCCGGCCGTCGTCGTCGAAGAGCGCGAGGTACTGCTCCGCGTGGGAGGCCATTCGGATCGCATCACGCATCCGGATGGTGGTCCCGGCCGCGGTGACTGCATGCCCGGTACCCGCTTGCAGGTCCTTCCACTGCATGACGATCACCGCGGTGACCGGCAGCCCGCGGTGACTACCGAGCTTGCCGGACGCCAACATCTGCCGCGTGATCGCCTTGAGCGCATCATGCTGTCGACGTCCCACACTGCGACGATCCCGCCGCGCCCGCTCGACCAGGTCAGGATGGTCCTCCGAACTCGCCGAACCCTCGACGTTGCCGCCGCCGCCACTACCGCCGTCATCACTGCCCCCAGTGTCTTCGCCTCTGCCACCACTGTCGCTGCCGCCGCCGAACAGTGTCGGTTCGGTCGATGCTGCGTCGGCTGTGCCTGCCTGCGGTGTGGGTTCGGGTGGGTCGGTGAGGGGTGAGGCGTCGTCGGGGTCGAGCATGCCGGGTTTGGCCCATTTCTCGAAGATCGCTTCCATGTATGCACCGGTTTCGGGGTCGACGACGAAGCTGCCTTTGCGTAGACCGTCGGGCCCGGGTTTGCCCATCTTCACGTAGCAGCGCTCGGCGAGAGTGCTCTCGTCGGTCAGATCCCCGTCCGGGTCGAGCAGGTCGTACAACCGGCGCGCGGCGGCCGCGAACTCGTCCGGACCGAGCTCGCGAGCCAGCTGCGCCAACTGCCGCTCCGCGCTCGCCCGCGTCTCGACATCGCTTTTGCTGCCCAGGCGCCGGAAGAACTTGCGGATCACCTCCTGCGGTTCCTCGTCGAGCACCCCCTCCTGCGCGGCAGCAGCCGTCGCGGGCAGTTCCGGGGCCAGACGTTCCCCCGTCATCGCTGTGCGGGTACCGAGGGTCTCCGCCAAACGGATACGCTGCCCAGCCCGCCTGCGGGAGATCCGCAGCAACACCGCCAGAGCGTCGGGGACCGATCCCCAGATGTCGTCGAGACCACGCAGATCCATCAGATCCGCCAGCCAGGTGTGCGACTGCCCGAACAACGACCGCGTCACCGCCTCGGTACGCACCAACACCGCACGCTGATCCGCCGTGCTGGCGCCGCGCATGTTCATCCGACTCAGAATCTCCACCTGACGCTCCAACGTCGCCACCACCTGAGCCAGATACGCCGCCTCGATCGGCAACACCGACCCCGTACTGTCGACCGCCGAGTCACCGACCGCCGCGTCACCGACCGCCGAGTCACCGACCGCTGTCCCCGAACCCTCATCCCCCATGAGCATGACACCACCATAACCAGACCCACCGACAAGTTTTCGAACACACGTTCCCATGAATAACGCTGTGCAAGTTGAACTTTGAACGACCCGTGGTGTAGCTGGCCACACCTTCGGCATGGTGGCCCGCACCCTCGATTCGTCGGCCCTGACAGGCAAGGCTGAGTGCATGACAACTCTGGTGGAGATCGAGGCAGTGGATACTGAATCAGCCGGAACGGGAGAGAGGGCGAGATCGATGACGAGCCTGATACTGCGCGCGCCGATCGACGGCCGCACCTGGCGCGAGGGCGGCTATCTTCTGGTGAGCTCGATGCTGGGAGCGCTGGGTGCTGCGTATCTGTTCGTCGGGTTCATGTTCGGAACGGTCCTCGTCGTACTGCTGGTGGGTATTCCGATCTTGGCTGCGGTCATTGTCGGAGCGCGTGCGTGGGGTGTTGCGTTCCGTCTGCTGTCGGATCGACTTCTGGGTACGCACGTGCCTGCGCCGCAGCCGTTTCGGTGGCAGGGCGTGGTCGGGTCACTGGCCGCTGCCTTGACCGATCGGGCGGGATGGCGCGCGATCTTGTTCATGGTCATTCAGTCGGTCGTGGCGCTGGCGAGCGTATTCGGAGCATTTCTCTTTCTTGTCATCGCGCTCGCGATGGCGTTGTCTCCGGTCGTCGGAGTTGTCTTCGATCCGACTCAGCTCGACAGCGACGGCAACGTGCGGCATTCGTTCGTGTCGTTCGGCTCCGTCTACTTCGACACCTGGCCGCAGATGATCGTGCTCGTTCTGCTCGGAATCGTGTGCCTCTTCGTTGCACCGTGGCCGATCAGACTGCTGGCCGGTGTCGAGCGCTTCCTGATCGAGGCCTTGCTCGGTGAAAGCGAGTACGATGTGCGGGTCGCGCAACTGGAGACGACTCGCGCTGTGGCGGTCGATGATTCGGCCGCGACGTTGCGCCGGGTGGAACGAGATCTGCACGACGGAACCCAGGCACGTCTGGTGACGATGGCAATGGCCTTGGGGCGAGCCGAGGACAAACTCGCACGAGGCGAGGACGCGACAGAATTGATCACCGCCGCCCACGGCACGGCCAAGGACGCGCTTCGCGAACTCAGGGAGGTCGTTCGCGGTATCCACCCGCCGGCATTGGATCTCGGGCTCGAGGCGGCACTGAAGACACTCGCGGCTCGGTCGGCCGTGCCGACCGTGCTCTCGGTTCACCTGGGGTCCAGGCCCAGCAGGAGTGTCGAAACGATCGCGTACTTCAGTGTGGCGGAACTCCTGACCAACATCGTCAAGCACGCTCATGCGTCGACCGCATGGATCTCGGTCCGTGAGGAGCAGAACCGGGTTGTCGTCGCCGTGCGGGACAACGGAATCGGCGGAGCCGTACCCGGTGCCGGAACAGGAATCACCGGGCTGGAGTCGAGAGCATCGACGGTCGACGGAACGATGACAGTGGCCAGTCCGGCAGGTGGACCGACGGTCGTGACCCTGGTGCTGCCGATGACCGAGAAAGGATGATGTCGTGAGAATCGTCATCGCCGAGGACAACGTCATCCTGCGGGATGGTCTGGCGCAGCTGCTGATCGAACGTGGCAACGAGGTGTGTGCGGCAGTCGGAAACGCCGAGGCGCTGGAGGCCGCCGTCGACGAGCATCGTCCCGACGTCGCGATCATCGACATCAGGATGCCGCCGAGCTTCACCGACGAGGGCCTCGTCGCGGCAGTGGCACTTCGACGCCGACGCCCGGAGACGGGGGTCATGGTCTTCTCCCAGTGGGTCGAGACGCGCTATGCGGCAGAGCTGTTGGCGGACAGGGCGTCGGGAGTCGGGTATCTGCTGAAGGATCGTGTCGCCGACGTCGGCGAATTCGTCGAGGCGTTGGCTCGCGTCGCGGCGGGCGGCACCGCTCTCGATCCCGAGGTGATCACCCAGTTGATGGGCGCCAGCAAGCGGCGGACGTCGTTGGACAGGTTGACACCCCGTGAACGGGAGGTGCTCGCATTGATGGCACAGGGTTTGACGAACTCTGCGGTGGCGTCCAAGCTGACAGTCTCCGAGCGGGTCGTCGAGAAGCATGTGGGCAATGTCTTCGCCAAGTTCGATCTGCCTCCCTCGGACGCGCAGCACCGTCGAGTGCTGGCCGTGCTCGAGTATCTGGACGGTGTTCGGACGTGAACGCGGATTGAAATCAGGCTGAGCGAAAGTCGCGAACCGGGAATCCAGGGGCCTCGCCGACGGGTTGTCGGAAGAATGACTATCGGAGTTGCGCTCAGCACCAGTGACGAGGGAAATGCGGTCGACGACGTGGTCCGTCAGGCGACGGTCGCGGCGTCCGCGGGATTCGATTCCGCGTGGTTCGGGCAGAGGTTCGACTACGACGCGATCACCCTGGCCGGAATCGTCGGACGGGAGGTTCCCGCGCTGAAGGTCGGTACCTCGGCTGTCCCGATCTTCGCGCGTCATCCGCTGTTGGTGGTGTCGCAGGCGCAAACCGTACAGGCTGCGACTCAGGGGCGGTTCCAGCTCGGTCTGGCACTGGGCGCACCCGACCTCGTCGAGCGAGCGTTCGGCGTGACCTACTCGAAACCCGTCGACCGGGTTCGTGAATTCCTCACCGTCGCCAGATCGCTCGTGGAGACGGGAACCGCCGATCATCACGGCGAGTTCATCACCGCCGCGCCGCCGTTGCCGACCACCGTGGCCGGCGCCGGCACGGATCTACCATTGCTCGTCGCTGCGATGGGACCGCGGGCGCTACGGGCCAGCGGGGAACTCGCCGACGGCATCCTGCCCTTCCTGGCCGGTCCGCGGGTACTCGAGACGAGCATCGTTCCCCAGGTGAACAAGGCTGCCTCCGGCGCAGGCCGGAAACCGGTCCGCGTCATCGCGTTCGTTGCCGCGCTCGTCACCGACGACGTGGACGCCGGCCGGGCCGCCGCCGAGGATGCCATGTCCTTCTACGATGCCATCCCGTCGTATCAGCGGGTGGTGGCCGAGGAAGGGGTGGAGCGGGCGGCCGAATTGGTACTGGTCGGATCCGCAGCCGACGTGAAGGCAGGAATTCAGCGCTACTACGATGCAGGTGCGACGGAAGTCGTTGTCACGCAATCAGGTCTGCTCGGCCCACGTACACAGGAAGACACCTGGGCGGCTATCGCGCGCTGACGGCTCGGGGAACGTCGGCGCGGAGTGTGAAGTCGGTGACGAATTCTCCGTCCTCGGGGACGAATCGGCGTCGGGGATCGTAGTTCTCCACGTCGAACCGATTCAGAGCAGGTGAATGTGTCGTGACGGCCATCTGTCCGCCGTCGACGTCGAACTGCAGGAGGCGTTGGAAGCCTGTGGCGCGTTCGCCGTCGACCTCGAAGTACTGGTAGTCGGCGAGGAGTTGGACGACGGTGCGGCCGGTGTCGTCGACCTCTCTGTCGACGACGGTGGCCTGCCCGTCGACATGCCCCGACAACACGAGGAACACCGATTCGTACGGCTTCACGAGGCGGTTCCAGATCTGTTGACCCGAGCTGGCGCCGATGTCGCCGAAGGCCATCAGCTTCTTCTCGCCGCCTTCGTCCAGGTAGTAGTGGGTGCCGATCACGACGTTCCGATCCGGATGATCGTCGAGAACCTGCTCGGCCCACTTCATGACCTTCTCGGGCGGGTTGTATCCGATGTAGAGCATCAGGAACTTCGCGCCTGCGATGTCGATCAGGTCGTAGTGTGCCGAATTGTCCTCGGCCGTGAACGAATCACCCCACCACGGCTGATCTCGGTATCGCTGAGGGCCGAAGTATTCGTTGTACAGAGCGTGGTTCTGCTCGTGCATTCCGGGCACCAGTTTGCCCGCGACATTCCACAGGTTGTCGTGGTTGCCGGGGAGCACCCCGTGCGGAACACCCGCATCCTCCAGCCGCTTCATGGACTCGCTCGCAGCCTCGAATTCGATGCGCGACTGCGCATCCGGACGGCCGGGGCTGATCCAACTCTGGATGATGTCCCCCGTGTGCATGCTGTAGTCGATGCCGTACTTCTCGGCATTGTCGACGGTCCACTGCGTCATGTCGTCGTAGACGGTGGGATCGTCCCGCGAGATGTACTGGGTGTCACTGATGTGTTGCAGCGCGAAGTCGTAGGTGCCCGGCTCGGCGAAAGCGCCGTCGGGAGAGGCGTTGTCGTCGACGAAGGACCGATCGGCGCGGGGGCTGTCGATGATCATCACCTCGACGTCGCCGTCGATTCCCGTCACGGGCGCCGCGAGAGTGATGTCGCCCCCGCTGGTGTCGGGGCGGGCGACGGCGACGGCCTGCCCCCAGGAGTCCGACCCGGGTGCGCGCACATGCATTGCAAGATCGTTGGTGTTGACGGAGGTGCCGTTCCACGTGAGAACAGCGGACTCGACTCCGGGGGCGAACGTCGCGGTGTAGCGGAGGTACGGGAATTCGTCCCACGCCGATGTTCGGGAGGCGGAGCCCGACGACTCCTCGACACTCGCGGTGCCGTCGCCCACTCCGGCGACCATGTCGGCGGACAGCGCCTCCGGAACGGAGGTGAGTCCGAGGGCGGGTACCGCCGTGGCGGGTGCCTGCGACCGGATCTCGCCGGGGGCGGCCACGGCGTCGGCGCCGACGAGAGCACACGCGAGCAGGAGAGATCCGATGGTCGGGGCGGCCTTCACTCTGTCCAGGCTACCGACGCTCGGGAGTAGGTGTCGGGGGCGAGAGTGACGGGCCGATCACGGACCGAACGTCACGTTCGCTGAGGTAACGCCTCGGCAGCACGAGTCAGCCGGGTGGCAGCGTCGCGAACGCGTTCGATCTTCCGGTCCAGGGCTTCGCCTTCGAATGCCTCGACTCGACCGCCGATGCTGATGGAGGCCACGACGGCTCCTCCTCGTCCGAGGATCGGGGCGGCGACAGCGGCGACGCCGGTCAGGTAGTCGGAATTGCTCACGGAATATCCGGCAGTTCTGACGGCGTCGAGGTGCTCGCGCAGGCGGGTTGCGTCGGTGACGGTGTGTTCGGTGAATGCGTGCAGATCGCTCTGTATCCACTTGTCACGCAACGTGTCCGAGTTGGCGAGCATCACGATGGGGCCTGCAGCAGCGTGGTAGGGCAGCACCGAGCCGATGTTGATGCCCGCGACCACCAACGGATTGTTCCCTTCGAGCCGATCGATGCACACGGCACCTTCCTCGGCGGGAACCATCAGGTAGGCGGTGTCCCCGAATGCGTCGGCGAG
Source organism: Rhodococcus sp. 06-156-4 (assembly GCF_002259345.1). Classification (NCBI taxonomy): domain Bacteria; kingdom Bacillati; phylum Actinomycetota; class Actinomycetes; order Mycobacteriales; family Nocardiaceae; genus Rhodococcus; species Rhodococcus sp. 06-156-4. Next base: position 149,089 of record NZ_NPGB01000027.1, on the reverse strand, counting down.
TTGGGTCATGTACGGCCGCGCTGCCGTTCGGATGTCCAGGTTCACCAATGCCGCCGAGCCGATTTCGAACACCGGCATCGCGACGCGGTATGCCCCGTCCGCCGTCCGGTCGATCCACCCAGCGTGAACGAGAGTGGTCATCAAGCGATGCACCGTCGTCTTGTTCATCTCGCTCGCCGCGGTCAGATCTCCGAGAGTCCAGACCGGGCGGGAGGCGTCGAAATGCTCCAGCAGAGTGCATGCCTTGAGGACGGCTCCGACGATGTCCCGTCCCGCCTGGGTGTCGGACTGGAAGGGCGCAGCCACTGGTTACTCGCTTTCGGGGGTAGTCCGTGATCGGTCTGGCCATCATACGAACCGGCGTCTTCGGGGTGCCGTGTTGACATGTGACCCGGACCACTCTAGCTTCGTATCACGAAATACGGAACTCATTCCGCAATACGGAACGGACTCAGTGATGACGGCTTCGACACCCACCCTCAAGGACCTCACCTCCGCCGGACTCGTCTACGCCCCCGGGGTGTGGGACGGTCTGACGGCCAAGCTCGCCGAGCAGGCCGGATTCGACGCACTGTGCGCGTCGGGATTCGCGGTGTCCGCTGCGCTCGGACTCCCCGATGCCGAGCTGTACACCATGACGGAGAACCTTCAGGCCATCAGGACCATCCGGGAAACCTCGAAACTTCCCCTGGTCGCGGACATCGACACCGGCTACGGCAACGCCGTCAATGCTGCACGAACCGCGACGAAGTTCGTCGACGCAGGCGTGCAAGGAATGTTCATGGAGGACCAGGTGTCTCCCAAGTCCTGCCCCATCTGCGTCGGCGACCCGGTGGCACTGGTCGACGTCGAAGAGGCGACGGGCAAGATCCGTGCCGTGCGAGACTCCACACCCGACACGGTGCTGCTCATCGCGCGCACCGATGCTCGGGGCGACGACGCGATCCGTCGTGCGCAGGCATACGTCGAGGCGGGCGCGGACATGATCATGCCCGTCACCAAGACGTTCGAGACCATCGAGGAATGGGAGCGTTGCCACGACGAGGTAGGCGTTCCACTGATGGCCACGCTGACGGCATCGACCTGGACCGAACGCGACTTCACTCCGGAAGTGCTGGAGCGCATCGGAGTTCGACTCGCCCTCTTGCCGACGCAGGTTCTCATGGCGGCAACCGGCGCCGCGCAAACGGCACTGCGGCGCCTCGCCGGGGGCGAAGCTCCCGCCGCGGTCAGCGCCGACGCACTGTCGCACCACGAATTCGTCGACCTCATCGGCTTCTCCGACGTCGAAGCCAAACAGCGCAAATACCTCCCCGAGGCCGTCAAATGAGTCCCCACCCGACGAGTCCCCACCCGACGAGTCCCGGCTACACCATGACCGAGAAAATTCTGGCTCGCACCTGCGACAGCGAGACGGTACGCGCGGGTGAGAATCACCCGGTCCGTCCGGCCCGCATGATCGCCTACGACTTCCCCGGGTACACCGACGTGATGTTCCGTCAGATGCGGGAGGACTTCGGCATCACCGAGCTCGAGGATCCGAGTCGGTACGTAGTGTTCATCGACCACATGTTGACGAAGAACAACGACAAAGAAGCCGAGGTCCACAAGGTCACGCGTGAATGGTGCGAGTTCTACGGGATCGAACTGCACGAAGGCCGCGGAATCGGGCACCAGCTGACGGCCGAACTGGGACTGGCGATTCCGGGCGACTTCCTCGTTCATTTCGACGGCCACATCAGCGGCGTCGGAGCGTTCGGAGCGCTCGGGTGGGGAATCCGCCGCGATCTCATCGAGGCATGGGTGACCGGGAAGGTGTACGTCGACATTCCAGCCACCACACGGTTCGATCTCGTCGGTGAATTCTCCCCGGGCGTGGACAGCAGAGACCTCGTCCACACCATCATCGATCTCGTCGGCGCCGACGGATGCGCACACCAGGTCATGGAATTCGGCGGTCCCGGCGCTCGGTCGATGAAGATCGATCACCGTCAAGGACTGTGCGGCATGGCAATGTTCACCGGTGCAGTGTCCGCGGTGTTCGAGCCGGACGAGACGTCGTTGGCGTACGCGAACACGGTTGCACGCCGGAGCTTCGAGCCGGTTCACCCCGACGCCGACGCCGTGTACGCGGCCCGGCACACCATCGATCTGTCGGAGGTCGTCCCCCGCGTCGTACAGCCAGGCTCGGCGCGCGCCGCGAACACCATGACCGCGAAGGAGGCCGCCGGAACGCCGATCACCAAGGCCTTCATCGGATCCTGTGCGAGCGGGCGCATCGAAGACCTTCGTGCCGCGGCCCTGGTGCTCGACGGCAACACCATCGCCCCCGGCGTCGAACTGAACGTCGTCCCGACCTCGCAGCAGGTACACGAGCAGGCCGAGCGCGAGGGAATTCTGGACGTACTCCGATCCGCAGGGGCCACCATCGGGGTGTCGAGCTGCGACTTCTGCTTCGGCTATCAGAAGCCACTCCAGGCAGGTGAGAACTGCATCTCCACGGGAGTTCTCAACATCTCCGGCCGGATGGGTAGTTCCGACGCGAACATCTACATGGGATCGCCGTACACGGTTGCGGCGAGTGCCCTGGCCGGAACCGTTCGAGAATGGAGTTCATGACGTGAGTGCCTATCCACCACCACCCGACGTCATCGAGGGACGAGTCGCCTGGATCTTCGGCGACGACTTCGACATCGACCTCGTCGTCGGGGTCTCCAACATCAAGTCCTACGACCCCGACCACCTCAGGTCCGTGTGCATGCACGCCTACGACCCGGGGTTCGTCGACCGAGTTCGGCAGGGAGACATCATCGTCGGTGGCCGGAACTTCGGATACGGTCACCCGCACTACCCGCCGATGGTCGCGCTGCGCAACGCCGGAATCGCAGCGATCGTCGCCGAGTCGTTCTCGCCCGGATTCTGGCGAGGCGAAACGTTCAACGGGATGCCGCTCATCACCGTTCCCGGAGTGTCCACCCCCGTGGCGACGGGTGATTCCGTGACGCTGGACTGGCGCTCCGCGACCCTCCGCACCGACGACGGAACCGAACTCGTCGGCTCGCCCCCGAACCCCAGGACCGTCGCCGTCATCGAGGCCGGCGGATCCTACGAACTCCTCATCGCCGAGCACCAACTCGCACAGCAGTCACTCGCACAGCAGTCACTCGCACAGCAGTCACTCGTACAGCAAGGACAGCCGACATGACCAATGCGCCGCACCCATCCACGAGGACCGACGTGGCAAGCCCCGGAAAGTCGAACACCACCGCCAGACGGGCCGCGATCGCCGGCGGCGTCGGAACTCTGATCGAGTACTACGACTTCGCGGTGTACGGGTTCCTCGCCGTCGTCATCGCTCCGCTGTTCTTCCCGTCCACCAGCCCGGGAGTGTCGATCCTGGCAACACTCGCCGTGTTCGGCGTCGCCTACGTCGCACGTCCCCTCGGCGGCATCTTCTTCGGCCGCCTCGGCGATCGACGTGGTCGGCGATCCGCTCTGGTCATCACCGTCGTCTGCATGGGCATCGCCTGCGGCATCCTCGGGCTGCTTCCGACGCACTCGTCCGTCGGCTACCTCGCTCCGGTTCTGCTGGTGATCATCCGCCTGGCGCAGGGGTTCTCGGCCGGGGGTGAGATCGGCGGCGCCGCAACGTACATCGCCGAGTCCGCGCCGCCCAACCGTCGGGGATTCTTCGGATCGTTCACGCCGATCGGTTCGACACTCGGATTCGCCGTCGCCGCAGCGGTTGTCGGTCTGGTCGCCCTCGTCACCACCGACGAGCAGATGTCGTCCTGGGGATGGCGAATTCCGTTCCTTCTCGCTCTGCCCCTGGCTGTCGTCTGCCTGCGGGTGAGGTTGAAGCTCGAGGACAGTCCCGAATTCGAGGAGATGGCCGAGAAGAACCAGGTCACCAAGAGCCCGCTGTCCGACGTGGTGAAGCGCAACCCGTGGTCGGTGCTGCGCGTCGTGGGTATCGCGATCGCGATGAACGGTTCCGGGTACATCGGCCTGACGTACTTCAGTGTGTACCTGATCAACGATCTGGGGTTCTCCAAGGACGCGGTGTACTGGACATCCGCGATCAGTATTGCGTTGGCGTGCGCCACGTTCCCCCTCAGCGGCATGATGACCGACAGATTCGGCCGCAAACCCGTGCTGCTCGCCGGATACCTCGCGTACATCGTGATCGCATTGCCCGCGTTCATGATTCTCGGTGCCACGGCCAGCATCGTCGTCGTCGGAATCGTGTACTTCGTCTACATGGTGCTCAACGGCGTCGTCCAGGTACCCGCGTTTCCTCTCTTCACCGAGCTCTTCCCGAGGTCCGTTCGCTACACCGGAGTCTCGCTCGGTTTCAACATCGGCACCATCGCTGCCGGTGGTACTGCTCCGTACGTCGCGGCGCAGCTCGTCGAATCGACCGGCAACGCCATGTCTCCCGCATACTGGGTCATGGGTGTCTGCGCGATCGGCGTCGCCACGGTTCTCACCATTCGCGAAACCGGAAAGACAGCCCTGCCGGTCTGATGCGGTGAGGGCATACTGATTCGCATGACGCGACGGGTACCGGACACATCGACGCCGGCGGTCAGGGTCGGCATCTCGGGTTGGACGTACGCACCGTGGCGTGGTGACTTCTACCCCGAAGGTCTGGCACACCGCCGAGAGTTGGAGTACGCGTCGGAACGGCTGTCCTCCATCGAGATCAACGGAACGTTCTACGCAATGCAGAAGCCGGCGAGCTTCGTGAAGTGGCGTGACGAGACGCCGGAGGACTTCGTGTTCTCCGTCAAGGGCGGGCGGTACATCACCCACATCAAGAGGCTCGTCGGCGTCGAATCCGCTCTCGCCAACTTCTACTCGACGGGTGTGTTGAGCTTGGGACCGAAACTCGGTCCATTTCTGTGGCAGTTGCCGCCCAACCTGCAGTTCGACGCCGGTGCGCTGGCTGCGTTCTTCGATCTACTGCCGCGCACGACCACGGAGGCCGTGGCTCTCGCGGGCCTACGGGACGACAAGCTGCCCGACGACAGGGTCAGTCTCGTGATCGACGGTGACCGCCCGTTGCGTCACGCACTCGAGGTACGGCACGACAGCTTCCGATGCGACGAGGCCGTCGAATTGTTGCGAGAGAAAGATGTTGCGTTCGTCGTCGCCGACACTGCCGGACGCTACCCGTTCATCGATACGCCGACGTCGGACTTCATGTACCTCCGATTGCACGGCGACGAGGAACTGTACGCGAGCGGTTACGACGATGCCGCCCTGGACAAGTGGGCTCATCGCATCGCGCAGTGGACGGCCACGGGCCGAGACGTCTTCGCGTACTTCGACAACGACGTCAAGGGCTTCGCTCCGTTCGATGCGATGAGGCTGCGTGAACGTATCTGACTACTCGAACTCCATTCGGACCGAGCTGGCGCAGAAGTACAGGAGAAGCACGAATCCGTTGATCGACACGACGATCGGGGCCCATACGAACACGGTCATCATGGGGCTGAGACCGTCCACGACCACCACCCAGACGGCAATCACCGTCGTGAACAGTGTGCAGAGCGCGACGTGCGTCGCGAGCATCCACCGGCCCAGGAAGAAGCCGACGAACATGCCGATCTCGATGAAGAACGCAGTCTTGGCCAGGGTGATCGCGGGTGGTGTGGTCGAGGAGAAGACTGCGAGGAAGATGGCGATGTCGGATCCGATGACGAATACGAAGGCCGGGCCGATGCGAGGCCACGGCGACACCCACCACCACACTGCGGCGGCGAAGGCGAACAGCATCGATGCCCACGTGACGGCTACTCCGGCCGTGGTGGCGGGGGCGTACCCCGACGCGAGTTCCAACGCCGGGATGATAGCCATGCTCAGGGTCGCGAACGCCAGCACACGTTTGACGATCGTCGTGATCGCGAGCGACGCCATCGCGTCGACGACCCACTCGTACCGCTCTTCCAGCGTGTCGCCGGCTGCCGACATCCCGATCCCCCGATTCTGTACGGTCCCGCGATCGGAGTCTGACACATCAGGAGGGGGTCCTACGGCGAAACCGGTTCGGTATCAGTCGATCACGTTCACGGTTCTGTGACGTGTCACAGTGATCGTGTGCCGTCGAGCATGGCGATCAACAGTTCGCGGGGCAGAGCCAACGGCGGCATCGAGTTGAGGTGGATGGCGTCGTCGGACTTGTCGTTCTTGAACTCGGCCACCTCGTCGTGCAGCCGCTCCATCGTGACGTCGAGGCGGTTGGCGCTGTCCGCGGCCTCGGTGAGCTCGGCCAGCAACGGCGCCGGAATGGTCCCGGAGTACTTGTAGAAGATCTTGTGTTCGAGGCTCGCCCAGAAATCCATCGCGATGGTACGGATCTGCAGTTCCACCGGCACCGGTTGGATACGGTCGCTCATGAACACCGGAATCTCGACGATGAGATGAAGGCTCTTGTAACCGTTCGGTTTCGGCGTCGCGATGTAATCCTTGACCTCGAGTACACGCACGTCGGTCTGGCTGCCGATCATGTCCGCGATGCGGTACGTGTCGGAAATGAAGCTGCACGTGATGCGAATGCCTGCGATGTCGACGATGTTCGACCGGATGTCGTCGAGGGTCAGCGGGCAGTTCTTTCGTCGAGCCTTGGTGATGATGCTCTCGGGGGTCTTGAGCCGTGAACCGACGTGCTCGATCGGACTGTACCGATGGATGTGGGTGAACTCCTCCTTCAAGATGTTGATCTTGGTCATGAGTTCGTCGATGCCGAACTTGTACCCCATCATGAATCGGGTGAAGTCGTTCCGGAGCCGGTCGAAATCCGGCACCGCCTGGGGTTCGTCGCCCGTGGCATCGCGTTCCATGCCCTCGATTGTCCCTTACCGGGCCGGCGGCCCTAGGTGCGGTGGGATCCTCGTGAGTCGAAGCTCGCGTCCGCGCATCTCGGGCCGAGTGGCGGGCTGAAGGTGACATCTCCGCAGGTGCGGCACGCGTGGGTTCGGTGGTGCCCTCGTCCGCAGGAACACGCCCTCGACCCGACCAGTACGGTCCGTGGGCCGAGGGCGTGACCGCGAGCGCACCTGCACGGTGCGTTCTCGACCCATCGATCGCCCAATCGATGGAGGGTTCCGCTGCCGTCATCACCCTCCGCTGTCGTCATGCGCCGCCGCGTTCTTTCCGGGTGAATCCATGCTTGCCACCGCCTGCTCGACGTTTGGACCGTCCGGAGCCGGGGGACTCCAGGACGGCCCACTCAGAGTAACACGCATTCGAACATATGTTCCCATTGAACTCGCCTTCGCTGTGTTCTAATCTGAAATTACGAAATTACGGAATGACAGAGGGGTCACGATGCGTCGAACCATTGCTGTATCCGCAAGCTGCCTGGCTCTACTCGTGTCGACGGGGTGCACATCCACATCCGGCACCGACAGTGCGCCGGAGCCGGACGAGTGCACGCCGGTGACGTCGACGGATCTGAACACCGAAGACGGGTGGTTGGGTCTGATCGGTCAGGCGCCGGAGTCCGTGAGCCTGCTGGTCGACGACGGCAGTGGACGCACCGTCGAACATCGCGCCGAGGAGCAGCAGCCGCTGGCATCGGCCGTGAAAGTGGTCCACCTCGGCGCCTATGCTCGCGCGGTCGCCGCAGGGGAACTGGACCCGGACGAGCAAGTGCCGCTGTTGGATTGGGAGCGGTGGTACGTACCGGGAACGGACGGCGGAGCGCACCCGGCGGCGCTGGAACGGCTGGGGATCGCAAGCGACGGCACCAGCGCGACCGATCTTGCCGGCACCGTTCGGCTGGACGACATCGTCTCCGCGATGATCCAGGAAAGTGACAATGCCGCGCCGGACTACCTGCGCTATCGGCTGGGTGACGACGCGCTCACGCGTGCTGCCGCGGCCGGAGGGTGGGAGAATTTCCAGGCTCCGACACTCGTGACGCAGACGCTGTCGTTGTTCGATCCCGCGTTGGGCGACGGTGACACGTGGGCGACGGCGGAGAGGTGGGCCTTCGATCAGCAGTTCCGTGTGGACGTGAGTGCAGGCCTCGAACTGCCGTCGTACGATCAGCAGGTCGACGGGGTGCAGGAGCGGTCGGCGCAGGGATCGGCTGCCGAACTCGCCGGGTTCTATCGCGCGATCGCCGACGGAACTTTCGGTGACGGTAGCGATGTCGCACTGCGGCAGCTCGAATACCGACCCGCGCCCGACGGTGCCGCCGGAATCGGGTTCAAAGGCGGCAACCTGCCGGGCGTCCTGACGCAGGCATTCGAGCTACGGCGGGACGACGGCACCGTGGCGACGGCGGTGTGGCTGATCGACTCGTTGCCTGCCGATCGGTACGAGGCAGCTCTCGCCGGCTTCGGGAACCAGCAGACGCTGATCGTCGACGCGCTGAGCTCGCCGTCGGGCTTCGACCGAATTGCCTGCGCAGTGTGAGCGGGGAGTTCGAGGCCAGACTCGCCGAGTTGGAGGCCAGGGTCGCGGAGCTGGAACGCCGCGAAGTCGGTGCTCCGACAGAGAAAGCTGCCCCGACGGGCGGTGAGATCGCGTACCGCGGCGACGTCCATCTACACGGGGACGTGACATGGGACATCGGGTATTCGCCCGACGGGGTCCTGGACCTCTCGGTCGCGCGTACGACTGATGTGCTTGCTGCCCTTGGCCATCCCGTCCGATTGCAGATCGTGAAAGTGCTCCTGCGGGGACCGGCCAACGCGTCGGAACTGCAGGAGGCCGTCGGGCTCGGGTCGACGGGGCAGGTCTACCACCACCTCAAGGTGCTGGGCTCGGCCCACATCGTCGAACAGCATGGGAGAGGTGAGTACCGAGTCGGAGCGAAGAAGGTTGTGCCTCTGCTCGTGTCGATGCTCGCCGCGGCGGACATTTCGGGCGAACTGGGTACCTGACCGCGTCGTGCGATGAGTTTCCGAGCCGGGCGGTGTCGGTACAGGCACACACTCCCCCGCGAGCATCGGAGAAGACAATGGCCTCGAACAACACACAGACCGAGAACGTGACACCGACCGTCCCGTCCGGCTCCCGCACTGCCGCACGCGCCGGGTGGGTGCTGACGGCACTCCTCGCGATCTTCCTGATCTTCGACGGAGTGACCAAGTTGATCAATGTGCAGCAAGTGCGGGACGCGACGGTCGATCTCGGTCTACGCGAGGAGATGACGCCGGTCATCGGTGTCGTTCTGTTGGTCAGCCTTGCATTGTTCCTGGTGCCGCGCACGGCATTTCTCGGCGCGGTACTGCTCACCGGCTACCTCGGTGGAGCGGTCCTGACCAATTGGAGGGTCGACAAGCCACTGTTCAGCACGGTGTTGTTCGCGGTGTACGTCGGGGTCGCGGTGTGGGCGGCGCTCTACCTCCGCGACCCCAAGGTGCGTCAGGTCATGCCGTTCGTGCGCTGATGCACCGTCGAGCGGACGGAATCGACTGCGGTGACACGGCCCGGAGCTACTGGGCTGCGTAGCCGCCGTCGACGAGGTGGTAGCTGCCGGTGATGAAGCCTGCGGCGTCGCTGGCAAGGAAGGCAACGAGGCTGGACACCTCTTCGGAGGTGCCGAGACGACCGAGAGCGTGCTTGGCCTCCAACGCCTTTCGCGCATCCTCGTCCATGTTGGCAACGAGGAGCGGCGTGCGGATGAAGCCGGGGCCGACTGCGTTGACGCGAACGCCCTGTGCGCCGTACTCGAGCGCAGCGTTCTTCGTCAGACCGAGCAGGCCGTGCTTGGATGCGACGTAGCTGGCCGAGTTGGCAATTCCGACGCTGCCGAGGACCGAGGCCATGTTGACGATGGATCCACCGCCTGCTGCGGCGATGGCCGGGATCTGGGCCTTCATTCCGTAGAACACCGCGTTGAGATTGACCTCGATGACCTTGCGCCAGCTGTCCACCGACACGTCGCCGACGGGGAGGGGTTCGCCTCCGATGCCTGCGTTGTTGACGGCGATGCGAAGCGGAGCCAGGTCACCGGCCGCAGCGACCATGGCCTTCACGTCGTCCAGGTTCGCAACGTTGCCGACGAAGGCTGCCGCGGTGCCTCCGGCTGCAGTGATCTCGTCGGTGACGGCCGTCGCGTGGTCTCCGTCGAGATCGGCGACCAGTACCGATGCTCCGTTCGCCGCCAATTCCAGTGCAACCGCGCGGCCGATTCCGGAGCCTGCTCCGGTGACGATCGCCGAGCGATCTGCTACGTCGTACGTGGCCATGACAACCCATCTCCTCGTGAATCGAAACTAGTGGTAGTTGAACCTAGAACTACCTTTCTGTAAAGGTACAATAGTTACGTCGGCTTACTTATTCCGGGTTACGGCTGACGTGAGCTGCCGAAAGTTCTCGCCAAGTGGCGACCAAGTGCAGTGGGCGACGCTGTCGACCATGAACATCACACCTTCGCTCCTGTACAGGCTGAGCGGTATCGCCGTCGTCGTCGCCTTCGTCTTCAACTTGATCGGCGGAACACTGCATCCGGTCGTCGGCGGATGGGCGCATTCGGTGGAAGCGCTCAGCGAACCCTTCAACCCGTACGCGCAGTACTTGCTGCTGATCGGGACGCTGCTGCAATTCCTCGGGCTGCCCGCCGTCTACGTCTGGGTGTCCAGGAAGACAGGACTGCTCGGCCTGATCGGCTTCGCTCTCTACTTCTTCGGTGGGATGCTCGTGATCCTCCCGCATCTGACCGTCGAAGCATTCGTCTCGGTACCGATAGCCGCCAAGCACGAGACCGCTCATTTCCTCATCCCGACGGACGATTCGCTGTTCGCCGATCCGGCATTCCAGAACCTGCAGTTGTTCGCGGGCCTGGTCTTCATGGTGAGCATGCTGATCATCGGAATCGCGCTACTGAAGTCTCGTGCAGTACCGCTGTGGATCGGTGCGGTGATGACGCTCGGCGGACTGATTCTCCTGACGCCGATCCCTCAGGCCCCGGTTCTGTCCGGGCTCGTCATCGAGATCCCCCGCGGCCTGGCCATCGCAGCAATCGGAGTCCTGATGATCAAAGGCAACAGCTCAGGAGCGGACACACGCGGACTGCAGTCAAGTTCACGAGTCGACGTAGCTACCCGATGACATAGCTACCCGATGACGTAGCTACCCGATGACGAAGTGACTCGAGGAGGGCATCGGAACGCGCTCGGAGCTCCTCGGCGGCAGCGGTGTCGCCGAGGGCTTCGGCCGTTGCCGCCAGGGCGGAGTCGACCGTGCCCGCGTAGAAGGCGCCCGAGTCGAACCCCGCGATCCGACCCGAGAACGGTGAGAGCTCGTCGTGCAGTTTCGTGGCCGCCTCCAGGTCACCGAGCCTCGCTGCGGCGCGGGCCGCGTGGGCGGTCATGCCGAGCCAGTAGTAATCCCTGTCGTACGGCTCCGCGTCGAGCCAGAGTTCGCGTGCCCTGTGCTTCTCGCCCGAGTCGAGCAATGCCACGATCAGCGGGTACCGGACGCTCTGGGGGCGCATGTTCTCGATGGCGCTCAGCTCGTCGACCATCGGTGCCAGATCGCCCAGATACGTTGCCACGCCCAGTCGTCCGATCATGGTGATCAGATGGGCGATCGCGCTGCCGCCGGCGACCATCTGGGCCGCTGCCTCGGAGTATCCGCGCAGCGCACTGTCGGTGCGGCCGGACGCGATGTCGCAGGCGGCTCGGTAGATCCGGACGACGCCCAGCATCTCACCCAGCTGCTGCCCGCTGGCGTGGATGATGACGGCGGCGGCGCTCGCGTCTGCTTCATCCAGTTCCGTTGCGGCACAATGAGACAAGAATGCATAGTAGTGACCGAGAGATTGATATGCAGGGTCGGCTACCGCCGCACACAGCAGTTCCTCGCTCGTCGCGAACAGAGTGTGCGCCAGATCAGGACCGAGGGTTGCGTAACCGTACGCATTGAGTGCCCGGCACAGAACGGCGTCGTTCTGGGACAGTCGGGCGTGACGCACCGCATCCGACGCCGCGGCGACTGTCTCGGCGACATCGTTGCCCTCTATCTCGAACACGAGCGTGCTCAGCAACAGTGCGCGATCAGCCACACCGATATCGGCATCCAGCAACAACGCTCGAACGGGGTCGACGATGGACGCATCGACGACGACATCGGGCCGGATGGACCACACGACCGGTGCGGACCAGGATGTGAGAGCGTCGATCGACCGGCGACGCCCGAGGTGCGTTGTGGTCCCCGGTGCCGACGCGATGTCCACCGCTCGGCGCCGTCGACGTCGCGCCGACGCCGTATCGCCCGCCCGCGCCAACGACCCGACGTAGGGAATCAGGATGTCCAGCAGGTCCGTCTCGGACCCGTCGACGGCGCTCTCGTGCAGTTCGACGGCGGAGCTCCACAGTACGAGCGCCTCTCGGTGCGAACCGAATGCTGCAGCCCGCCTGGCCGCGTCCACGACGAAGGGCACGAGCGTGAGTGCTGTTGTGGGAGTTGCGGACAGTGCAGCATGGTGAGCGAGAAGTGCGGGATCGTGTGGTGTTCGGGCTGCGAGCACTTGTAGCGCATTGCCGTGGAACCGCGTGCGTCGCATCAGCGGCAGTTCCGTGTACAGCGTGTCGCGGACGAGCGCATGGGTGAAACGTAGTCGCCCCGAGTCGGTCTCGGTGAGAAGGCCGGCAAGGACTGCCGGCTCCAGTGCGTCGATCAACTCGTCCTCGGTCCTGTCGCTCATCGCGGAGAGCACGGAGAGATCGACGTCGCGGCCGAGAACCGATGCGCGCCTGAGTGTCAGCACGCTGTTCTCGGGAAGTCTGGTGATGCGCCGCCGGAGGACTTCACCGATCTCCACCGGAATCGAGGAGCGCGCCGCGGCTGCACCTTCCGACACGATCAACCGAGCGAACTCACGGACGAACAGTGGATTGCCGTCCGTTCTTTCGGCGAGCACGTCGAGTACGTCCGCGTCCATGTCCGTGTAGCCGGATTGCTTCGCGACTTCCGCTACACCACCGGGAGTCAACCCCGTCAAGCGCATCTTGGTCGACGGAGTGCCCGCCGTTGCTGCCCACACCGTGTCCAGCTCGGCCGATACCTCGGAGGTTCGATACGTCGCGACGATGAGCACCCGCGCACCCCTCGGAGCGAGAATCAGGTGCCGGAGCAACTGCATGGTCAGCTCGTCCGCTCGGTGGCAATCGTCGAAGACGAGTACGAGCGGTGCAGTTGCCGAGAGACGGGTCAGATAGCCGATGAGAGCCCGTGCCAGCCAGAATGTCTCGACGGCGACATCATCGGACGCCGAAGCGGGATCGAGTATCTGCCGCAGCTCTCCGGGGACTGGCGCCTGCGACCGAAGGGACGCTAGAACTTCGGACCACGGCCAGCCCGGCGGTGTCCCGTCGACCTCCGGGCACGACCCCCACGCCGCTGTCCATCCGCGGGCAGCCAAGTGGTGCGCGACGGTGTCGGCAAGTGTCGACTTGCCCTGGCCCGGCTCGCCTCCCAGCCAGACGATGTCGAACGAGCCGTGTTCGACACCACGGGCAGCATCGAGGACGACCTGCGTTTCCTCCGGTCTGCAGTTCACCACCGGGGCCTTGGGCGCGGGCGCAGGGAACGACACACGGGCGGTAGCGGCGTCGACCACGTGCGGTGCATCGAGCGCGGGATCCTGGGCAAGGATGGCGCGTTCCAGTGTGCGCAACTCGGGGCCGGGGTCGATGCCCAGTTCGTCGGACAGGTATCTCCTCGCCCGGCTCAGGGTATCGAGGGCGTCGGCCTGTCGCCCTGCGCGGTACTGCGCCAGAGCGAGGATGTGGACGGGGCGCTCACGTCCTGGACTGTCGGCGACGTGCCTCCCGAGATCGGCGATGACGACCGTGGGTGCAGCACCGAGATCCAGCAGCGTATGCGCCCGTTCTTCGACTGCCGTGCTTCGTAGTTCGTCGAGACGTGCGATCTCCACTGCAGCCCAGTGCGTGTCCGCGAGACCCTGATACGGGCTACCCGACCACGACGCGAGCGCACGATCTAACCTTCCGAGCCGAGATGTCGGGTCGCTCTCGCGTATGCCGCCGACGACCAGGGATTCGAAATGCCAGACGTCGACCTGCTCGGTCGGAAGGACCAGCCTGTATCCCGGCGCGGAGCTGACCAGAACCGTCGCCGGCGTGCGAGGCCTGCGGTCGGGCTCGAGGGTCCTGCGAAGATTGGACACGTGAACCTGCAGGGCTGCCAGCGCTTTGGGGGGAGGTTCACCCGACCACAGATCCTCGATCAACAGATCCGTCGACACCACCGAACCCCTGGCGAGGACGAGTCGCGCCAGTACTGCGCGTCGGCCGGGGCCGGCGAGGTCGATGTCGCGATCGTCGAGGCGCGCACGCATCGGACCCAGCACGCCGATTGTCAGCGTGTGGGTGGGCACAAGACTCATGTCGCGGAAGTCAACGCAGCCGGTTCCCGACGGGCAGCTGGTTCGTCAGCCGATTCGCTGGCCGTAGACGTGCTCGACGGCAAGCTTCAGCAGCACGCGGCGGTCGGACACCATGACGGACCGGTACTCGTCCCAATCGGGGTGCTCTCCGGCGGCGGCTCGGTAGTAGTCGACCAGTGCGTCGACTTCTGGGCTCGACGCGTCCGCTCCCGGCCCGACCAGCGTCCCGGTCCCGTCCACCGTGGCCCACGACCTGCCGTCGGCGCTGGTGACCTCGATGGACACCCGAGCATCGCGCCGGATGTTCTTGGTCTTCGCGCGACCGTCGGTCATCGACACGTAGACGATTCCGGCGTCGCGGTCGTAGTACGGCGTCACCGGCGACAGCTGCGGCCTACCGTCGGACTTGATGGTCGCCAGGACGCCGAGACGTGCCTCGGCCAACAGATCGTGCGGATCGAAGCGGTGCGGATCGGAACTGTCTGGACTCATGACTCCCCCTCGCGTAGTGGCTCGGTCGACTACCCCACGTTATTCGCCCGACGCCGATCCCGCCTCCGCCCGCGCCGCCAGGAATGCTTCCGGGTCGATGAGGTCGGCCTGACCGACGATGGAGCCCAGGTCCGCGATGCGCTCGATCCCGGTGAGCACCATTTCCTCCTCGACGGTGCCCTCGGCGTATCCGTAATAGCACGTCGACGTCGTGTGCTCGTGGTCCTTGTCGATGCGGTTGGCTCGGCCTTCGATCTGACGAATCTCGATCGGTGTCCATCGTGGATCGTGAATCAAGGTCACACGCGGCGCCGACGTCGACACCGTCCGCTCCGGAAGCAACAGCTCGTTCGAGTGCAGGTTGATCGCACTCGTCGTGGTCGAGATGATCACCCGGGCAGCGCCGGTCTGGAAGCGTCGGATCTCGTGCTCCTGGTCCTGACTGCTCATGCTGCCGTCGACGACGGCGACCTCCTGGCCTTCGTCGCGGAGCGCCTCCGCGAGGCCGGCGACCGACTCGCGGTAGAACATGGAGACGAACACCTGGTTGCCGTCGCGAATCCACGCGCGAACCTGATCGGCCGTCGACGGGATCCGCAGGTAGGAGCATTTCTGACGGAACCGCAGTGCCGCAGCTCTCGTGCTCGGGTTCTTCTGCAGCACACGCTTGCCGCCGACGGACTTCCACAGTGGTAGGCCGAGCTCCTTGCGGTAATCCACCCACGCCGAGTTGTACAGGCGTTTCTGCGCGGCAGTGAGTTCCTGGCCGAGCGGCTCACGCGGCGTCGGGGGCGAGGGCCGCGAGATCGACCACGGCACAGCACCTCCGGAGAGCCACCGGTGAATGGTGTCGATGTCGCGCGTACGCTGCGCGGCGTCCTCCGGTTCCCACCTCCACGTCTTCAGCCCGGTGGTCGCCTTGCCCTCCTTCAGTGCGAATCCCTGCTCGATCAGGAATTCTGCCCACTTGGTGGTCACGCCGTACCCGAGGACCTCCTCGTCGCCGACGATGGGACCGGCCGCCCGGCTCTGCTCGATCGCGCGAGCCATGTACGCGAAGTGCATCGGCTGATACCCCGGTGTCGCCGACATCCACACGACCGCACGCGCGGCCTCCTGATACCGCCACAGAATCTGCGACTGCTGCGACTCGATGTTCATCAACGCATGCGACTCGTCGGCGATGACGACGTCGATGTCGAAACGCAACTCGCCCAATGAGATCGTGCGTTTGTTCTGAGTCTTCTTGCGCTTGCCCAGGTCCGTGTCCTCGGGAACCGTCAACAACTTCTTGGTGGACTGATACGTCACCAGCAGCCAACGCTTGCGATCCGCGGGATCGAGATCCGCCTCGGTATCGGCGATGGTCCGTCGCCAGCCCGGAAGCGCGCCCTTGGGTGCGACGACCAGAACCGTGCCGATGTCCGGAGCCGAGCCTGCCTGCCGGACGGCCTCGCAGACGGCGAGAGTCTTGCCGAGACCCGTCGAGTCCATCTGCGCGAAGTACGGGAACCCAGCGTTCATCGCGCCCAGCTGCCGGCGCACCGACTCGAGTTGCGTCTCGCGAGGCGTCAACGACCGTTCGTGGACGACCTCCGGTCTCCACTCTTCGTTCGCGTCGTCCTCCACCCACCGCTGGAGGCTGTACGGCATGGACTCGAACGAGGCCAACCCGTCGGGCAGATCGGTTCCGTAGTACGCGAACACGCGTGGGCCCGGATACCAGCGGGCGCCCGACGCCGATGCCAATGCGCGATCCTCGAACGGGACGTCGAGTACCCAGACGCGCTCGCCTGGATCGGGAAGCGGGAGATCCGGCGACGCCGTCTTACGGACCGGCTTCTTGCGTGTGGTGGTGCGTTTCTTCGCGGTGGTGGTTCCCGACGACGCCTTGAACTTACGTGCGGCAGCGCTCTTGCCCGCGCCGACCGTGCGGGCAGTGGTGGAAGCGGGTTTGCGTCGACGTGGTGGCACGGAGAACAACCGTAGAGCACACGACCGACACGGCAGTATCGGTACAGAGGACGTCCCGTTCGGCACCGTGTCCTAACCTCGTCCCTCATGACGTTCGATTCTCGACAGGATTCCGCGACCGACAAGCGCGCAGTCGTTCTGGTCCACGATCGTGACCCGGCTCTGGGCCGACGCAACATCGGTACGCTCGCGCCCGAGTTGGAGAGTCGCGGATACCGACTCGACGTGCATTCCTTCGACTACGGGCACGCCGATACCCCGCCGTCGCTGGACGACGCCGGGATGGTGGTCGTCATGGGATCGCCGGACGCCGCGTACGGAGAGTCGTCGTGGATCGGCCCGGAGATCGACTATCTCGAGCGTGCCATCGAGAAGGAAGTACCGATTCTGGGTGTCTGTTTCGGTGGGCAGTTGCTGGCGCGAATCCTGGGCGGAACCGTCACGCGGTCGCAGTTCCCCGAACACGGCCTGACCGAGACCCGCTCGACGCGCCCGGATCTGATCGGGCCCGGACCGTGGATGGAGTATCACGACGACACCTTCGTCGCGCCGGACACCGCGACGGTGATCGCGAGCAACAGTGCCGGCCAGCAGGCTTTCGTGCACGGCAGGCACCTGGGACTGCAGTTCCACCCCGAGATCGACGTCGACGTCTTCGACTCCTGGGCCGACGCGTGGGTGCGCGACGGTATCGAGCAGGACCAGGACATGGTCGATGCCATCAGGAAAGACCTGGTTGATAACGAAGCCGACCTGCGCGCACGCTGCGCTGCGCTGCTCGACGGGTGGATTTCGTGCCGTCCACTTCCCGCCGCCCACTACGGTGGGGAGCATGAACTTCAGTGACCATCAGATCGGCATCTATGCCCAGGGCATGTTCACCGATCAGAAGCCGAAGATCACCACCAACCTCGCGAAACTCGAGGATCAGGCCGCGGCGAGGCTGACGCCCGAGGCGCTGGGGTACATCGTCGCCAGCGCCGGTAGTGGTTCGACGGCCCGGGCCAATCGAGAAGCGTTCGACCGGTGGCGCATTGCACCGCGTATGTTGCGTAGTGCGGGCGAGCGGGATCACTCGGTCACGGTGCTCGGTACGGAGCTACCCGCGCCTGTGTTGATCGCTCCGGTGGGAATTCAGACCCTCGCCCATCCCGACGGTGAGCTCGCCACCGCACGAGCCGCAGCGGCGCTCGGCATTCCGTACATCCACTCGACGCAGGCGTCGCACTCGTTCGAGCAAGTGGCGGAAGCTGGTGGCGACGCACCGCGGTGGTACCAGTTGTACTGGCCCACCGATGAATCGGTGCTTCTGAGCTTTCTGGATCGGGCAAAGACCACCGGCTTCACGACGCTCGTGCTCACCCTGGACACGACCCTGCTGGGATGGCGTCCGGCGGACCTCGACCGCGGTTATCTCCCCTTTCTCGCCAACCTCGGCATCGAGAACTATCTCACCGATCCGGCGTTCAAGGCCGGTCTCGAGCAGCCCGTGGAGACCAATCCCATTGCTGCGGCGATGCACTGGGCCAAGATGTTCCCCAATCCGGGGCTGAACTGGGGTCAGCTGAAGTTCCTGCGGGATCACTGGGACGGTCCGATCGTCCTCAAGGGGATCTGCACCGTCGGAGATGCGAGGTCGGCCGTCGAGCACGGAGTCGACGGCATCGTGGTGTCCAATCACGGTGGGCGCCAGATCGACGGCGCACGAGCATCGTTGGACGCGCTGCCTGCCATCGTCGACGCCGTAGGTGACCAGGTGACGGTCTTGTTCGACTCCGGTGTGCGCACGGGTGCGGACATGGCCAAGGCGCTTGCGCTCGGAGCGGACGCGGTACTGCTCGGCCGGCCGTTCCTGTACGGCCTTGCGCTCGGCGGGCAGGAGGGCGTGGAGCACGTACTACGCTGCATCCTCGCCGAATTCGATCTGGTCACCAGCTTGTCCGGGCACACCGGTGCCGGCGAACTCGGCCGCGAATCCGTGGTGCGCGCATGAGTCCGTCCTGGGTCGAGCACGCAATCTGGTGGCATGTCTATCCTCTCGGATTCGCCGGTGCGCCGGTGCGAGAGTGGGACGGAACCTCCTTGGCCGAGGAGCATCGGTTGCTCAAGGTGGTCGAATGGCTCGACTACGCACTGGAACTCGGGGCATCCGGTGTCGCACTCGGTCCCATCTTCGCCTCGGAAGGCCACGGGTACGAGACCGTCGACCACCTGCGTGTCGATGAGCGGCTCGGTACCGACGAGGACTTCGACACTCTGATCGACCGAGCGCACGGCCGGGGAATCAGGGTCATGCTCGACGGTGTCTTCAATCATGTGGGGCAGAGCTTTCCACGGTTCCAGAGCGCTCTTGCCGGGGACTCCGACGCGGCATCCTGGTTTCATCTCGACGCCTCCGGGCGTCACCGCAACTTCGAAGGTCACGACGAACTCGTCGCGCTCGACCACAGCAGCGCGGCAGTGCAGGACTACGTCGTCGACGTCATGCAACACTGGCTCGGCCGCGGCGCCGACGGATGGCGTCTGGATGCGGCATATGCTGTGCCGCCGGAGTTCTGGGCGACCGTACTACCGCGGGTCCGCGAACGGTTCCCCGACGCGTATTTCCTCGGCGAGGTCATCCACGGTGACTACGCACAGATCGTGCAGCGGAGCTCGCTGGACTCGGTGACCCAGTACGAGCTGTGGAAGGCGACGTGGAGTGCAATCGCGGAGCAGAACTTCTTCGAGCTCTCGCACGCCCTCGGTCGCCACAACGAGTGGCTCGACACCTTCGTGCCCGCCACGTTCGTGGGCAACCACGATGTCAATCGCATCGCCAGCACCATCTCCGACGAACGGCATCTCCCCCACGCGCTCGTCACGCTGTTCACCACTGGTGGAACACCGATGATCTATTACGGCGACGAGCAGGGATTCCGCGGCGTCAAGGAGGAGCGCGTCGGCGGCGACGACGACGTCCGGCCCGAGTTCCCCATGACCCGTGAGCAACTCGATTCGGCGGGATGGTCGACGTTCCACCTGCACCAGGAACTGATCGGACTACGTCGACGCGCTCCGTGGCTGCACACTGCGAAAACCGAGACCGTCGAGCTGGCCAACACCGCGATGCTCTATCGGGTCCACAGTGGCGACAACGCACTGCACGTCGCGCTCAATCTCGGCGACGACACCGTCGACTACCGCATCTCCGGTGAAGTCCTGGCAGGTGTTGCCTCCGTGGACGGGGGACGGACGATGGTGCCGGCACACGGATGGGCGGTCATCGGCTAGCTCGACCGTAGGACGATCTATCACTCTCTACAAATTTCGATAGATCGCCGTAGAAGGAGTGATAAACGGTAGTGCCCCGCGAAGGGACTACAGTGTGCAGTCGACACGGGGTGCCGCACCGACGCGGCTGAGAACACACCCGTCGAACCTGATCTGGTCAACACCAGCGTAGGGATGTCAGCGCGGATCGAAAGTTTTATCTGGGTGTCCGTGCATCCTCACGTTCGTGGTGTCCGCCGAGCGAGAGGCACACGCATGAACTTCGATCGTCAGACCGTCGTCGTCACCGGAGCCGGACGGGGCCTGGGAACCGCAGTGGCCCGCGCGTTCGCTGCGCAGGGAGCACGCGTCGTCGTCAACTATCGACGTAGCCGCGAGGCTGCGGAGGCACTGGCGTCGGAGATCGGTGGTGTGGCCGTCGCTGCCGACGTCACCGATCCCGCCCAGGTCGACGCCCTGTTCACCGCAGCCGAGCAGCATTTCGGCACGTCGGTGACCACCGTCGTCAACAATGCTCTCGCCGATTTCTCGTTCGACGGTGACGCGCGCAGCAAGGCGGACACCATCTCCTGGGACCAGTTCGACGCCCAGTTCCAAGGCGCAGTGCGCGGCGCACTCAACACGACTCAGCGCGCGGTGCCGGGTATGCGGGCCGCCGGATCGGGCCGGATCGTCAACGTCGGCACCAACCTGTTTCAGAACCCGGTGGTGCCGTATCACGACTACACGGCATCGAAGGCCGCGCTTCTGTCCCTGACCAGGACGCTTGCGGCCGACCTCGGCGGCGACGGCATCACCGTCAACATGGTGTCCGGCGGCCTGTTGCGCACCACCGACGCGAGCGCCGCGACGCCGGAGGAGGTCTTCGATTTCATCGCCGCCTCCACTCCACTGAAGCGTGTGGTGACGCCCGAGGAGTTCGCCGATGCGTTGCTGTTCTTCGCATCGCCGTGGTCCCGTTCGGTGACCGGCCAGAATCTCGTCGTGGACGGTGGATTGGTCAAGGACTGATGATGCATCTGAACGCCTTCCTGTACAACTGCGGTCACCACAGCGCCGCCTGGCGACATCCGCGTTCGCGCGTCGAGGATCTGGGCGACATCGGGTACTACGAGAAGCTCGCACAAACGGCGGAGCGCGGCAAGCTCGATGCGGTGTTCTTCGCCGACGGCCACTCGGTGCGTGACCCGGCAGGAGCGGGAACATGGTTTCTGGAACCGATCACCGCGATGACGGCGATGGCGCGGGCGACGACGCACATCGGTCTGGTGACCACGGTGTCCACCACGTTCTACACGCCGTTCCACGCCGCGCGCCTGCTCGCCTCCCTCGACCACATCAGCGGCGGACGTGCCGGATGGAACGTCGTCACCTCGATGTTCGACGCCGAGGCACGCAATCACGGCTTCGACGAGATCCCTCCTCGCGGTGAGCGATACGCGCGTGCCGAGGAGTTCGTCGACGTCGCCCTCGCTCTGTGGGACACGTGGGACGCCGACGCGCTCGTGCTCGACCGTGACGGCGTGTACGCCGATCCGGACAAGGTGAACCGGATCGACCACTCGGGCAAACATTTCCGGGTCGACGGTCCACTGACGGTCCCTCGTTCGCCGCAAGGCCGGCCGGTGCTGTTCCAGGCGGGCGCGTCGGGGCAGGGCCGGGATCTGGCCGCCCGCTACGCCGAGGCGATCTATGCAGTTGCCTACGATATCGACTCCGGCGCAGCGTATTACGCAGATGTGAAGGCGCGGGTCCGCAGCGCTGGACGGGAACCGGCGTCCGTCGGCATCATGCCCGGCCTCGTGACCTACGTCGGATCGACCACAGCCGAGGCGAGAGCGAAGAAGGACGAGCTCGACGCCTTGTTGCCGGTGGAGCAGTCGTTGAAACAACTGAGCACGTTCGTCGAACAAGACTGCAGTGCGTGGGAACTCGATGCTCCTGTCCCTTCACTGCCTCCCATCGAGGAATTCACCGGGCCCCACGGACGGTACGAGACCATCCTTCGGATCATCGCGAAGGACTCCCCGACCGTCGGTGAGCTGCTCGGCACGCTCGCCGCAGGCGGCGGCCACGCGACGATGATCGGCACTCCCGAGTCCATCGCCGACGAGATCGAGGCCTGGATCGACGGCGGTGCAGCGGACGGCTTCAACCTGATGCCCCCGCTGTATCCGGACGGTTTGGACGACTTCGTCGACCATGTGGTACCTGTCCTGCAGTCGCGGGGGCTCTTCCGTAGGGACTACACCTCCGACACGCTGCGTGGTCACCTCGCCTGATCGGGGCGTGTGTTCACGAGTGGACCGAAGACTGCGCGATCGACGAAGTCGACGAGCGCATCGAGTCCGTGCGACGGTTCGCCCGTCCATCGGCGTGCGAACGACTCGGCGGCGCCGGCTACGAGCTGCGCCGTCACCGCGGGTGACGCCGGCAGCTCGACGCCGTCGCTCTCGAATCCGCGCAGTCTGTCGACCCACGGCTCGAACTGCAGGATGGTGAATTCTTCGACACGGGAGGAGAGTTCGTCGTTGACGAGGGCTGCGTCGCGGAGCGCGTCGATGACTGTTCGATTCTCGCCGAAGATCCGCCAGAACACCTCGAGGTGGGGACGCATGGTTCGCGCGGTTCGTGCGACCGGATCCTGCGCGGCGACTATCGCGTCGGCTTCCTCGCCGAGCCGTTCGGCGAGGGCGAGCAGTAGTGCGTCCTTGCTGTCGAAATGGTTGTAGAACGACCCCGTCGACCGGCCGGCCTCGCGCGTGATGTCGGTGATCTTGGCCGCGAGGTATCCCGTCCGCGCGAACACGACGCGCGCGGCGTGCTCGAGTTCCGTGCGGGTTCGGGCGGCTTGAAGCTCGCGTGAAGTGGTCGGCACATGCGCCCTTTCGGTTGACAGCTACATGTGTAGCGTACAGACTGAATCTAGATTCAGTGAATACCGATTCAGTCACCCGCGTGAGGGTGCGGACGATGGGTGGAGGCACGTCGTGAAAGCAGCAGTTCTGACCGAGTACGGGATTCCGAGGTTCGCCGATCACGAGGACCCGACGGGTGCGGAGGG
This sequence comes from Rhodococcus sp. 06-156-4, assembly GCF_002259345.1. Classification (NCBI taxonomy): domain Bacteria; kingdom Bacillati; phylum Actinomycetota; class Actinomycetes; order Mycobacteriales; family Nocardiaceae; genus Rhodococcus; species Rhodococcus sp. 06-156-4. The sequence goes on along the minus strand of NZ_NPGB01000027.1, from coordinate 125,915 downwards.
CATCGAGGTGCTTCGGGTGGAAGCGGCCACGATCAATGCCGTCGATATTGCCATCGCCTCGGGCGGGCACTACCTGAGCCCGCGAACCCTGCCCGTGATCGCAGGCATCGAAGGCGGTGGTGTCACCGCCGACGGACGTCGGGTGTACTTCTCCCTGCCGCGGGCTCCGTTCGGTTCGATGGCCGAGTTCGCGCCCGTACCCGTGGGCAACCTGATCGACATTCCGGACGGCCTGGACTTCGGAACCGCCGCGACCTTGGGAAACGCAGGCCTGGCGGGAAGTATGCCGCTCGTCGAGGGGGCGCACCTGAAGGCAGGCGAGAGCGTCGTCATCCTGGGCGGCACCGGCGTGGTCGGGCGCATCGCCGTGCAGGCTGCGTCCTTGCTCGGCGCCGGGTCCATCACGGTCGTCGGACGCGACCGGCAGGCATTGGAGGCGACGCTGGAACTCGGCGCCACCGGTGTGGTCGCCGTCGGCTCGACCGAAGGCGACCTGACGGCAGCGATCCGCGACGCGTCCGGAGGCGTCGACGTGATCCTCGATTACACCTGGGGCACTGTGGCACTCGCCGCGCTTCGGGCGGGAAACCGAGGCGTGCGGTCCATTCAGATCGGCGACCGAGCCGGAGCCGACATCACGATCCCGGCACAGCTCATGAGGGCACTGGGAGCGACAGTCGCAGGGTTCATGCCGATTCACCACGGGCCGCAAGCGGTGGTCGACGCCTACCGTCGGATCAGTGACTGGGCAGCCGAAGGCAAGCTTCGGATCGAGTACGAGGAAGTTCCGCTGTCCGACGTCGAGAAGGCATGGAGCCGAGCATCATCGGTGCGGCACAAGCTGGTTCTCGCGCCCTGAGATGTTCTTCGGTCGACGGCCGGCTACTCAGCGGCCAGTCCGGCGATGTATGTCTTGGTGAGTTCCGCGATGTCGCGCGCGTGGGAGATCGGCGACCAGTGGCCTGCTGGAATGTCGTTGCGAGTCAAGTTCTTCACCCACTTGCCTGTGTCCGCGTAGTGGTACGGGCGCACGGCGACGTCCTCGGTGTTCACGATCAGTTGGACGGGGATGTCCACGTAGCGTTCCCGCGGCTTCGTCAGTCGTGGAACGATGTTGGCGCGATAGAGGTTGGTGCCGTTGGTTGCATCGGACCACAGGGTCGAATTCTGTGTCACCAGAGCAGGATCGACGCCCGAGAACTCCTGCAGGAACGCGGGCCACCCTTTGGCGAACTGGCGTTTGATTCGCAGCGTCGACAGTCCGGGGATATGGAACGTGACCGTGTACCAGGAGGCGCGCACCTGGGCGAGGACGTGTCGTATGCCCTCCGCCGTCGGTTTCGCGAGGCGCGAGCGCGACCATTTGCCGAGGTGGTCGAGGTTGGGACCGGAAATGGATGTGTAGGAGGCGATGCGGTCGATGGCGTGTGGCTCGGCCGCTGCTTCCCAGGCCTGGACTGCGCCCCAGTCGTGCGCGAGGACGTGGACTTTCCGGTCCGGGCTGACGGCGTCGATCACTGCATAGAAGTCGGAGGCCAGGTTGCGGAGCCGGTATGCCGACCGCTCCTGAGGAATCGTGCTCTCGCCTGCTCCGCGCACGTCGTAGGACACGACGCGATAGTCCTCTTCGAGGAGCGGGACGATGTGGCTCCACAACTCGTGCGTGTCGGGCCAGCCGTGAACCAGCACGATCGTCTCACCGTCCGGGTTGCCGGTCTCGAACACGGCGAGGTGCATGCCCTCGTTGACGACGATTCTGCGGTCCATAGCGGTGTTCATGCACTCGACTTTAGTATGAATCCGGGTTACATGTACACGAACTGTCGGTCCTGCCTGCGAGAATCGACCGGTGATCGAGAACTCCGACTGGCCGCCGACCGTACGCGCGATCGCCGACGCAACCGATGACGCAATCACCGCGGCACGCGCCCGCTCGAAAGGCGACTTCGACGACGCCGCGCGGAGTCTCGACTCCGAGGACAGAGCCCAGGTCTCCTCGATCCACGCCGAGATGGTGCGTTCGCTACTCGAAGAACTGCATCCCGACGGTCTCACCGGCGAGGACGTCCAGGATGCATTGACGAGCGCGGTCCGGGCGTCGGCCGCGTGGTACGAGGATCTGGACGTTCCCGGCTTCGTCGAGGTGCTGACGGGGGCGCTCGGCGTCGCCGATCACATGCAGGAGGCCGCGGAGCAACGGCCGTTTCCCCGGCCGGAGCACGCGATCCTGATCATCACCGACTTGCTGGTCAGGCGAAAGGTCGCGGCCCAGGGCTACATCCAACGCGCGGTCGGCGAGATTCGGCGGGCCGAGACGATGGAAATGCCGTAACGCTTTCTACATGTTTCTAGTGTCCATGGAAGAAAGCCGTAGAAGGCGATAGTGAGCGTTGCTATCGCCTTCTACGAATATCTAGCGCGCAGCCGATAGAGGTGTAGAACCATCCAGAGACGGACGTGCAGCCCTGCGCCGGTCGAGTAGTAGGTTGGCTGCGCCGATGACGGCCCTGATCGATGATTCGACGCTGCTCGCGTCGATGGCCATCGCCCATTCGCGTCGACCGTCGATGTCGCACTGGACGAAGGTCGCCGTCGAGCCGTGCAGAAGCTCATGCAGGCCCAGCGGTTGCTGGTGGAACGCGGTGATCTCGATGTGGATGCCTGCGTCGTAGAGCATCGACGTCAACGCGTCGATCGGGCCGAAGCTGGTTGCCGTCGTGGAGTGAATGGAGTCGCCGATCCCGAAGGTCGCATCGAAGGTCTTCCGGCCGCCTCGCGCGTCGGATTCCTGCCAGCTGCCCAGGCGGATCGGACCCGAGGCGCCGCTGAACTCGGCACGGAACTCCGACCAGGTCATGGCCTGCGCGGAGGCCGTCAGTTCCGGCGGGAGAATGCCGCCGAAACGCGACGCGAAGGACTCGCTGGCAGACGACGGGGCGGAAGAGGTGCAGGGGAGAGCGTTCATGGAAGTGGTCTTTCCGAATGTGAAGGAAGGACCGAGATAGGTAGCACAACGACCCGCAGCGGGGGTCGGTCCGAATCAGACCCCGCTACGGCGGTGTACTACGAGAAACTTCTGCACGAGTGTCAAAGTACTCTCGCCTGCCCGTGCAGAGCAAGAATTCGGTCGTCTAACGGTGTCTAGCGGCCAGCCGATAGTGCCCGATACGGCGCGATGAAGTTGCTAGGCCTCGATAACACTCTCTAGGACACGGCCTAGATGTACCCATAAAGAGCAATCCCACTTGTTACTTTGACCCCATGGACCCCGTGCGTAACCCCTACGCTCCCGGCGCAGGTCAACGTCCGCCCGAACTCGCCGGGCGAAAGAAGCAACTCGACGCCTTCGACGTCGTACTCGAGCGCATCACCCGTGGCCGTCCGGAGCGAAGCGTCGTACTGACGGGTCTGCGAGGCGTCGGGAAAACGGTATTGCTGAATCACTTGCGTTCGGCGGCCGTCGCGCGAGGATGGGGCACCGGCAAGATCGAAGCGCGGCCGGACCAGGAGCTGCGACGGCCACTGTCGTCGGCACTACACATGGCCGTCCGAGGAATCGCCGCGTCGCACCGGGATCCCGAGCGCGTCGACGAGTTTCTCGGAGTGCTCAAGGCGTTCGCGCTCCGAGCGTCGGCGGACAAGGGCATGCGCGAGCGTTGGCAGCCCGGCATCGACGTTCCGGCGAAGACCGGACGAGCCGACTCGGGTGACATCGAGATCGACTTGGTCGAACTGCTGCTCGACGCGTCGGCGCTGGCCGGGGACGTCGGCGTAGGCATCGCCATCTTCATCGACGAAATGCAGGATCTCGGGCCTGCCGACATCTCGGCGCTGTGCGCGGCCTGCCACGAGCTGAGTCAGGACGCGGCGCCGCTGATCATCGTCGGCGCAGGGCTGCCGCATCTGCCTGCAGTCCTCTCCGCGTCGAAGAGCTATTCGGAGCGGCTGTTCAGCTATCACCGCATCGGCAGGCTGGAACGGACCGCGGCTGATCTTGCGCTGATCGCTCCTGCGGATCGCGAGGACGTCGAGTTCACCACCGAGGCACTCGACGCGCTGTACGACGCCGCGGACGGATACCCGTACTTCGTGCAGGCGTACGGCAAGGCGACGTGGGATCTCGCGGCCGAAACACCGATCACCGCCGAGGACGTTCGTGTCGCGGCGCCGACCGCGGAGGAAGAGCTGGCGGTCGGATTCTTCGGTTCGCGGTACGAGCGGGCAACCCCAGCGGAGCGCGAGTACATGCGCGCGATGGCCGATCTTTCGGGCGACGATGCGTCGGTGCCGACATCCGCGGTGGCCACCGAGCTGGGCCGCAAGCCCGCGTCGTTGTCCCCCGCACGGGACGGGCTCATCAAGAAGGGCCTGATCTACTCCGCCGAGCGGGGAACCATCGCCTTCACGGTCCCCCACTTCGGGCGGTACCTCCGGGCGCAGACAGACGACTAGGGCACTCCACTCACAAGGAATTGATGCGCGACATGTCCCCGTCGTAGTAGTCGATCAGCCTTTGATCCATCACCTTTCGCCACAGCGGAGGCACGAGTGCGCAGAAGATCATCACTGCGTACCCGGCCGGGAGCTGCGGGGAATCGTCCATGCTGCGCAGGGATTGGTACCGCCGCACCGGGTTGGCGTGGTGGTCGCTGTGCCGCTGGAGGTGGTACAGAAACAGGTTGCTCCACAGGTGATCGCTGTTCCAGCTGTGGGTGTGGTTGGTGCGCTCGTACCGCCCGCGCTTCGTCTTCTGCCGCAGCAGCCCGTAGTGCTCCAGGTAGTTCGCGGCCTCGAAGAGAATCACCGCGATCACTGCCTGCAGCACCAGGTACGGCGCCACGATCCAGCCGAAGCTTGCGATCAGAGCCGCGAACAACACGACCGAGATGGCCGCCGCGTTGAACAGGTGATTGTGGGCGGTCCAGCGCGATTTGCCGATGCGATGAAGCCGGCGCTGCTCGAGCTCCCACGCGGAGACGATGCCGCCGATCATGCTCCGCGGAAGAAACCTCCAGAAGCTCTCGCCGTACTTGGCCGACGCAGGATCCTCCGGCGTCGCCACCCGCACGTGGTGCCCATGGTTGTGCTCGACGTAGAAGTGCCCGTAGAACGACTGCGCCAATGTCACCTTGGACAACCAGCGCTCGACGTTCTCACGTTTGTGGCCCAGTTCGTGCGCGGCGTTGATGCCGACTCCGCCGACGATTCCGATGGTGATCGCCAACCCGACACGCTCCGGAACTCCGAGAGGTCCGTGCGCCCACAGGTAGCAGGCCAGGACCAGCCCGGCGTACTGCAGCGGGATCAGCAGATACAGGCACCAGCGGTAGTACTTGTCCTTCTCGAGCGCCTCGGCGGCTTCGACGGGCGGGTTACGACGGTCTACGCCGGAGAAGGCGTCGACGAGCGGGATGACGATGCCCATGATCACCAGGCCCAGCAGCCAGAACGCGCCAGGGCCGAGCCAACTGACCAGGCCCCAGGCCATGAACGGGCTGAGCGGGATCACCAGGCCGAGAGGCCACAGGTATCTCTTGGGATCGCGCCACGTGAGCGGCACGCTCGGAGTCTGCTGGCTCATGAGGGTCGCATACCCCCTCTCGGAAAATCGACCGCAAGAAATTTACTCTGACTAAAGGTAACAGTTATTTTCGGGCAAAGGTCCTCACCATTGTCGTTCGAACCAGCCACGTGATCGGATGGGCACACAGACCCGACGTGAGGAGCACCACTGTGGACAGAGCCGAGTTCTCGCTCGTTGGCCGGCACGGGACCGACATCGTCTACGACGTCTGGACGCCCGATGCCGAGATTACCGGGCTGGTCGTGCTGTCCCACGGACTGGGTGAGCATGCCCGACGCTACGACCACGTTGCCGCTGTGCTCGGCGACCTCGGCCTAATCGTGTACGCGATCGACCACCGAGGGCACGGGCGGTCGGGTGGCAAACGGCTCGAGTCCAAGAACTGGTCGGATTACGTGAGCGACCTGCACGAACTGTTCCGCATCGCCCGCACCGCGCACCCGAACACCAAGACATTCCTGCTCGGGCACAGCATGGGCGGCGCTATCGCGCTGTCCTACGCACTCGAGCATCAAGCCGAGCTCGACGGTCTCATGCTGTCCGGCCCGGCAGTGGTGCTCGGTGACGGAACACCCAAGATCCTCGTGCCGATCGGAAAGATTCTCGGCAGAATCGCGCCGTCCGTTCCGGTTCAGGCACTCGACTCGGCCGACGTCTCGCGCGACCCCGCCGTCGTCGCCGCGTACGACGCGGATCCCCTCGTGCATCACGGGAAGGTTCCTGCCGGGCTGGCCAGCCACCTCGTCGGCGCGATGGAAAGTTTCCCGGCTGCCCTGCCGTCGTTGACGCTGCCGGTGCTGCTGCAGCACGGCAGCGAGGACAAGCTCGCCGACGTGGCAGGCAGCCGGATGATCGCCGAGAGAGCCGGCTCCACCGACCTCACCCTCGAGGTGTACGACGGCTTGTTCCACGAGGTCTTCAACGAACCCGAACGTGAGCAGGTCCTCGCCGATCTGGTCGCGTGGCTCGCTCCGCGTGTGAATCGGCAGTCTCGCTCCGCGGGTGATTCGACACCGAGGTAGTAGGTTCTGTGCCTGGGGCTCGAAGAACGTAGCCGGGGATGTTCGTATCGAAGGGGATGAATGTGTCGCGCACAGCGTTGGTTCTCGGCGGCGGTGGGGTCGCCGGAATCGCATGGCAGACGGGCCTGCTTCACGGACTGGCCCACGCCGGTGTCGACGTGACCGGCCCCGACTGGTCGGACATGCTGCTCGGCACTTCGGCGGGAGCGGCCGTCGCAGCCCAGGTCAGCAGTGGAGTGTCGCTCGCAGACCTCTACGACAGGCAGGTTCGGCCCGAACTGCAGATCGACGAGCCACGTCCGAATGTGTCGATCGACTCGCTGAACGAGTTGCTCGACGCGGCCGCCGAGCGGGCAGCAGGCGACCGACAGCGCTTCGCCCGCTACGTCGGCACTGCCGCTCTCGCGGCGTCGACACCGTCCGAAGCGGAGCGACGTGCGGTGATCGCACACAGGCTGCCGTCGCACGAGTGGCCGGATCGTGATCTCAGGGTCGTGGCGGTGGACGCGGAATCGGGCCGACATCGAGTGCTGAATCGCGATTCCGGAGTGAGATTGGTCGACGCCGTCGCAGCCAGTTGCGCCATCCCGGGAATGTGGCCGCCGGTGACGATAGGCGTGCATCGCTACATCGACGGCGGCGTCCGATCCAGCGAAAATGCCGACCTCGCAGTCGGTTTCGCGAAAGTCCTGATCCTGCAGGTCGGCGTCGTCGATGCCGGGCAGGATCCATCGGCGGCCGAGCGCGAACGCTTGATCGCGGGAGGTTCGAGCGTCGAGGTCATCCGGCCCGACGCCGACACGCTGTCGGCCATCGGACCCGACCCCACCGACCCGGCTGTACGTTCTGCAGCCGCCGAGGCGGGCTTCCGTCAGGGCAGTGCGGTCAGCGAGGCGCTTCGCGGTTTCAAGCAGGCCTGACCTTCGGTTCAGTCGGTTCGGCTCACGCCTCGTGCAGTCCGAAGAGGGTTGCGCCGTTGTGATAGCAGACATCTCGAACCCAGTCGTCGCCCAGATCCAATCGACGGACGGCCTCGAGCGCATCGAGATACGGGTACGGGATGTTGGGAAAGTCGCTTCCGAACATGATGCGATCCTGCAGATCCAGTAGACGCGATCTCTCGGCGACCGGAAACGGCCATGCCGATTCGGAGAAATCGGTGAAGGACATCGTGGTGTCCAGCCGTACCTCCTGGTGAAGCGTCGCGATATCGAGGAATTCGGTGTACTCGGGCATGCCCATGTGCGCAATGATCAACGGTAGGCGCGGAAATCGTCGGAGCAGTCCGGCGATCGGTTCCGGTCCCGTGTGGTCACCGGGTGCGGGGCCGGAACCGCAGTGGATGACGACGGGTACCGCCGCATCCTCGATGGCGCCCCACACAGGATCCAGTAGGGGATCGCCCGGTGCATAATTCCCTACCTGGATGTGCGACTTGAAGATTCGAGTCCCGGAGGTAATCGCGTCGGCGACGTACCGCCCCGCGTCGGGCTCGGGGTAGAACGTTGCCGTCCGAAGGCAATCCGGTGTGCGTTGCGCAAAATCTGCACCCCACGAATTCAGCCACGCGGCCATCCCCGGCTTGTGCGGATAGATCATCGACGTGAAACCGCGTACGCCGAACTCGCGCAGCCGGTTCAGCCGCACCTCCTCGTCCTCGCGGTAGGTGATCGGCCAGTCCATGCCCACGAGCGGCCCCGCACTGTCGAAGTACGCCCACACCTTGTCCATGACGTTCTTCGGCATGAAGTGGGTGTGGACGTCGAACAGCCCCGGAAGTTCGAGCTCCTGCCAGAACGCTCGGACCTGCTCCGTCTCGTCCGTTCCTGGTTCGTCCGTTCCTCGTTCGGTCGAGCTCGGTTCAGTGGGCGACATGGCCGTCGAACCAGTCGAGAGTGCGGACCCAGGCGTCGGCGGCGGCGTCGGGGTTGTAGACCGCGGGCCGGTCGTTGCAGTTGAAGCCGTGCCGGCCTTCTGCATAGCGAGTGATCTCGGTCGACACAGGGGCCGTTGCTGCGGCGGCACGCAGTTGTTCCACCTGTTCGACGGGAATGCCGGTGTCCAGGTCGCCGAAGAAACCGTGCCACGGTGTCTGGAGTGCGTCGGCGACGGACAGCATTGTCGGATAACCGAAGCGGGCTTTGTCGATACCGCCGCCGTAGTAGGTGGCGGCTGCGCCGAGCGTGCGTCGAACAGCGGTGTGGAAGGCAACCGATCCGCCCATGCAGAACCCGATGATCGCGGACTGGGCCGGTTCGAAGCCTCGGGCGGCGATGTCACCGAGGGCCGCGTCGACGTCGGCATCGACCTCGGTGGCCTGCAGCGCGCCGATGGACGCCATCGCCGAGTCCATGTCGGTGTAATCGTGAATCTGCTTGTCCTGGCGGTGGAAGAGATGGGGTGCGACGGCTACCCAGCCGGCGTCGGCGAGGCGCCGGCAGATGTCGACGATGTGGGTGGTCACTCCGAAGGCTTCCTGGACGACGACGATGCCTCCGCGCGCCGGCCCGGACGGTGTTTCGACGGTGAGGGGGGTACTCATGAGTCGATTCGATCACATCGACTTGTACGGTGGGATCGAGGTACGTAGATCGTCGGCATTCCCCCTGGCAGCAGATCTTCCGAGAGGACAGCACATGCGCGCGGTACACATCACGAGTCTCGACGGCCCGGAATCGGTGCAGATCGTCGACATCGACGAACCCGCGGTTCGCGACGACGCGTTGGTGATCGACGTCGAGGCGGCGGGCGTCGCGTACCCGGATGCGCTGCTGACCAGGGGGCTGTACCAGTACAAGCCGGAACTACCGTTCGTTCCCGGCAGCGAGATCGCCGGGATCGTGCGCTCGGCGCCGGAGGGATCGGGGTTCGCCCCTGGCGACCGTGTCGCCGCGCTGACCGGACTGTCCGACGGTATGGCGGAGGTCGCCGTCGTCTCGCCCGACACCGTGTTTCCACTACCCGACGCCGTGTCGCTCACGGCAGGGGCGGGTTTGCTCTTCAACGACCTGACGGTGCACTTCGCGCTTCGCGAACGAGGGCGATTGGCCGAGGGCGAGACCGTGCTGGTGCACGGCGCTGCAGGCGGTATCGGAACGTCTGCGCTGCGGTTGGCGCCGGTACTCGGAGCGTCGCGCGTGATCGCGGTCGTCAGCACCGAGGCAAAGGGTGAGATCGCGAGGGCTGCAGGCGCCACCGACGTCGTGCTCACCGCGGACGCGGACGGAACAGGATGGAAGGACGCCGTCAAGAAGCTGACCGACGGCAGAGGCGTCGACCTCGTCGTCGATCCTGTCGGCGGTGATCGGTTCACCGACAGCATCAGGAGTTTGGCGCCGTCGGGACGCATCCTGGTGCTCGGTTTCACGGGCGGCGAGATCCCGACAGTGAAGGTGAATCGCCTGTTGCTCAACAACGTCGACGTCGTCGGTGTCGGTTGGGGCGCATGGTGGATGACGCGGCCGGGGTACCTCGCGACTCAGTGGGCGGAGCTGGAACCGCTGCTGGCGTCGGGAGAACTGACCGCCCCGGAGCCGACGGTGTTCTCGATCGACAAGGCATCCGATGCCATACTGTCACTCGAAAATCGCACCGCCGCAGGAAAAGTGGTTCTACAACTGAAGTAGCCGGCAGTTTCACTCCGGTTCAATCGGGAAGTTCCACTCCGCGTGCTGTGGACAACGCAGCGATCTCCGCGGGGAAGACGTTCTTGAAGACGAACGGGTCGGTCCCGAGCGCCCAGTTCGGGGCCAGTTCGATCGCGTACCGCTCGAAATATCCGAGTTGCTTGCCGACGAGAATGAGTTCCTCGGGACTCGACGTTCGGTACTGCTTGCCCATTCCGACGAGAGCCTTGATGAAATCGGTCAGGCTGAAGTGCGCCAACGTGTCCGACAGCATCGGTGCGAACACGGCCTGAAGGATGAGTCCGACCTCGGCGTCGGTGCCCACGTCGTCGGTGACGATGCCGAGACGCTTGACGCTGCCCGCGAGGCGGGTGAAATCGCCGTCGACGACTGTGGCGTGGAACAGGTCCTGCAGGAGCATCCGCCACTGTTCGTCGAGTTCGCCCATCACGCCGAAGTCGAGGAAGGACACGCGTCCGTCGTCGAGCACCCAGACGTTGCCCGCATGGACGTCGCCGTGGAAGAGGCCGTGCAGCACGAGCGCTTCCATCCACACCTTCGCGGCTCGCCGGACGACGAGTTCCGACGCGTCGCCCGGCGTGCACTGGTCGAGCGGTGAACCGTGCATTCGTTCCATGCAGATCACGCGGCTGCCGCAGTATTCGGTGAACACCTCTGGCGCGGTGACGTACTCGTTGTCGCCGAACGCGGAGATCGATTCGCGGAAGCGTGCTTGCCTGCGCGCTTCGACCACGCTGTCCAACTCGGCGAACGTGGCGGCGTGGAGGTCGACGATGATCGCGGATGCGTTGGCGGTCTTGAAGAACACGATGAACTTCTCGAGCGCACGGGCGAAGATGTAGGCGATGCGCAGGTCCACCTTCATGCGGTGGTAGATACCCCGGCGCTGGACCTTCATGATCACTTCGCGGCCGTCGCGCAGGACGCACAGATGCACTTGCGCGACCGATGCAGAGGACAGCGGGACGTCGTCGAAGCGGCTGAACAGCTCCGCCGTCGGCCGTCCCAGGTCGGACTCGATGGTGGCGCGGGCCTGCGCACCCGGGTAGGGCGGGACCTCGTCGAGACATCGGAGGCAGGTGTCGGCCAGGACCTTGGGAAACAGTCCCGGGGACGAGCCCATCAACTGCCCGACCTTGACGAACGTCGGTCCCAGGACGAAGAAGGCGTCGACGACGCCCTCCGAGGCGTGAAGCGGCCAACCGCGACGCGGTGCGAGCGCCCACTTTCCGACAGCCAGCACCTGATAGAACACCAGGACCGCGCCGATGACGAGCAGGCGCAGAAATTCGCGAACTCCGAATGTGCGCAGCGGCGGAGCAGGTCTGGTGGTGATGGGTCCGGTGGTCATCGCGCCAGCTCCATCGAGCCCGTGCCGAGCGCGGCGGTCTCCAGGCGAGACATGAGACGCTCGAAGCTACGGGTGTCGCCGGACGTGCGGGAGAGCACCAACGCTCCCTGTATCCCGGCGACGATCTCCTCCGCCAAACCTCGGGCGTCGTCGCCGTGTCCGAGTTGCCGCAGCACCGGCGTCAGCGCGTCGATCCAATCGCTGAAGTACTTGGCGACGCGGGAGCCGAAGAGTGCCCGCTCCTCACCGAGCGAGAACGCCGCGAACAAGCAGACCCGACGGCCGGACTGGAAGTACTTCGAGGTCTGCGCGAACATGTCGTGGGAGCGCGCGCGGGCGTCCGTCGCGGCACGCAGCGGTGCGAACACGTTGCTCTGGAACCACCGCTCGACCTCGTCGAGAACTGCCTCCGCCATCTCGGTCTTTCCGCGGGGGAAGAAGTGGTACAGGCTGCCCTTGCCGAGCCCGGTTCGCTTGCTGATCACCGACAGCGAGGACCCGTTCCAGCCCAGGTCTCCGAAGACACCTGCCAGGACGGGCACCACGTCCCGCCTGTCGGCGGTGGTTCGTGACGCTGCTGTTCGTGACGCTGCTCTTCGTGACGCTGCTGTTCGTGGCACAGTTGCTCCTCGAGGGGGTGCTCCCGCGCCGCGCTGCGTGGGAACGACCCCGACTGTACCTACCGGTACAGGCTGTTCACCCGGACCCCTTGGTTCCGGATCGTTCGTACAGGGAGACAGTCATCGGGACACTGCGTACTGCCTGGGCACGCGGCGCATCGGTAGGTCGACGATGCCGCATTGCCGGCGCTCTGTTCGGAGTGGCCGGTGTGCAATATCTGCTCGCGGAGGCGGCTACAGCTCTCCGGTTCGACGGCTACAGCCCACTGCACGACACCGTCAGCGAGCTCGGGGTGCCGGAGGTGTCCGAGTGGCACGGACTGATGAACGCCTCGTTCTGCGTGTCCGCGGCGTCGGTGCTCGCGGCGGGACTCGTCGCGGCTCCCCTGCTGAGAAGGGGACGGGCGCAGCTGATGCGTGGCAGTGTCCTCGCCTACGCGGTCGGGAGTGTGCTGGTTGCCGTGGTGCACACGGGCGAGGGCAACCTGCACACCCTGGGGGCGGTTCTGGCCATCGGCGCAGGAAACGTCATCGCCCTCACTGTCGGTTCGGCACGGACTGTCGGTTCCGATGCGACGAGATTCCCGCGCTGGTACTCGCGCGCTTCCGTCGGGCTGGGGACGGTGGGGTTCGCGGCGTCGGCGTTGCTCCTCACGGGTGTCGGGCCGGTCGGCGCGGTGGAGCGTGGCTCGATCTACACCTTCGTGGCGTGGGAGCTCATGACCGCGGCGACAGTATGGCGACGACCAGGACGGACGGGACCGATTTCTGCCGACAGCAGAATAGGTTCGGAAGATCGAGCGAAGGGTCCACACAGCTCCTAGCCTGGCTGCATGGCAGACGAACGAGCTATCGCGAAGGTTCTCCCGCTGCGCCCCGCCGCAGGTCGTACGCCGCCCGGCCCCGAACCGCTGGTCCGTGAGGGTATGGGCCGGGTTCTGCGTCGAATCCGCACGGAACAGGGCCGCACCTTGCAGGAGGTCTCGTCCGAGGCGCGGGTGTCGATGCCCTACCTCTCCGAGGTCGAGCGGGGACGAAAGGAAGCGTCGTCCGAGGTGCTCTCGGCTCTGTGCGGCGCGCTGGAGATCGCCCCGTCTCGCCTGCTGATGTTGACCGGGCGAGAACTCGCTGGAACGAACTCCGCCCAACGAGTCTCGCGCGGTCCCGCTCCCGTCACCATGCTGGCCGCCTGACCGGGGCGGAGTGGTCTGCAGCGCAGTCAGTTCCGATTGGTCGCGATCAGGTCTGCCAACCCGTAATCGACTGCCTCGGTGGCGGTGTAGATCCGATCACGGTCGGTGTCCAGCCGTAGTGTCTCGGGTTTCTGACCGGTGTGATGGGCGAGGATCTTCTCCATCTCCGAGCGCACGCGCACTATCTCGTCGCGTTGCAGCGTGAGATCGGAGATGGTTCCCTCACCTCCACCTGACGGCTGGTGAAGCAGAATCCTGGCGTGGTTCAGCATGATTCGCTTACCTGGTGCTCCCGACGCCATCAGCACTCCCGCGGCCGACGCTGCCTGCCCGACGCAGAAGGTGGACACGTCGGGTTTGATGTATTCCATCGTGTCGTAGATGGCGGTCATCGCGGTGAACGATCCGCCGGGTGAATTGATGTACAAGCTGATGTCGGCATCGGGGTTGTCCGATTCGAGGTGGAAGAGCTGCGCGATGACGACGTTCGCGACGCCGTCGTCGATCTCGGTTCCGAGGAAGATGACGCGTTCGGACAGGAGTCGGCTGTAGATGTCGTAGGCGCGCTCGCCGCTGTGAGTCCGTTCGACGACGGTGGGGATCGTGTACTGGCTCATGATTGCTCGACTCCCAGTCCTACCTTGTGGTGCGGTGCCGATGGTCGTATGTCGTCGAGGGTGGTGACGATGTGGTCGATAAGGCCGTAGTCCCGAGCCTGCTCGGCCGTGAACCAACGGTCGCGTTCGCTGTCCGCCGTCACCGTGGACACGTCGTGGCCGGAGTGTTCGGCATTGAGGCTGTGCATCAATGCTTTCGTGTATTCGAGGTTCTGCGCCTGGATCTCGATGTCGACGGCGGTGCCGCGGATGCCTGCGGACGGCTGGTGCATCATCACGCGGGCGTGCGGGAGGCTGTAGCGTTTTCCCTTGGTGCCCGCGGTGAGCAGGAACTGGCCCATGCTGGCGGCGAAACCCATTGCGAGGGTGGATACGTCGTTGGGTATGAGCCGCATGGTGTCCATGATCGCGAGGCCCGCGCTCACCGAACCTCCAGGTGAGTTGATGTAGAGGCTGATATCGCGGCGAGAGTCGTTGGCGGACAGGAGGAGCAGCTGCGCGCAGATCCGGCCGGCGATGCCGTCGTCGACGGCGGCCCCCAGTACGACGATGCGTTGATCGAGCAGTCGGGACGCCAGTTGGTCGTCGAACGGTGACACCGCGGCGGTGTCGCGTTCGTTCATGGTGGTGTACATGTGCATTCCTCACTCGCGAGTGTCGTCGGTCCCCATCAGGCTGCGCGGTGGGTCGGCGGGAAGGAAGGATTCTCTGCTCCGAGCAGAGATCGCTGTGGGCGTAATGCGTCTGACCAGGCGATTGGGTGTTCGGGCCCGTGGAGAGGTACGGTAGTGAAGCACCCGACGCGGGGTGGAGCAGCTCGGTAGCTCGCTGGGCTCATAACCCAGAGGTCGCAGGTTCAAATCCTGTCCCCGCTACTGAAAGAAGAACCCCCGGAAAGCATTGCTTCCCGGGGGTTCTTCCTTTGTGCGCTGAATGCGCTACTGCAGTCGAAACCGGACTATGTCGCTGACGTTGTCGATGGCGTCGGTCAGGGCCTGCAGTCGATCCGACGCGCCGAGTGCCTCGAGGACGTCCTGGCGGTCGGATTGGCCCATGGGAACCTGTGCGGCGAGGCGGAACAGGCGTTCCCCCGACGCGGCGGGAAGCTCGGAGAATTCGGGATCGTCCGGCGGCGTCGAGCCTTCCGCTTCGGCGAGAGTGCCGATCAGTCGATACAGCGCCCTGATCTGCTCCTGGAGTTCGGCGAACTCGGATTCGGTGACCGAATCCTCGGGATGATCGGGCCACGGCCGTACGTCGGCACGAGGGTACGGGTCGTCCTCGAGCCAGGCGTCGACTCGGATTCTTTCCCCTCCTACGCATTCCACGAGAAAGCGGCCGTCGCCGATGTCCTGGTGCGCGACGATGTGCGCCCTGGTGGCGACATCGTGCCGAACGTCTCCGCCTCCGGCCTCGTGGCCGCGGGCGATGAGCACCACCCCGAAGCTCGGGTCCTCGGTAGCGAGGCAGTCTCGCAGCATCTCCTGGTAGCGCGGTTCGAAGATGTGCAGAGGAAGCGGCTCACCCGGGAGCAGAACGCTTCCCAGGGGAAACATCGGAATCACTGCCACGGTCAGTCCGACGAGGCCGGCCGCGTCGACTGCGGAATCGGTGCGAGCTCGGACACCGCTGCCGTGCCGAGGAACTGGTCGAGCACCCGGAAGAACAGATCGGGCTCGTCCAGTTGTGGGAAATGCCCTGCATCGGAGAAGATCTCGACGCGCGAGTTCGGAACCTCGCGTCGAATGTTGTCCGCGTGCGACGCTGGGATCATGCGATCCTTCCCGCCCCAGACCAGGAGCGAGGGCAGCGATTCGAACTTCTCGAAATGCTGCTTGGCGCTGACGGTTTGACCGCGTGGACCGACGACGGCGCGGGTCGACGCCAGGAAAGCGGAGCGGGAGCCGTGGTCCGCCACCGTCTTGAACGCGCGCCACGTCTCGGTGGTGCTCTTACCGGGACGCACAGGCAGCCCCCATTTACCGAGCTGAGTCACCACGTTCTCGGTGTTCCTACGGACCCAGTCCGACGCCAACACCGGCAGCACCAGTTCGCTGCCCGGCAGAGTCGCAGCCTTCAGGAACAAGCTGACTTCGCGTCCGAGGCCGCCACTGCTGACGAGGGCGATCCGCTCCACGCGCTCGGGGAACAGGTAGACGGTCTGCATGACGATTCCGCCGCCGAGCGAATGCCCCACCATCGGTGCCGAACGAATGTCGAGGTGGTCCAGTAGATCGCGGATGGTCGCCGAGTGCGCACTGAGTGAGTAGTCGCCGGGTGGCTTGTCCGAGTCGCCGTGGCCGAACAGGTCCGGTGCGATGACGCGGTACTTCTCCGACAGCCGCTCGATCTGACCTGCCCAGGACTCGTGCGAGCCGAGAAGGCCGTGAACTAGGACCACAGGTGGACCGTCCCCGGCGTCGACGTACCGCAGGGTGTCCCGATGGAACTCGACCGACTCGAGCTCGTAGGGCGACGTTCGGTCTGGCATCGATCCTCCTCGCGCAGTGACTCTGGTCGTTCCGCCGGCTCCACTCCTGCCGACTTGGGTCGTTCCGCCGGCGGCTTCGATGCCCAACGTACGCGGATCGGCGTCCTCGGGACAGTCGATGCCCCGGTGAGCAGCGATGGAGGCCGTCAGTGACCGTGAGGCGGCACGACGAGAGGAGTGTCGTCGTTCCGGGTCGAGGTGCTGCACTAGTGGATGATTCCCTCGGTTGCTCGGCGTAGTTCGTGGTCGAGGATTCGAGCGACGTCCTCGGCGACCGGTTCGCGGACCATGTCGACGTGGCGGCCGTCGACATGTGTGATGGACAGGTCACCGGTGGCTATCGCGGCCCACGACCGGCGATCGTCGGTGTTCTCCGCCGTGACGATGACGCTGACCGGCCCGTTCCATGGCTTCGGACGATGGAAGCGCAGAGCGAGCGAGCCGATCGCCGCGAATGCCAGCCACCTCTCGGTCGTCGAATAACGTGCGATGCCCGCGGTGACCACCCGCGCTGCGATACCGACGCGGGTTGCGACGGTGATCTTCGGCGACGCGGCTGCACCTACGCCCGCCGGTGCAGCTTCGAGGGAGCTTCCGCCAGGAAAGCGGTCGAGCAGATGGCGGTACAGGCGGGGGTCCAGGAGAGTCAACCGCGCCACCGATCCGCCGCCGGCCCGAAGCTGGTGTGCCATCTCGAGTGCGATCCATCCGCCGAGCGAGTGCCCGGCGAGAAGGTACGGGCCCGTCGGCTGGATTCGCGTGATCTCTCGTACGTAGGTGCGGGCTGCGGCGCGGATGGTGCGGTCGGGAAGTGCCCGGGTGTCCATTCCCTTGGCCTGGATCACGTAGACGGGACGGTCCGGATCGAGCCGCCGAGCAAGCGCGGCCAGACCGACGGCGGGCACCCCACCACCTGCGACGACGAAGAGAGGCGTGAGCGCACCCGCGGTGCGCAGTGGCACCGCGATCGACTCGGCTCTGGAACGGGCCGAGTTGTTGTCGATGGACGCGAGCTTGGTGTCCACGATCGAGGCCAGACGGCGGACGCTCATGGCCCCGACCAGTTCCTCCGCCGACAGCACGATGTGGAAGGCGCGCGCGACCCCCACCGAGATACGAGTCAGAGCAAGCGACGTAGCGCCCATGGCGGTGAAGTCGGTGGTGGACCCGATGTCGTCGATCCCGTCGACCTCGTCCCGAAGGGCATCGTGGACGATGTTGGCGATCCACATCTCCGTCGCGCCGCGCGGCGCTTCCGTCACCGTGGCGGACTCCAGGTCTGCACCCTGCTCCGGCAGCCGCTGCCGGTCCACTTTGCCGCGTTCGTTGCGTTCGATCGTGTGTGTGCGCGTGATGTTCCGGGGAACCATCCACGTGGGGAGCTGGTCCTGAATGCGCGCCCGGACGTAGGCACTGTCCCGTGTGTCGCTGACGAAGAACGCATCGAGGTGAGGTTCGTCGTCGGTCGAGCGGGGAACGATCGCCACGTCTCGGACGCCGTCGAGTCCGCGGATTGCTGCTTCCACCTCGGCGGGTTCGACGAGGTATCCGCGGATCTTGACGGCGTCGTCGGCTCGGCCGAGCAGGTGCAGCTGTCCGGTCTCGTCGAATCGGCCGAGATCGCCGGTTGCGTAGCGCATGAGCGGCCCGTCGCTCGCGAAGCGGGATTCCGTCAGGTCCGGGAGACCGAGGTAGCCGTCGGACAGGCATTCCGCGGAGACGCGGATCTCCCCGGCCACTCCGGCCGGTGCGAGCGTGCCCACCGGGTCGACGACGTCGACGATCTTGCCCTTCGGGAGGGTCGTCGCGGTGAGGAAGCCCGACGGCAGGGGGTGGTCCGATCGGTACTCGCCGTACGCCACGCCGCCTGCTTCCGTGGTTGCGTACCAGTTGACGAAGGTGGCGCCGCTGCCGAGTGCGCTACGGAATCCGATGACGTCCCGCGAGTGCAGGGCTTCGCCGTAGGTGGTCACGACGCGCAGCGACGGCACGGCGTTGTCCGGGAGCGGGACGATGGCGTCGGACGGGCTTTCCCCTGCTCCCCCTCGGAAGCTCCGTACCAGCGAAGGTGAGCAATGCAACGTCGTCAACGACGACCGTTCGATCCACTCGGTCAAGGTGGTGGGCAGGACGGTGCGTGGGTCCGTGCAGTAGACCGTCGCACCGCTGAGGATGCCGGCGAACAACGTGTTCAGGCCCGCACCGAAGCTGACCGGCAGGGCGTTGCCGACGCGATCGCGGGAGGACAGGCCGAGTGCCGAGCTGACCTCGTACGCCTTGGTCAGGCACATGCGGTGGCTCAGCAGCACGCCTTTGGCGGCACCGGTGGAGCCCGAGGTGTATGCGATCAAGGCCGTCCGGCTGCCGGTGAGAGAGGGCAGCGGCATCGCGGAATCCTGCGTGGTCGCCAGGTCCGCCCGCTCGAGGCGGAGCGCCGCTGCCGACTCCACGATGCGATCCGCGCGGTTGGCCGGCAGGTTGGAATCCAACGGAACCAGAGCGTGGCCCGACGCCATCACCGCGAGCATCGTGGCGATCGACTCCGACGTGGAGGCGGCCTCGACGGCGATCGGGCGAGGATCGTCCCCTGCGAGCTGCGCGATCTTCCTCGCCGACGCATAGGTGCGGTGCAGGAGTTGGTCGAACGTGACCGCCCCGTCCTCGGTGTGGACGGCGACGGCGTCGGGCACCGCGTGAGCGACCTCGCAGAGTCGGTCGAGAAGGGTGTCCCTGGTGCCGGGTTTGCACAGCGGTGCAAGCGGCGCGTGGGTGGGCGCTTCCAGCTTGTGCACCGACATGGTTGCTCCTCGAGTACGGCGTTCCTTGCGATCGCTCTACCGGGAAACCACCCTGAAAACAATCGTAAAGTCTGTTTTACTCCGTACAAGGTAACTCTGCGGTCCTTTTGGCTGCAACTTTTCGTTCGATCGACCGACGAGGCCGCCACGACCCGTCTCATGGTTCCGTGATTGCCTCCAGAGGTCGGGTGCGGGCGGCGCGCACCGCCGGCCAGAGTGCCGCGAGGACTCCGACGACGGCCGAGCCGAACAGCATGGCCACTATCTGGCCCCACGGAACGGTCAGGAGACCGAGACCTTCGTCGCGCAGAGTTCTGACGAATCCCCATCCGAAGGCCACGCCGAGGCCGAGACCGACGATGGCCCCGAAGAGCGCGATGAGCAGCGACTCCAGATAGATCGTGCGCCTGACCTGGGGGCGCTGCATGCCGACGGCCCGGAGCATTCCGATTTCACGGCGTCGTTCGACGACCGACAGAGCGAGAGTGTTGACGATTCCCAGCACGGAGATGACGACGGCGAGCGCGAGCAGCCCGTAGAGGACGGCGAGCAGTGTGTCGATCTGCTGGCCCTGCGACCCCTTGAATTCGTCGCGATCCTGGACCTGAACGACGACGAACGGCTTGGTGGCGGCTTCCAGGTCGGTCCTGAGCACGTTCAGGTCGGTTCCCGCAGCGGCGCCGACGAGCACGACGATGTCCGACCGGACGATGCTCGGAGTCACCTTCTGGTAGACGTCGTTCGAGATCATCCACTGCCCTACCAGCGGGTTGTCCTCGTAGACGGAGGTGACCGTGACGGGAACCTGCTGCCCGTCGACCGACGTCATGTTCACGATCGAGCCGAGCGCCCACCCCTCGTCGCGCGACGCGGAGGACGACACTGCGATGCTGTCGCCTTGCAGCTCCGGCGACCCGGCGACGACGACGCTGTCGAACAATCCTTCCGGGCTCCCTTCGAGCGCGACGCCGAAGGCGGGCTCGTCGTCGATGTCCACCGACACCGGGTGAAGTACGGCGACGCGGTCGACCCCGTTCACTTCCCGGGCGGCTGCGGCGGCTCCCGTCGGGATTCCGATCGACGGTGGGCCGCTGAAGATGTAGTCGGCTTCGATTCCGTTGTCGACCAGGGCGTCGACGCTCGCTTTGGCGGTCGAGCCGAGGACGCCGATGACCGACACCAGCATCAGCCCGAGCATGAGAGCGAAGGCAGTGGCGGCCGTACGCCGGGGATTGCGGACCGAGTTGGTTCGGGCCAGGCGTCCGATCGGGCCGAACGGCCGCGTCAGAACCGAACCGAGGGCACCGACGACCGGCCGGGACAGTGACGGTGCCGCCAGCGCGACGGCGACGATCACCGCCACGGCACCTGCGCCGACGGTCGCTGCGGCAGCGCCGCCGGTGGATTGCGCTCCGATGACGACGGCAGCGGCGCCGATCGCGCCGATCACGACGCCGATCCAGGTGCGCACGCGCAGACTGTCACCGGCGGAGGCGAACTCCTCGCGCATCGCCGCGATGGGTGGCACCTTGGCGGCACGACGAGCGGGTGCGTATGCGCTGAGCACGGTGACGACGATGCCGACGGCGAAAGCGACGACGACGGTTCGAGGTTCGAGTGCCAGTGCCCCCGAGGGCAATCCGAGGTCGAACGCGTTGAGCAGTGCGCGCAGGCCGTAGGCGAGACCGATGCCGCCCGCGAAGCCGATCGCGCTGCCGATGACACCGACGACGAGAGCTTCCAGCACCACGGAGCGGCTGACCTGGCCGCGGCTGGCGCCGATCGCGCGGAGCAGAGCGAGCTCGCGAACGCGCTGGGCGACGATCATCGAGAAGGTGTTGTAGATGATGAACGTGCCCACGAGCAATGCGATCGCGCCGAATGCGAGCAGGAAGTAGTTCACGAAGGACAGGGCTTGTTCGATCTCGGCCTGTGCTTCGTCCCGGACGTCGTCCGCGGTCTGCACCTTCGAGTCGGGTAGGGCGGCGGCGATCTCGTCCCGAAGCTCCGTCTGCGACACGCCTGTTCCGGCGATGTCGTAGTACTGCACGTGCTCGCCGTCGGAGAACAGTTCGTCGGCCTGGCCCTCGGTGAACTGGATGCCGATGTACCCGCCGGATTCGACGGCGGTGTCGTAGATCCCGGTCACGGTGACGTCCACGGTGCCTTTCGACGGCACGAGGACCTGCGTGGTGTCACCCACGCTGAGCCCGGAGCGCGTGGCGCCGCCCTCGTTGATGACGACGTCGCCCGGTGCCGTGGGCGCTGAACCTGCGATGAACACCGCGTCCTCGCCCAGTCGCCGCTCGGGCGGTAGGTACGCCTCGCCGATAGTCGGCGCGCCACCGGTCTGCACGGCAGCGCCCGAGGAATCCAGTACGACGATCTGACCGCTGACATACGGTGCGACGGCACGAACGTCGGGTAGGGACGAGATGACGTCGGCTGCGGAGACAGGGACGCCGCTCGAGCGTGCGTCCTCGGCACTGACACGGACGTCGGCGCCCTGGGCAGTGTCGGAGAAGATCGACGAGAACGTTCGTTGCAGTGTGTCGGTGAACACGAAAGACCCTGCAACGAAGGCGGTTCCGAGCACGACGGACAGGACGGTCAGTGCGAGTCTGACCTTGTGGGCGGCGAGATTGCGCAGTGAGACCTTGCGCATGGGATTGGTCGAAGGCATGGTCAGGCCGTTTCCAGACGCTTCATGCGGTCGAGCACGTTCTCGGCGGTCGGGTTCGCGAGGTGATCGATGACCGAACCGTCGGCGAGGAACACGACCCGGTCGGCGTAACTGGCGGCGCGGGGATCGTGCGTGACGATCACGACGGTCTGGTCGAACTCGTCGGCGGCAGCGCGGAGGATGCTCAGCACCTCACCGGACGAGCGGGAATCGAGGTTGCCGGTCGGTTCGTCGCCGAAGACGATATCGGGTCGTCCGGCGAGTGCACGTGCGCACGCGACGCGTTGCTGCTGGCCACCGGACAGTTCGCTCGGCCGGTGGCCGAGACGGTCACGTAGGCCGAGTCGGTCGACGACGGTGTCGAGCCACTGCGGGTCGGCCTTGCGCCCCGCGATGTCCAGCGGCAACGTGATGTTCTCCAACGCCGTCAGCGTGGGCACGAGGTTGAACGACTGGAACACGAAACCGATTCTGTCTCTGCGCAGTCCGGTCATCTGCTTGTCGTCGAGATTGGTCAGCTCGGTGTCACCGATCGTGACCGTTCCCGAGGTGGCCGTGTCGAGACCTGCGAGGCAGTGCATCAGCGTCGACTTGCCCGACCCCGACGGGCCCATGATCGCCGTGAACTCGCCGCGGGCGAACTCCACCGTCACGTCCCGCAGCGCATGGACCTGAGTGTCGCCGGAACCGTAGGTCTTGGTGAGGGCGCTCGCCCGGGCGGCAGGAGTGGAGCCTGCGGAACGACCCGGGTGGCCAGGAGTGGAGCCTGCGGAACGACCTGAGGGTCCTGTGTCAGTCATGGCATCAGTGTTTCAGTGTTTTCTGCATTTCCATATCGGGGAGACCACCCATCCGCCCCTAGTATGGAGAGATGCGCATCGGAGCACACGTTCGTGACAGTGCCGACCCGCTCGGTTCTGCGGCAAGCCTCGGGGTCGATTTCGTTCAGATGTTTCTGACCGACCCGCAGAAGTGGAACAAGCTGACACCGCATCCGCAGGGTGAGGAGTTGAAGGCGAGTGACGTCGACGTCGTCGTACACAGTTCGTACGTTCTCAACGTCGCCAGTCTGAACAACCGGATCCGCATTCCGTCGCGTAAAGCGGTGATCGAGCAGGCGTCTGCTGCGGCCGACATCGGCGCCATCGGATTGGTCGTCCACGGCGGACATGTCCGCGACGGTGAGGACACCGCCAAAGGATTCGAGAACTGGCGCAAGCTTTTCGAGCGCCAGGCCGACGACGGTGGTTTCGCGGTGCCGATCTTCATCGAGAACACTGCGGGCGGGGATTTTGCGATGGCCAGGCATTTCGACGACATCTCTCGTCTGTGGGATGCCGTCGGAGAATTCGGTGCAGGTTTCTGCCTCGACACGTGCCATGCATGGGCGGGTGGGGAGGAATTGGTCGGTGTGGTCGATCGGATCAAGGCCATCACCGGACGAATCGACCTGGTGCACCTGAACAATTCACGCGACGAGTTCGATTCCGCTCGTGACCGCCATGCGAATCTTGCCGACGGAACCATCGACACCGACGTTCTGGTCGCGGTCGCGGAGGCATCGGGTGCGCCGGTGATCCTGGAAACTCCAGCGGAGGGACTCGCGGCCGACGTGCAGTACCTGAAGTCGCTCTGAGGTTCAGGACCGAACGAACGCCGAGACGGTCTTCTCCCAGAACCTCTCGAAGTCGTCGACGTCGGCGCGAGTGAAAACTCGGCTGTTCCAGCGGAACTCGGCGTCGACCATGACCACTCCGTCGAGTTCGGACACGCTGCACGTGACCGAGAGGTTGTGGCGAAGGGGATCGTCGTCGCCGGGCGCGGTGATCGCGGCGGCGTCGGGCTCGAACGAGAACGCGATCTGCGCGCCGTGCTTGCGGGCGAGGGCGGGGGCTCGCTTCGCGGTGACGTAACCTGCGCCGCCGTCCGGGACGGCGGCGATGCGGCGTCGAACTTCGGTGAGAATCGTGCTCGGCGCGCCGGTCACCGGCAGCCGAACCGGGTACCGGGCATGGTCCTGCCCCACGGTGCTGCACGGAAGATCCACGAGAACTCCGGACGAGGAGCAGCGGCACCGGTCGCTCTGCCACGCGCCGACGGTGGCGGCGAGGACGGCCAGGAGCGTCGCGGACGTCGGGTGCTCCGGCGCGGCCCATTGCGTGTGCGTCTCGGTGACGACGGACGAGAAGACGGTGTCGATTCGTTCGTCGGTACGCCTGCTGCCGAAGGTGCGTTCCTCGGGCGTGAGGACGGCGACCCAGTACGGAGCCTCCACTGCAGATTGCCCGAGCATGCCGACACCACCTCGAAGTTCTCGTCTAACTGTCGCAAGCCTTACCTAACCTTGCGCCACTGTAGCCAAAGCGGCGGGCATCGCCAAACGCGGGCTCAGGAGAGTAGACGAGGAACGGTGGGATCAGGCGGAAGAGCGCCGGCGTCGAGCTGGTCCTGTATGCCTTCCGACCAGCTGAGCAGCCCCGAGATGTCGAGCCCGTACGGTGGGTCGAGTTCGTAGTCGCGGATCCGGTCGTGCCCCTGTCTCAGCAGGGACTTCGCGCCGACGACGTTACCGCGGAGCACGTGAGTCAGTCCGACGGCGAGCTGGGCGAGGCCCTGCCAGAGTCTGCGTTCCGGCTCGGGCGCGTCCTTCCACGTGCCTTCGAGGATTTCGTGAGCGTGGAACGGCATCGACGCGTCGAGCAGCTTCTGCGCTCTCGTGATGGCCTCGTCGGGAGGCAACCTCAGATCGTCGGGAATGCGTTCGACGCCGACGGCGCCCCGCGCGAGCGGCCTTCCCAGGCCGTCACGGGGGCGCCCGTTGAGCGGTTTGCCGGTGGCGTCGCGTTCACGGTCCGGCACTCGACTCTCACACCTCGCTGGTAGACGTTTCCACGGACTTCGCTCGTGCCGTCTGGGCTGCCCCCTCAGGAGACTTTCGGTCCTCGCTCGCGTGGACCGTCCGACTTGCCTGGGCTTCCGGCTCGGACCGGCGTCCGGACTGTCGTGCGGAGGTGACCGTCACGCCGATCAGGGCCAGCAGGGCGATGGCCGACACGGCAACCATCGTCAGCGATACTGCCACGTTGTCGTTGCCGAGCGCACCCACGACGGGAGCGATGATCGCACCGGAACCGAACTGTGCGGCGCCGAGGAGTGCGGCTGCCGTTCCGGCTGCTTCGCCGTGTCGCGACAGCGCGAGGGCAGGCGCGTTGGGCATCACGAAGCCGACGGCACCGAGCACGAACCACAGTGGGACGAGGAAGCCGAAGATCCCGCCGATCCCTGCAACCGCCAGGATCGTCATGACGAGAGCCGACACCACAGCTGCCGACAGTGCGCTGATCACGATGCGTACGGGAGTGAAGCGTCCGAGCAGCACGACATTCAACTGCGAGGCGCCGATCAGCGCGATCGCTCCGAGCGCGAACACGATCGCGAACTGCTGCTCGCTGAGACCGAACTCGTCCTGCAGCACGAAGGACGATCCGGCGATGTACGCGAACATTGCCGACATCGCGAGGGCGGCGACGAGGACGAGTACGACGAACTGGCCGTCGCGCAGGAGGCCGCCGTACGTGCGCACGACGGGCATGACGCCTCGGCTGCGACGACGCTCGGGCGGCAGGCTCTCGCGCAGAGCGAAGACGGCAAGAGTAAGCAAGGCGACGCCGAGTACGGCGAGGACACCGAACACCCACCGCCACGTTCCGACGATGAGGATGCCGCCGCCGATCGACGGTGCAAGTACGGGTGCGACGCCCATGACCAGCATCAGACGAGACAGGACGGTTGCCGCCGCCCGACCGGTGAAGAGGTCACGAACGACTGCCATGGCGACGACCGCCGCCGCTGCCGCACCGAGTCCTTGCAGGCCACGGAACAGTCCGAGGACCGGGACGTTGGGAGCGATGACACAGAGAAGGGATGCGCCGATGTGCACCGCGGTGCCGACGATCAGCGGAAGGCGTCGCCCCACGATGTCGGAGAGAGGTCCGATGACGAGCTGGCCGAGCGCGAGCCCGATCAACGTTCCGGTGAGCGTGAACTGCACGGCGGCTGCCGACGAGTTCAGATCGTCGACGATGGACGGCAGAGCGGGAAGGTACATGTCGATCGTCAATGGACCGAGCGCGATCAATGCGCCGAGCACCAGAATGATTCGCAGGCGCTCGGCGGAGGTCGGTTCTGTGGATGCCGACACGGCATCGGTTGCTTGCGTCACCCAACCGTCAGCAACCGACGCCGGCGCGTTGTTCCCGACTCTGCGGAAAAGTTCCCGGTGTGGCAGAGGTTACGTATCCGAGAAGGCCGGGAGCGGAGCCCTGCTCAGATTCGTCCGGACACCTCGGTGAGTCGTGCGATTTCGTCGGAGGCGAGCGACAGACGTGGTGCGTCGAGCAGTGCGGGTAGTTGAGAGATCTTGCTGGCGCTGGCGATCGGTGCGGTGACCGTCGGCTGTGCGAGAAGCCAGGCGAGTGCGACGGTGGAGATCTCCGCGTCGTGAGCATCGGCGATCTCGTCGAGTGCGGTCACGACGTCGAGGCCTTTGTCGGTGAAGTATCCCGTGGCGAGCCGCTCGCGTGCCTGTCCTTCCAGGTCTTCGCGAGTGCGGTACTTGCCTGTCAGGAAGCCCGCTGCGAGCGAGAAGTACGGGAAGACGCCCAGGTTGTTGTCGGTGGCGAGTGGTGCGAGTTCGCTCTCGTACTCGCGGCGCGTGACGAGGTTGTAGTGCGGCTGCAGCGCGATCGGCTTGGCGAAACCATGCTCGTCGGCGAGCGACACCCACTCGCGGATGCGGTCGGCGGAGTAGTTAGAGATGGCGACGTACCGCACCTTCCCGTCTTTGACGAGTTGGTCGAACGCGGCGAGGGACTCGACGAGCGGGGTGGACTCGTCGTCGTAGTGGGCGTAATAGACGTCGATGTGGTCGCTCTGGAGTCGCTTCAGCGAGGCCTCGGCTGCAGCGGCGATGTTCTTCGGGGCGAGGCCCTTGAACTCGGGGTGCTGGCTCACCTTGGTGGCGATCACGACGTCGTCGCGGTTGCCGCGCGCGGCAGTCCACTTACCGATGATGGTCTCGGATTCGCCGCCCGAATTACCGTCGGCGAAGGCGGAATAGGAATCGGCGGTGTCGATGAAGTTGCCTTCACCTGCCGTGAACGCATCGAGGATCTCGAACGACGCTTTCTCGTCGCTCGTCCAACCGAACGTGTTTCCGCCGAGAGCGAGGGGGAAGATGTCGAGGTTCGAGTTTCCGATGGCAACCAAGATGACTCCTTATCTAGGCGAACTATTCCTGTGTGGCAACGCGGGGAGGTCGCCGGATTGTTCCCGCGAGTGTCATTCCTCGATCCACGTATCCACGAACGACGGCCACCACGGTGCCTGGAAGCTCAGCCCGTGCACGGTCGACGGGGCGGCTTGGGTCTGGCTCCCTTCGGTGATCGGGAATGCGTAACCGCGGTCGACGATCGTGTCCTGAATGCGGTTGGCGAGCTCACGGCGGGTGACATCGTCGAGCTCGGACGCCTGCTCGCCGAGGAGGTGTTCGAGCTCGGGGTCGTAGGAGGACTTGAAGTAGTTGCTGTACGTCGGGTCGAACGCGGACACCAGCACGTCGGCATCGGGCCGAGTCAGGTTGCCGTACTGGAGCTGCCATCGACCCGACGAACGGTTGGCGGTCACCTCGGCGGCGGTGAGCTGCTCGAGCTGGAAGTCGATGCCGATCTCTCTCAGCTGCTGCTGTGTGAGCTCGTGGATCGGCTTGTCGCCGTTCGCGCTGAATTGAATTGCGACGCTCAGCTTCCGGCCGTCCTTCTCGCGAATGCCGTCGGGGCCTTCGGTCCACCCCGCGTCGTCGAGGATTCGACGCGCCTCGTCCTGGTCGGCTTTTAGGGCCTCGGACAGATCCGTGTAGTCGGGGTGCGTCGAGGACAGCACGCTCGTGGGAACCGTCTGGAACTCGTTGAACACCGTGTCGTGAATTTCATGGCGATCGATGCCCAGCTGCAACGCTTTTCGGACGGATTCGTCGGCGAGGATCGGGTCCGTCACGTTCGGGTAATAGGTGTAGACGACGCCCGCCGAGGAGCGGGAGACGATGTCGAAGCCCTGTGCCCGAATGGAGTCGACGTCGTTGCTCGGTACGGTCGTCGAGACCTGGATCTGACCGCTGAGCAACGCTCCGGTTCGGACGAGGTCTTCCGGGAGTATCTGGAACGTCACGCGGTCCAGGTAAGCGGGTCCCTCGTGTGCGTTCTTCGGCGAGGACCATCGGTAGTCGTCGCGGCGCTTCACGACGAACTTCTGGTCTGCAACAACTTCCTCGATGACGAACGGACCGCTTCCGATGACGCCCTGCGCCAGTCGCTCCTCGGGTGTCCTGGTGGTGATGGTCTCCGGTGCGATGATGCCGAGCGGTTTCTCCGACAACGCCTGCAGAAAGCCGGCTTTCGGGGCGTCGAACTCGACTCGGAGCGTCAGCGGATCCACGACGACCGACTCCCGATAACCCTGAAGGTATGCGGAGGACTGAAATGCGCGCCCCTGCTTGCCGAGTTCCACCACGTTGTCGAAGTTCAGCTTCACGGCTTCGGCGTCGAGAACTTCGCCGTTGCTGAACGTGACTCCGTCCTTCAGCGCGAAGGTGTAGGACGTCCCGTCGTCGCCGATCTTCCACGATTCCGCGAGCCAGGGTACGACCTCACCGGTGTCGGGGATCTGCTCGGTGAGATTGTCCACGATTTCGACATTGGCGAAGTTGCACCCGGACGTCTGTGCTTTGTCCCAACCGCAGGCAGGAATGATCCCCACGGTGATCTCCCCGCCCGACCGGGGAGTCAGGCCCCCGTCGGTGCTGGTGCTGGTTCCTGAACTGCACCCGGCGAGAAGCGCACTGGCCGCGGCGATCGCAACCGCCGCCGCCCGCAGACGTGGGCCGAGACTCATGACGTCATCCTCCTGCTTTTGTGTCCCGGAAAACTAGCAGTTGAAATTCGGTGTGCAAAACGCTCGCGAACTGCCAGGTCAGGGACGTGGAGGAGAAAAAATCACCGTGCTCACAATCATTGTGCCGCAGGTGGATTGGGTGCTACTCGTACTCGTGCGTCAGTGCCAGGTGTGGTCGACGAGGGGTGTGCGTGGACCGAATTTCGGTTTGATTGCCCGGCCGCTGATTTGAAGTAGCTTGACGGCACGAAAGCGATGCGGTGCAAGCGGTTTCATGTACTCGATCATTCCGGCGTCGTCGAGGGGGTGACCGAGAAGCGACCAACCGACCGCAGCGGCCAAGTGGTAGTCGCCCACGGACAAGGCGTCGGGATCGCCGAAGGCACGTTGCGCGACTTCCGCTGCCGTCCAGATGCCGACGCCGGGGACAGCCCGCAGGCGACGTGTCGCATCCGCGAACGGCATCGAGGCGGCTTCTTCCATACGGTGCGCCACCTGTGCGCATCGCACGATGGTCTTGGAGCGAGCAGGATCGACGTTGGCGAGGTGGTACTCCCACGAGGGAATGCGGCGCCAGACGTCCGGAGGGGGCGGAACGAACATCGGCTTCGGAGTCGGGCCAGGTGCCCGCTCGCCGAATTTCGTGACGAGCCTGCGCCACGACGAGAACGCGGACAACCCGTGGACACGCTGCTCGAGTACCGCGGGCACCAGGGCTTCCATGACGAGCCCGGTCCTGCCGAGGCGAAGGTGCGGATGCTGTCGGTGAGCTTCCTTCAGGGTCGGATGCTCCGGCGCGAAGCCCGACGAGTCGTCCTCACTGCCCAGCAGCGCGGGCAGAAATCCGGTGAACTCCTCGGCACCGGGACCCCACGCCTGGCTCCGGACGGCGGTGCGCGAGATAGGGGTGATCCTGTATGTGACCGGACCGGACGGAAGACGCGACGCTCGCCAGACACTGCCTGCGCTGTCCCGCTCGAACGTGGGGTCTCCCTTGCCCCTGCGTAGATCCCGAAGGCACGCCATCGGGTCCAGCGGGGACGCCGACTCGAACACCGTCGAGACATCACTGTCTCCGGCGGCGGATGGAGAGCCTGGCGTGGTCTTCGGGAACATCGTGCCGCCGACTTTATCCCCTCCGACCGACAAACGCCGGAACTGGATCCGAGCGCCGCGGCCTACGCGAAGCCTCCGGAGACGGCGACGACCGTTCGGCCGGTGACGCCACCGCCGGAGATCGAGTCGAGAGCACTCGCGACGTCCGCCACGGGCACCTCGGTGGTGAGCGCCGACAGACGCTGCGGGCGCAGATCGGTTTCGAGTTTCTGCCACAGTGCCCGGCGCTTGTCGATGGGGAGTAACACGGAGTCGATGCCGAGCAGAGACACGCCGCGCAGAATGAACGGAAGCACCGTCGTCGGCAGCTGCGCGCCTCCGGTCAGACCGCTCGCGGCGACAGCGCCGCCGTACCGGACCGTGCTCAACGCATGTGCCAGCGTCTTGCCGCCTACGCAGTCGACGACGCCGCCCCACTCCGCCTTGCCGAGCGGACGCGGCTTGGCATCGGGATCCTCCGGCAGCCGGCCGACGACCCGCGATGCACCCAACTCTGTCAGCAGTTGCGTGGCGCCTTGCTTGCCGGACGATGCGACCACTTCGTAGCCTGCGGCCGAGAGGAGGTCGACGCTGACCGTCCCCACTCCGCCGCTGGCACCCGTCACCAGCACCGGCCCGTCGGACGGAGTCACGCCTGCCGCTTGCAGCGCACGTACGCTCAGTGCCGCGGTGAAACCCGCGGTGCCGATGGCCGCGGCCTCACGGGTGGACAGGGTGGTCAACGGCACCACCCACTCGGCGGGAACGCGCGCGAACTCGGCGTAACCACCGTGCTGCGCAGTACCGATGTCGTACCCGTGCGCAACGACGCGCTGACCCACCTCGAACTCCGGCGATGTGGACTCCGCAACGGTTCCCGCGACGTCGATGCCAGGGACGATGGGGTACTCGCGGACGACTCCACCCTTCGGCGTGATCGCGAGAGCATCCTTGAAGTTGACCGACGAATACTCCACGGCAATCGTCACCGACGGACCCGACACCTCCGGCAGAAACGACGCGTCGACGCGTTCTCGCGTGAGCGTGATGCCGTCGGCCTCCCTCGCCACCAATGCTTCGAACGACGACGGGATGGATTCTCCTGGCGCTGCAGTTGTCACGATTCGAGTCCTCGGTGAGTGCGAATGTGTGATCGACCCTGTCGGGTGCGTTCTCGGATGCTTTCCCACACTACCCATTCGGACACCCACACAGCCTCGAGCGGTCCTCGGCCCCCGAATTCAGAGGTCCGCAGGCTCCACTCCTGCCTCATCAGGTCGTTCCGCAGGCTCCACTCCTGCCTCATCAGGTCGTTCCGCAGGCTCCACTCCTGCGCGGCGCCTGTTGTTTGTCGGTGGGGCGAAGTAGGGTCCTTCCCGTGATCATCGTGAGTACTGACGGTTCGTGTCTGCGGAATCCGGGTGGCGCCATCGGTTGGGCCTGGGTCAACCACACGGGGCCGTCCAACTCCGGTGGAGAAGCGTCGGGAACCAACCAGATCGCCGAGCTTCGAGCGCTTTTGGAGGCAATCCTCGCGCACCCCGGTGACGAGCCGATGCTCATCGAGTCGGATTCGCAGTACGCCATCAAGTGTGCTTCGGAATGGCTGCCGGGGTGGAAGCGTAAGGGCTGGAAAACCGCGGGCGGATCGCCGGTGCGCAACCTGGAATTGGTGCAGAGCATCGATCGAGCAATCGTGGACCGCAGCGGACCTGTCCGATTCCGCTGGGTCCGTGGACATGTCGGCAACCACTTCAACGAGGCAGCCGACGCGCTCGCCGGTGAAGCTGCTCGCGCCGTCGCCTCGGGCAAAGCGGGCCCCAGCAAACCTGTTGCTACCGCTGCCGGCACGCCTGCCGCTGCCGCACCTTCCCGCAGCGAATCCCTCGACGAGGTCGCTACTCTTTTCTGAGGCTCGAGCCGAACCCTCGCAGCGCCCGCACCTCAGTGTCTCGGGGCGATGCGAGCGTTCGGTAGTTCGGGCGCAGGAAGTCTGAACCCCGGTATCCGGTACCCATCGACCGTGCCGAACTGCCCGTCACGCTCCGCATGCTCCGCTCCTTCCCAGGCCTCGCGATAGGCCACGATGTCGTCGTGGGTGCGGCCCATGAAGTTCCACCACATCACTACTTCTTCACCGAACGGTGGCCCGCCGAGCAGCAGCATTCGTGCTTCGTCGGTGCCCGAGTTTCGCAGGGTGATGGCGCGATTGCCGGGCTGGAGGTATCCCAATTCGGCTCGGGCAAGGGTGCCGGATTCCGCGTCCTCGGGATCGGCGTCGTCAGCTGGGGGAAGGGTCTCGACGTTCACCGAGCCCTGGTCGACGATGATGCCGTGCTCGAAGGCCTCGTCGACGTCGAGTTGAACGGCACTCCCTGCGGGAAGGACGATCTCGGCGCCGAGGAGTGGTGTGAAAGTCGAGACGGGGGATGTCCGGCCCGCGAGAGATCCCAGGAACACCCGCAGCTCTGCGCCGCCCGTCGTCACGGCGTCGGGGACGTAGTGCTGAAAGGCCGGCGCAGTGAATCGAGCGGACCCGGGCAGGGCGACCCACAGCTGCATGCCGTGCAGGATTCGGGTGTTGTCGGTCGAGACTTCCGAGTGGGAGATTCCGCGGCCCGCGGTCATGAGGTTGAGCTCGCCGGGGTGGACAAGTGCGTGCGAGCCGATGCTGTCGCGGTGTTCGATCTCACCGGTGAACAGCCAGCTCACGGTCTGCAGCCCGGTGTGGGGGTGCGGCGGGACGTCCATGCCTCCGGACGCGGATACGTCGTCGGGACCGTAGTGATCGGCAAAACACCACGCGCCGATCAGGGTTCGCTGTTTCGTCGGTAGCGTCCGCCGGACGTTCATGGCGCGAGGGCCGCCGAGTGGAACGTCGCGTGGGGTGATGATTTCGAGGTTCATGGGAAACCGCCTGTCATGAGATGTCCTTCTGCGCGAGCCTCAGTTTGGTGCACAGTGCCGTCAGTGTTCGCAGTTCCTCGTCGGTCAACGCGTCGCCGACGTATCTCCTGATGCGCGACGCGTGCTTCCGTCCGATCTCCCGTTGCACAGCGAGGCCGTCGTCGGTGAGGCCGACGACGGTTCCGCGTTTGTCGTTCGGGTCCGGCGTGCGGGTGACCAGTCCGAGCTTCTCCAGCCGTTCGCAGAGTCGACTGAGCGAGGGCTGGGTCAGCAGGATCTCGGCGTTGAGGTCGTGCAGACGCAACGTTCGCGTCGGGCAATTGCCGAGTGTGAACAGCACGTCGTACTCGCGCAGACTGATCGGGCCCCAAATGTCGTCGGCGGTGAACTTGCGCATCAGCGCCACCTGGGAGCGAAACAACGCCTCCCAGGCGACAACCGACAGTTCGGTGCTAGACGGCAACAGCCGTCTCCTTCTCGGCGAGCATGCTCGCGTGCGTCGGCGGGTTCTCGGGAACCCCGGCCGGGCGTCGTGCGGCGAACTCCGCGCGCAGCGTCGGTACCACTTCCTCGCCCAGCAGATCGAGCTGCTCGAGGACCGTCTTCAGCGGGAGACCGGCGTGATCCATCAGGAACAGTTGGCGCTGGTAGTCGCCGAAGAAGTCCGCGAACGCGAGTGTCTTCTCGATGACCTGCTGTGGTGAGCCGACGGTCAACGGTGTCTGCTCGGTGAATTCTTCCATCGTCGGGCCGTGTCCGTAGACGGGTGCGTTGTCGAAGTACGGCCGGAACTCGTTCACTGCGTCCTGGCTGTTCTTGCGCATGAACACCTGACCGCCGAGGCCGACGATGGCCTGGTCCGCGCGGCCGTGCCCGTAGTGCTCGTAGCGTTGGCGATAGAGGTCGATGAGCTGAATGTAGTGCTCTTTGGGCCAGAAGATGTTGTTCGCGAAGAATCCGTCACCGTGGTACGCGGCGATCTCTGCGATCTCGGGGCTGCGGATCGAGCCGTGCCATACGAACGGCGGGATGTCGTCCAGCGGGCGAGGCGTGGAGGTGAAGCTGTCGAGCGGAGTCCGGAAGTTGCCCTTCCACGTCACGACGTCCTCGGTCCACAGGCGTCGCAGGAGTTGGTAGTTCTCGAGCGCGAGGGGAATGCCCTGACGGATGTCCTTGCCGAACCACGGGTAGACCGGCGCGGTGTTGCCGCGGCCCATGATGAGGTCGACGCGGCCGTCGGACAGATGCTGGAGCATCGCGTAGTCCTCGGCGATCTTCACCGGGTCGTTGGTCGTGATGAGTGTCGTCGACGTGGACAGGATCAGCTTGTCGGTCTGGGCGGCGACGTACCCGAGCATCGTCGTCGGTGACGACGGCACGAACGGCCGGTTGTGGTGCTCACCGGTTGCGAACACGTCGAGACCGACTTCTTCGGCATGCCTGGCGATGGTGACCATTGCCTTGATCCGCTCGTTTTCGGTGGGTGCGCGACCTGTGGTGGGGTCGACTGTCACGTCGCCGACGGTGAAGATTCCGAACTGCATGGTGTGCTCCCTGGCCGAATCCCTCGAACGCATTTTCATGCGTTTGCATTGACTTCTACTCTAACGGGAGTTTGCCGGGTGGTATTCCATGCCGGTGCCGAGAAATTTCCGAAAAACTTTCCATCCGGACCCATCCAGCCTTTCACCTGCGGCGAATGATGGATGAGACGCCCGCGGCTGCTGTCGCCCCCGACCGCCGTCAGCTGTGGGCGTCTCCCTTACTTCTCGGCTCCGAGACGTGTCGACGCCCGCGAATGCCGAAGCTGATGGAGCCTGCTCAGCGTCCTCTTCAGATCGACTCCTCCCGACGAGACCGAGCCGAGGCCTTCCCGGTGACCGTCGGCGAACTCCTCCAACGGCACCCGTGCGTGAAATCGAGTCCTGATGTCCGCGTCGTACAGGATGTCCACGAGATTCGAGAATCTGCGCACTGCGTCGTCCGACGCCTGGGCAAGTGCTGGTATTTCCCTGATCGTCAGTTCTGCGCCCGCGTCGAGCCGATCGACGATGGCCAGGTAATCGCCCGTCGACCTCGGGGCCTCGCACAGGTCCGCGAAGGACTCGCCTGCGGCAGTTCCGGTGGTGGACCAGGTTCCCGCGGAGAATCCCGAGTTCTCGGTGTTCGCGTCGCCCAGGGTGCGGTAATCCACGGGTCCGTCGACGCACACCACTCGGAGGTTCGCTTTCAGAACCTCGATGGTCGGGAGGAATGCGTCGTGAAACAGCGGATTGGGCAGCAAGCCGTCGGGTGGGTAATTGGACGTCGCGACCACGGCGACACCTCGTGCCCACAGGGCGTCGAGCATCCGGGCGATGAGCCGTGCGTCGCCGATGTCGTGCACGTGGAATTCGTCGAAGCAGAGCAATCGGGTGGGGCCGATCAACGCGTCGAGCGTCGGTTCGAGCTGGAACCGATGAACGAAGTACGACGCGTGCAGGTCACGGAAAAAGGTGTGGAAGTGCAGGCGTTTCTTGGGCTCCGGTGCGGCGCCGAAGTATCTGTCCATCAACCAGGTCTTGCCTCGCCCGACGGGTCCCCACAGGTACAGGCCGAGCGTGTCGGCCTCGGTGAGAAGGTCGACGACGGAGTGCTGCGACGGGTCCAGGTCGAAATCGGCGGCGAACGCATTCCGGGGTACTGGTGGCCTCATGGGCGCCCACTCTACATATGTAGAGGAAATTGGCGTATGATCCACGTCATGGACAGAAGAGCTGCGATCGCGGACGCGGCGATCGACGTCATCGCCGATTCCGGACTCCGGGCACTGACCCACCGCAAGCTCGACGACGCCCTGACGCTGCCGGCCGGCTCCACGTCGTACTACTTCCGATCGAAAGCCGATCTGTTCGCCGCCGTGATCGCCCGGATCACCGAGACTTCGCGTGCCGAGTTCACCCACCTGTCGACCATCGAGGGTGATCCGGTCGAAGTGACGGTGCGGTACCTGGACCACCTCGTCACGGAGAGAGCCGCCCAACTACGCGCCCGGCACGTGCTGATGCTCGACCCGACGGTGTCCGACGCCGACCGCGCCGCGCTGGCGGGCAGCCTGTTCTCGGGGCCTGGTGCCGTCGAACTGTTCGGCGACGCCGAGGTCGGAGCCGGCTACATCGCGTTGTGCGAGGGGTTGGTGACCTCTGCCCTCGGGGCCCGCGCCGCACGCACGGAAATGTTCCGAGCGCCTGTTGTCACTTATCTGAAGGGTGCGGGGAAGCTCTAGTTCACGGAGTCGACGCTTCTCACCCCTAGCGTCGAACGGCATGCGACGACTACCAGGTGCCGCGCTCGTCTTGACCGTGCTCGCAGCGGTCACGTTCACTGCATGTTCGTCGGCCGAAGCGGACCGGTCGCCGGATCCTCGACCTCAGCCGTCGAACGGCGAGTTCGATCTACAGGCGCACCGGGGTGGACTCGGCCTCGTCTCCGAGAGCACCCTCGAATCGTTCACCACTGCACTGGAGCTCGGCGTGACCACGCTGGAACTGGACACGCAGATCACCGAGGACGGGATTGCCGTCGTCACCCATGATCGGCAGGTCTCGTCGAAGAAATGTCTGGACACGGCACCTGTCGTCGAGCAGGATCCCGAGTTCCCCTACGTCGGCAAGTACGTGAACACGTTGACGCTGGCGCAGATTCGGACCCTGGACTGTGGGACGTTGCGGCTGGCGGACTATCCGGAGCAACGAACGGTGCCGGGTGCGCGGATGCCGACGTTGGCCGACGTTCTCGAACTTGCCGCCAGTGCCCCTGGGATCAAGCTGAATGTCGAAACCAAGGTCGAAGCGGCAAGCCCGACGGAGACGGCACCTCGTGAGCAGTTCGTCGACACCGTCCTCGGCACCATCCGTGCCGCTGGGATGCTCGACAGAGCGACGATCCAGAGCTTCGACTGGGGTGCGCTGCAGCGGGTCCGGGAAGTGGAACCCGCACTACCGACCGTCGCGCTGACGAACGGTGAGTTTCTTCAGATCGGTCAGTCCGGGAGGTCGCCATGGCTCGGTGGCGTGGACATCGACGATTTCGACGGTGACCCGATTGCCGCGATCCGCTCGTTCGGCGCATCCGGATTCTCACCGGTTCAGGGAAATCCGCAGAGCGGCAAGGTAAGTGACCCGGACTTCGAGCTGTACGTGACCCAGAAGATGATCGACGACGCCCATGCCGCTGGAATTCGGGTCATTCCGTGGACAGTCGACGACCCCGAGACCATGAACGTCCTGCTGGACATGGGAGTCGACGGGATCATCACCGACTACCCGGACCGGCTACGCGCGGTGCTGAGCGACCGGGGTATGCCGCTACCCGCTTCGGTCACGGTAGGCGGCTGACCCGCATGTCGGTGCGTCAGCCGAGGTCGTACACGACTCCGGTGAGTCGTTCACTTGCTTCCCAGAGCTTTTCGGCGAGCTGGCGGTCTTTTGCCTTGCCGGAGAGCTTTGCCGGAGCGGGAGCGCCACGGGACTCGAACAACCACTTCGGGCCCGTGTACGACCCCGGTCCACCCTTCTCGAGTGCGTGGAGGGTAGGAAGTGCGCCGGCTTTCGCGGACTGCGAGATGATCGGCAGCCCGACGGCCGCGACGAGGGACGCAATCTTGGAACTCCCCAGGCCGTCGGGACTCGAGTACAACTCGGTCGACGAGATGCCGGGGTGGGCGGCGTTGCTCGTGATGTCGATCTTCGCGGCATCGAGACGGCGCTGAAGTTCCAGTGCGAACAACAGATTCGACAACTTGGAATTGGCGTAACCCCGCTGTGGGTTGTACCCGCGCGTGGCCTGCAGATCGTCGAAATCGAGTTTCGGTGCTTGCTTGTGGGCGACCGAGGAGACGGTGACGACGGTGGCCTTGTCCGACGCGCGAAGCTTGGGGAGCAAGTGGCCGGTCAACGCGAAGTGGCCGAGGTGATTGGTACCGAATTGAAGTTCGAAGCCGTCGACGGTCTCGCGCCGCGTCGCAGGCATCATGACGCCTGCGTTGTTGATGAGGACGTCGACGCGGTCGGGAGCCGATGCCGCGAAATCACGCACCGAGCTCAGATCGGCCAGATCGAGTTCGGCAGTGTCCACGACGCCGCCGGTGCTGTTGGTTTCTGCGGCAATCTTGTCCGCCGCTGTCTTGGCCTTGTCCAGGTTGCGGCAGGCCAAGGTCACGTGGTCGCCTTGCTTCACCAACTGGAGCGCGGTGAAGTAACCGATTCCGGTGTTTCCGCCGGTGAGGATGACGCGTCGCTGCTTGTTGTCAGGCACCCGACCAGGTTACCGGCGAGTTTAAGATGTGGCCATGAGTGAGCCGATCGACCATTTCCCCGCAGGCACCGGACGCCCCGCAGCAGGCGCATTCTTCGCCGCCGGCTTCACATCGCTCGAGGCGTTGGCCGGGCAGTCGGAATCGGCGCTCGCACAGCTCCACGGCGTCGGCCCCAAAGCACTCGGCATCGTGAAGGCCGCCTTGGAAGCGGAAGGACTCGGGCTCGAACCCTAGTACGAGTCATTACGCAGGCTCCACTCCTGAAACCTCCTGCTCAGAACGGTGGTGGCCGGTACTTCTCGCGTTCGGCGACCACGGCGCGATGCTCGAGGAACTTCTCGCGGAGGTATAGCGCGTCGGCTCGGCACTGCGGATCGTCGAGTCTTGCGATGTCCGCCAGACTTGGTGCGCCGCCGTCGGTGCGCGGATTCAGGAGCCTCCAGAGTTGGCAGTCCTCGTCGGTGATGTTGGCTTCCCACCACGTGGGTTCGTACAGTTCGTCCGGCGGGTCGGGTAAGTCGTCGTGGCGGTCGATGTTGTTGCGGGTGTCGGATCGACGGGATGCGCCCCTCGACGTCGGTCGGGACGGCATGCGGAATCGACGGACGTGGACGAAATCGCCGGGGATGTCGACTGTTCCGAACGCGGGTGGGGTTATGTGCTGCAGCCCAGCCCCTGAGCGCCAATAGATTCCGTCTCCGTCGAGCTTGGTGCACGCCCACAGTCGCAGAGTCTTGGCCTGATGGTGGTACGGGCACAGTGGATGCAGGTTTCCGAGAACGGTCCAGCCTCCGGAAATCGGATCTCGATGATCGAACGGAACGATGTGGTCGATGTCGCAACGGGCAGCCGGTACCCCACAGTTCGGGAACGTACAGGTGTGATAGCTCGCGCGAACCAGCGCGACCAGAGCAGCGCTCGGCCGGTAGGTGAGGGCTCCGGGCGGAGGCGTGCAGAATCCACCGTGTCCGTCGGGGTGCAAGCCCTCGGCGAGCGACGGGTCGAGTGCCACAGCGTCCATGAACGCAGCAATCGCCGCGGACAGCGCCGCTTCTTCCCCGATCGCCGATGCACGCGGATTGTCCTTGGCCCGCTGCGTAGTAGTCGGCAGAGGCGCTGGAGGCCGTGTTCGGCCGCGGGCGACAACCCGCCGAGCACGGGCAGCCTTACGCCGACCGCGCCGTACTGGATGTTGCGCCGGTGGTCTGGGATTCGGTGCGTCAGTAACCTTGGTGCCGCCATCGTCGTCGTCACCCCCGTCCGAACCCTCGTCCGAGTTGCCGGCACCGTCGTCGTCGAGATCGTCGGCCGATTCGTCGTTGTCGAGGCCACGGCGGTCACGTGCGGCGGTCAGGGTTTCGGTGAGCAGGACCTGCCAGCGGGTGTCGGTGGCGAGGAGTCGCACGGTTTCCGCGTCGAGAACTGTGCCGTCGGACAGTGTGGCCGGCTCTTCGTTCAGCCCGAGAATGGTTTCGATGTCGATGTGAATGTTCAGCAGGTACGGTCGCCGGTTGGGGTTCTTGGCATCGACTCCGCGAAACGGGCATTCCTCGCTCCCGCAACGGCATTGGAGCGCATCTTCTCGGTGGATCAACGCGAGTAAGGCATGTCCGCGTAGTTCTTTCTTGGTTCGTGGATCTTTCGGGCAGACGGTGGCTACGTACTCGTCGAGGAGGGCGTCGCATTCAGCGCCCTCGAGCACGCTCATCTTCGACACCAGGGTGGCGATGCCGGAGTCGTTGCGGCGAATCTCGGCGCATCGTTCGTCGGCGAGCGCAGCTTTCTGTGCAGCCGCGGCCTCGTCCGGGTCGTATTGGAACCAGCGGCGCCAGATGTTCTCCCGCAGCGCTTTCGGAGCGCATCGCTGTGCCGCGGCGAGAATATCTGCCTCCAGAGCCGACACAGTCTCGTCGCTGGCGCGGAGCAGGGTCAGAACTACCGTTCGGACACGGCCGTAGTCGAGGTCCCCGGCCGTGAAGGCGGCATCGATTGCCGGCAGACGCCAGAACAGATGGTTGGCGACAACGATCATCTGGCGCGCAACAGTCCGAGTTGTCGACATGGACACTGCTGCTTCGTATTCGACTGTGTGTCGGGCGCGATCGACGTTCGGTTCCTCACTGCCGTGCTCTGCACCCAGTGCATGCACGTCCATCTCTGCGCACAGCCGTATCTCGTAGAGATCTTGCAACTCGTGGATCACCACTGCCGACGCTCGGTTCTCTGCCCGCCGTCCATCCGACAGGCGCGTCAGTGACCGCGATGCCGCACTGTCTGCATCGGATCGAACCTGCGTGGAGCCCCCCGGCTGTGCCATGTCACATAGAGTAATCGAACATACGTTCGAACGCAACCGTGAGCGATGCCTCCCGTTATTTTCTTTCTCTGCTCCACATCGGTGTGGTCGGGTCGTCTGCTCCGGTATGGCTCCCGCAACCTGGCTAACCTGAGGCAATGACCAGTACAGGCGTTATCAGGAAGTGGTATGCCGACGAAGGATGGGGCGTTCTCGACTCCCTGGACACTGCCGGCGGATGCTGGGTTCACGTCAGCATGCTGTGGGCCATCACGCTGCCTCCTGCGCGCGAGAATGAGTCCATTCATATCACCGGTTCCAGTGTCGACGCGGTCGTCGGGGAGACCGTGGATTTCGAGTGGGAACAGGTGAGACAGGACGGTTACGACTATCGCGGAATCAGCGTGAGGCCTCGTCGAGATGGCCCCGAACGGACCATTCGCTGGGAGTACGGAGGCGATCGCCGTCATTCGGGGGTGGAATTTCGGACCGCTCCGCGGCTGCAGGAATAGACGGATGAGATTATCCGACATGCGTCCACGCGAACCGGCGATCACGGCCTAGCCTGATGCGGGCGCAAGGTAGAACGTCCCGACTGCGGGCTGACTTGGTTCGCAAGTGCTGGCTGTCGCCAGTATTTGCCCCGACCCTGTGTAGGCATCGGTTCGGTATCCATCGTCGGCCGGTTTCACCCCGGAAGTGCCTCTGCTGTCTCTGGATTCGCCAGGCGAGTTTCG
Source organism: Rhodococcus sp. 06-156-4 (assembly GCF_002259345.1). Lineage (NCBI taxonomy): Bacteria > Bacillati > Actinomycetota > Actinomycetes > Mycobacteriales > Nocardiaceae > Rhodococcus > Rhodococcus sp. 06-156-4. The sequence goes on along the minus strand of NZ_NPGB01000027.1, from coordinate 84,630 downwards.
TCAGCTGATGCAACAGCGGTGATACCTGCCGACGACGGCGACAGCACTCGATGTGCCCACGATGCAAGATCTTATGATCGAAGTCCGACACACGGACGCGGTCTTGGGTGTAGTCACTGTGGTGTTCCTCCGAGGGTGCTAGCTGGTCTCGCCTACGACAAGCTCTGGGGCCGTGGGTACGGATTCATGGAGAACCCGATCCTGCGAAGTAGGTCGATGCACTCGGGCCGTTCTCGGAACTCGATTCCGGTTGGGTTGTCGCAGTGCTCGCTGCTGAGGAGCCGGTGTGAGACGCTGGGTGCATGGTGAGCGTGGGGGCGTGGTCGCTGGCGGACAAGGCGTCGAGACTGGGGTGGAAGACGGTCGGAAGACGTGTCGACCTCGACGGCGACCAGTCGTGGTTGCGGGGGCCGGTATCGGGTCCGGGCGTCGTTCGGGACAGGTGGCTGCAGCAGGAGGCGGAGCGCATCGGTGGGCGCGTCGTACCCGGTTCCTCGTCGGACGGTTTGCTGCACAGCTTCGATGCGCTGGCCGGTCCGGAGTTCGACCCGAGCGCGATCGACCCTCGCATTCGCGAATTCTACGAGCACACTGCTCGGTGGCGCATGGATGCGTGGACGCAGTGGACGACGGGTTTCGGGCTACCCGGCGCGGCCATCGAAGCGTTGTACGGCAAACGCGTGCAGCAGCTTGCTCTTCCGGTGCAGCCTCTGGCGGTGGCACACGGTGTGGACAGTGAGGTCACGGAGATCGTCGACGCCGACGGCCGGCATGCCGGCTCTGCCTGGTTGCGAACTCTGCGGAAGACCGGCGACTACATGTACAGCGGTTACTACCGCGCTTCGACGCTTCCCTCGGCGTCGGGTCCGAGCGTCCATGTGACTTTCCCGTTGGAGGACGGCAACGTCCAGGTTTTCCTGAAACCGACAGTGGGCGAAGGAGGTTCGCTCGTTCTGACGTCCCCGTCGGGTAGGTTCGGGCAGGACGGCGCCTACACGGTCGTGTTGGACAAAGGTGCCTGGTACGCGGCCAGAGCGCCGATCCACGAGGTCTTCCATGTCTACGTCGACGACGAGGGGGTGCTGCGGACCGATCATGTGCTGAAACTGTGGAACGTGACCGCTGTCCGGCTGCACTACCGCCTCACGCCCCTCGGCTGATCTCGAGTCCGATGTCCGCGCCTTCCTTCGACGAGATCGTCCGGGTGTTGCGCGCCGCGGGCTGCGTGTTCGCGGAAATCGAGGCTCGGCTCCTCGTGGAGGCGTTCGGCGGAAGCGCTCTGAAAAAGGCTGTCGCACAGCGAGTCGACGGCACTCCACTGGAACAACTTCTCGGGTGGGCGGAGTTCGCTGGTCTGCGGATATCGGTCGCGCCCGGAGTGTTCGTCCCCCGTCGCAGAACCGAACTCCTCGTGCACGCCGCGGTCGACGCGGAGCCCGGGGTTGTGCTCGACATCTGTTGCGGATCCGGGGCAGTCGCCGTTGCGATCGCACACGAGCGGCCCGGGGTGGCGCTGCATGCCTCCGACATCGCACCCGCTGCAGTCCGCTGTGCGCGTCGGAATCTGGAGCCCGTCGGAGGTCATGTCTATCGAAGTGACATGTACAGCGCTCTGCCGCACAGTCTTCGGAGAACCGTCGACGTCGTGGTCGCCAATGCCCCGTACGTTCCGACCGGGGCGATCGGTTCCATGCCGTCCGAGGCGAGGGACCATGAGCCGAGAGACGCTCTCGACGGAGGTGTCGACGGCCTCGACCTCCAGCGCCGAGTGGTCGAGGGGGCGGGGGAGTGGCTTGCTCCTGCGGGCCGCATCGTGGTCGAAACCAGCGTTCGGCAAGCGCAGGGCACCGCGGCGCTCGTCGCGGCGTCGGGTTTCGAAGCGGAGATCGTCAGATCCGAGGAACTGGACGGGACGGCAGTCGTCGGGCGTAGTCGCGGACGCTGATTCTGCCCACGGAGAACACGCTCACCACGGGGAACACCCGGAGCACACGTGAAGTTGAGTCCACATAGCTCAACCGACCGGAGGTGCTGTAATGCCCGAACCCATCCGCCTACCTGTTCTCTTTCTGACCGACCCCGTCGTTCTGCCCGGGATGGTCGTCCCCGTCGAACTCGACGAGTCCGCGCGCGCTGCCGTGGACGCAGCACAGGCTTCCAACGACGGAACCTTGCTCGTTGCTCCTCGGCTCGAGGACCGATACGCCGCGTACGGCGTGGTTGCGTCCATCGTGCAGATGGGACGGCTCGCGACCGGGGAGGCTGCCGCAGTCCTCAAGGCCGAGCGCCGCGCTCACATCGGTCACGGTGTCAGCGGGCCCGGTGCTGCCCTGTGGGTCGAGGCCGAAATCGTCGACGAATCCGCCGTCGACGGTAGTGGTGGAACTGCCGAGAGCACCCGAACGCTGGCCACCGAGTACAAGCAGCTCGTCGTCGCGATGTTGCAGCGCCGCGACGCGTGGCAGGTCATCGACTCCGTCAACAAGCTCACCGATCCCGGCGCGATCGCCGACACCGCGGGGTACGCGTCGTACCTGACCGATGTGCAGAAGAGGCAGCTGCTCGAGACCCCATCCGTGCACGATCGTCTGACACTGCTGATCGAGTGGACCCGGTCCCATCTCGCGGAGGTCGAGGTCAACGACAAGATCTCGAACGATGTGCGCGACGGTATGGAGAAGACCCAGAAAGAGTTTCTGCTGCGGCAGCAGCTCGCCGCGATCCGCAAGGAGCTCGGCGAGGACGAACCAGACGGCGCCGACGACTACCGCGGCCGCGTCGAATCGGCAGATCTCCCGGATGCGGTGCGCGAGGCCGCACTTCGTGAGGTCGGAAAGCTCGAGCGGGCGAGTGATCAGAGTCCCGAGTCCGGGTGGATCAGGACGTGGCTCGATACCGTCCTGGACCTGCCGTGGTCGGTCACCACGACCGACACGACCGACATCGATTCGGCACGAGCGATTCTCGATGCGGACCACCATGGTCTGGACGACGTGAAGGATCGTATCGTCGAGTATCTCGCCGTGCGGGCGCGTCGAGCAGAGCGCGGCATGGGCCTCGTCGGTGGACGCGGATCGGGTGCGGTCATGGTGCTCGCGGGGCCGCCCGGAGTCGGTAAGACGTCGCTGGGCGAATCCGTGGCGCGTGCGTTGGGCCGCAAGTTCGTTCGTGTCGCACTCGGTGGCGTTCGAGACGAAGCGGAGATTCGCGGACACCGGCGTACCTACGTGGGTGCGTTGCCCGGGCGAATCGTCCGCGCCATCGGTGAGGCGGGTTCGATGAACCCCGTGGTGCTGCTCGACGAGATCGACAAGGTCGGTTCCGACTACCGCGGCGATCCCAGTGCCGCTCTGCTCGAAGTTCTCGATCCGGCGCAGAATCACACTTTTCGGGATCACTACCTGGACCTCGATCTCGACCTCTCCGACGTCGTGTTTCTGGCGACAGCCAATGTGGTCGAACAGATTCCGGGACCTCTGCTCGATCGGATGGAGCTCGTCACCATCGACGGGTACACCGAGGACGACAAGGTCGTGATCGCGCGGAACTATCTGCTGCCGCGTCAGTTGGAACGTTCTGCGCTCACGTCCGACGAAGTCGACGTCACCGACGATGCGTTGCGAAAGATCGCTGCCGACTACACCCGTGAACCAGGTGTGCGTCAGTTCGAGCGTCTGCTCGCCAAGGCTCTGCGGAAGTCCGCGACAGCACTGGCAGGGGGAAAGGCGACGGTGCGTATCGACGAGGCGGGACTCGTCGAGTACCTCGGCCGACCGCGTTTCACTCCCGACGTTCACGAGAGAACCGAAGTGCCGGGTGTGGCAACCGGTCTCGCCGTGACGGGACTCGGAGGCGACGTGCTGTTCATCGAGGCGTCGTCGACGGAGGGCAAGCCCGGACTTGCGCTGACGGGTCAGCTGGGTGACGTCATGAAGGAGTCGGCGCAGATAGCCCTGTCCTACGTGCGATCTCACGCGGCACGATTCGGCATCGATCCGCAGGTGTTGGACCGCAGCATCCACGTCCACGTACCGGCAGGTGCCGTACCCAAGGACGGTCCGTCGGCAGGCGTCACGATGGTCACGGCACTGGTGTCGATGGCGACGGGACGGCCGGTGCGGTCGGATGTGGGAATGACCGGCGAGGTCACGCTGAACGGTCGGGTCCTGCCGATCGGCGGAGTCAAGCAGAAGTTGCTGGCCGCGCAACGGGCAGGTCTGAAGACCGTTTTCGTTCCCGCGAGGAACGAACCGGATCTGGACGACGTACCGGCCGAGGTGCTCGCCGCCCTCGACGTACGTCCGATGACCGACGTCGCGGACATCGTGGATCTCGCCCTGGAGGAGGCTGCTGTGTCCGCAGTGGCGTGATGTGGCGCGTTCCTTGACCTCTACCTACATCGAGGTTCTAGCGTTGCCGGTATGAGCATGGAAGTCACGGCCTGGAATCAGCTGTATCGGACGATGCATGCGTCCGAGCAGAGCACGCAGTTCTCGTCGATCACGGCTCGGCGGATCCTGAGGTTCGCCGAGCCGCACCGCAACAAACTGATCGGGTTCGTCGTTCTGAGCGTCGTGCTCGCAGTTCTGGCGGTCGCGACGCCGGTACTGGCGGGACGCGTCGTCAATGCCATCGTCGACGGCGACTCGTTCGATGTCGTGCTGTGGCTGTCGGTGGCGATCGCACTGATCGCCGTCGTCGACGCGGCGTTCGGTTTGGTGAACCGGTGGCTGTCGTCGAGCTTGGGTGAGGCGTTGATTCTGGATCTGCGCACCGCGGTGTTCGACCACGTTCAGCGGATGCCGATCGCGTTCTTCACCCGGACGCGCACCGGTGCTCTCGTGAGCCGGTTGAACAACGACGTGATCGGAGCGCAACGCGCCTTCAGCGACACGCTCTCGGGCGTCGTGAGCAACCTCGTCACGCTGATCCTGACGCTCGTCGTGATGATCGGGATTTCCTGGCAGATCACGTTGCTCGCGTTGATCATCCTTCCGGTCTTCGTGATACCAGCCAGCCGGATGGGCAGGCGACTCGCGAGGCTGCAACGTGAAGCAGCCGAACACGATTCCGCGATGAGTACGCAGATGACGGAGCGGTTCTCCGCGCCGGGTGCGACTCTGGTCAAGCTGTTCGGCCAACCGGACTTCGAGTCGCGCGAGTTCGCGGTTCGCGCAGCTCGGGTCCGGGACATCGGCGTTCGGAGCGCCATGGTGCAGACGGTGTTCGTGACTGCGCTGACGTTGGTGTCGGCCCTCGCGCTCGCCGTCGTCTACGGTCTCGGTGGTTTCTACGCGCTGAAGGGACAGTTGGATCCGGGTTCGGTTGTGTCGCTGTCTCTTCTGTTGACCCGGTTGTATTCACCGCTGACGGAGCTGGCCAGCGCACGCGTCGAAGTGATGAGCGCTCTCGTCAGCTTCGAGCGTGTCTTCGAAGTCCTCGACCTCGTACCGCTCATCGAGGACAGTCCCGACGCCGTGGACGTCCCCGACGGGCCTGCTGCCGTCGAACTACGCGACGTCAGGTTCGCCTACCCGTCGGCGGACAAAGTGTCGCTTGCCTCGTTGGAGGAAGTGGCGACGCTGGATTCTCGTGGCGGCGACGAAGTGCTGCACGGCATCTCGTTCGTCGCCGAACCTGGGCAGATGATTGCCCTGGTCGGTACATCGGGCGCGGGCAAGTCCACCGTCGCGCAGCTCATCGCTCGGTTGTACGACGTCGACAGTGGATCCATCCTGCTGGGCGGCAAGGACGTCCGTGATCTGAAAGCGGATTCGATCAGAGGTGCCGTCGGGATGGTGACGCAGGACGGACATCTCTTCCACGACACGATCAGGTCCAACGTTGTGCTGCCGCGGCCGTCGGCCACCGACGACGAAGTCTGGGACGCGTTGCGTCGGGCACGGCTCGAAGATCTGGTGAAATCTCTGCCCGACGGGCTGGACACCGTCGTCGGAGAGCGCGGTTATCGGTTGTCCGGAGGTGAGCGGCAGAGACTGACCATCGCTCGGCTGCTGATTGCTCGGCCACGGATCGTGATTCTCGACGAGGCGACGGCGTCGCTGGATTCGACGTCGGAGTCAGCGGTCCAGGCTGCGCTGTCCGAGGCGCTCGCGGGCAGAACCTCGGTTGTGATCGCGCACCGACTGTCGACGATTCGGGCCGCCGACGCCATCCTGGTGGTGGAGGCAGGTTCGATTGTCGAGCGGGGAACACACGAAGAGCTCCTCGCAGCGGGTGGCCGCTACGAGGAGCTCCATCGAACTCAATTCGCTACCAGTGGATCGTGATCACCCTGCAGGAGCGGGCACGACCGTCGCCGGGTCGTTGTCCGCAGCGGCGGCGAGCATCGGGGTGAAGCCGTCGATCGCGTAGTCGAGCGAGAGCGGGCTCGAGTATCCGAGAGCGGACGGAAGGTCCTGATCGAACGAACCGATGTAGGCGGTGCGGTCCTCGGCGACGGCGGGCAGCTGCGCGAACAGTGGGTTGGCGGTGAGCTCTTCTCGGCTCTTGCCGGCGACGACGATCACGTCGGAGTTCAGCTGGGTGAGTCCCTCCAGGCTGACGGTCTCGGTCTTCTCCGGAACCTGGAAGCCGAGGTCGGTGAAGAACAGCGCACGGATGTCGTCGGAACCGAGGATCATGTAGCTGCCGTCGTCCATGAGGAACGTGAGTGCGAGCGTCTTGGCGGCGAACTGCGGGTTCTCGTCCTGCGCCGTCTGGAACTTCTGTTCGAGTTCGGCGGTCTTGTCCGCGGTTTCCTGCTCCTTGCCGAGGGCCTTTCCGATGACCTCGAACTCCTGCTGCCAGGTGGCAGCGGGTACGTCCTCGTACCCGCCGATGTCGGCGATCGTCGGAGCCATCTCGGACAGCTGGTCGTACTGGCCCTTCTCGATGAAGGAGTACGGCCCGAGGATCAGATCCGGACCGGCCGCCGCGATCTGCTCGAGGTTGAGGTCGGTGCTGCCGACCTCGGGGATCTCGGTGCCACCGAGTGCGTCCTGTGCCCAGGGACGCTGGCGGTAGTCGTAGCTCAGGTTGCCGCGGGTAGCAACGGGCTTCACGCCGAGCGCGAGAACGAAGTCCTGCTCGTTGAACCCGATCGTCACGACGTTGGACGGTTCGCTCTCGATGGTCGTCTGGCCGAACGCGTGGTCGATGGTGACCGGAAACGCCCCGGATTCGCCGCCCGACTCGGACGACGACGAACTGTCGTCCGAAGAGCACCCTGCGGCCAGGGCGATGGCGGCCGCACCTGCGGCTAGCTTGAGAACACTGGAACGCACGGAAACTCCTCGCATCGACAACGTTGTGCGAGGTAAGGCTAACAAAATCGGATGGTCGTCCCGCAAGCTCCACTCCCGGGCCTCGAACCGATCGAACGTTCAAGGCCCGGGGTCGGCCGGCCGTCAGCAGTTGCTGGGAGCGGGCACGCCGTTGAAGCGTGCGTCGATCCATTCCAGCGCCTGAGGCAATCCGAGAACTGCAGCGGTGAGGTGATCATTGCTGGGAACGAGCACTTCGGTGACCGGAACGCCTGCGGCGCAGTAGCGGCCGACCGTGTTGCTGATGGCCGAGACAGGGATGAGCGCATCCGTCGGGCTGTGCCACTCGAAGTACGGGGCCTTGGGGACACCGGGGTAGAGCTCGACGCTGTTCTCGTTGACTGCGGCAACCATCTCGGGGCTGTCGATCAAGTCGATGGAGTTGGCCACCTGCATCGCGCTCTTGCCCGCACCGACGGCGATGATGTCGTTGGTGCACGCATTCTGCAGCTGCGCTGCCATCTGCTGACCGAGCGGGTTGAGCTGCTCGCTGATCGGGATGCGCGTCGGGTACTCACGCTCGAGACCCAGAGCCGCCGCGAATGCGAGTCCGAAGACCGGGTGCGGGTTGAATCCGAGGTCGCGTGCCATGCGCTCGAGGTTCATCGGTGCGCCGCCCGCTGCGCTTCCGACGATGTTCAGCTCGGGTGCGTAGTCGTTCTGCAATGCCGCAGCCCACGCGGTGGCCATGCCGCCGCCCGAGTAACCGGCGAGTGCAACCGGGCTCTGCTGAACCTGCAGCGGATCGAAACGCTGGGTCGCCCGAATGCTGTCGAGGACGATCTGCCCGCCCATCTTGGCCGCGCCGTACGCGCTGTTCGGTCCCAGATGGTCCGCCATGTTGATGGTCCAGCCACGCTGCAATGCGACGTTCAGTGCAGGAGCCTCACGGATCATCAGGTTGGGGTCCTGCGTCCACAAGGCCTGCGACGGCGCGCACTGCAGACCGAGTGCGTTGATGATGTGCTGGTAGGACAGCAACGGCCCGTTCGGAACCTTGTTCCGCGGTGAGAACACCGTCGTCACCGCCGCGATGGGATCGCCGGCAGAGTTGGTCGAGCGGAACCGGATCTGCCACACGTCGGTGTCGAGGAAACCGGCGGGAGGCGGCATGGGCCGACTGGAGATGATGTCACCTGGATTCTTGGCCTCCAGGTCCGGCACGGGCGCATAGAAGACGTCGGAGATCGGCGTCGGTTCCAGAGGATTGGCCGCTGCGGTGCCCGTCGATATCACCGCGGAACAGGCGATCGCCACTGCCGTGATACTGGCAGCCCCGACCAGTTTGAGTGCGCGCATGACGTTGGGTTCCCTCCCGAAAGCTCTGATTACTCGAGCGAATGTTGCTGTCCTTCTACCCCACCGAATGCGATATAGGGAAAAGCAGTCCGCTCGTTACGCCGCCCCCCGGCAGCGATCACCGAAGACTCCGAGATTTTATGGCACGCGGCTACAAACTGACCAGTCGGCTAGGGATCGTTCTCGAGAACCACGTCAGTCGGCTGTTTGTCGTCACGAACGCCACGCCAACTCGGGTGCCTGAGGTGCATGGAGTCCGTCCATTCGTAGAACCGAACCTCGCCGACGAGCGACGGTGTGACCCATACCGCATCTTTTCGGTCGGCGGTCGGGAGCCGTTCCTCGAACGGCGACTCGTCCGACTCCAGAGGCGAGAGCAGCGCGGCCAGAGTGTCGAGTGCAGAGTCGGTGAACCCCGTTCCCACCCGGCCCAGATACCTCAGTCCGTTCGGGCCGGGAATGCCGACGAGCAGAGAACCCAGACCACCGCCGCGCCTACCTTTCCCGCGTCGCCACCCGCCGACGACGACTTCTTGTGTTCGCCAGTTCTTCGTCTTGATCCAGGTGTGCGCGCGTCGACCTGGCTGGTACACGGAGTCGACACGCTTGGCGACGACGCCCTCCCAGCCACGCTCGACGCTGGTGGCCAGAGCTTCTTCTGCCGTGCCCGTGAGCGCCTCGGGCACCAGGACCGACTCCAGGCCGGTCGTGAGGAGTTCGAGCAGCTTGCGCCGGTCCGAGTATTTCTTCTTCACCAGCGATGTGCCGTCGAGGTGCAGTAGATCGAACGCGATGAACTTCACGTCGGTACCGGAACTCGATTGCAGCAGTTCGAAACTCGTCGATCCGTCGGCAGCGAACACCACGGCCTCGCCGTCGAGGACGGCCTCGTGGTCGGCAAGATCCGCGGCCAGCGCCGAGAGGGCGCGGAACCGCTCGGTCAGATCCTTGCCGGTCCGAGACTCCAGTTTCATCTCCCCGTGGGACATCCGCGCGACGACCCTGAAGCCGTCCCACTTGCCCTCGAACGCCCATTCGCCGTCGGGCAGGTCGGTCACGTCGCCTGCCGTCGCCAACATCGGCTGAACGCTCTTCGGTAGCTCGGGTGCATCCTTTTCTTTCATCAGGTGCATGAGCCACTGGTTTCCCTTGGTGCGGATCAACGCGAAACGGCCCTGTGCCCGAGTGCCTTTCAGAACGACGATGACCTCGTCGTCACGCCACTTCTCGAGTTCGTAGGTGCCCGAATCCCAGATGGTCACCTCGCCGCCCCCGTACTCGCCCTTGGGGATGGTGCCCTCGAAGCGTGCGTACTCCAGTGGGTGATCCTCGGTGTGCACCGCGAGGCGGTTCTGAGCCGGGTCGTCGGGAATGTTCTTGGGCACGGCCCACGAGACCAGGACACCGTCGTGCTCGAGGCGAAAGTCGTAGTGCAGGCGCCTCGCATGGTGTTCCTGGATGACGAACGTGTCGTCGTGTTCGTGTTCGTGTCCAGGGGTAGTGCCGCGAGGTTCGGCGGCGTCGGGCACAGGTTCGGGCGTCTTCGACGCGCTGCGCATGCTGCGGTACTTGGTGAGCTTGTCCGGCTCGCGGACCTCCAACGGCGGATCGAGGTCGGCAAGCAGATCGCCGTCGTCGTGGTATCTGCGCAGGACCTCCTCGAACCGAAGCTGGTGCAGACCAGGTGATTCCAGCTCGTCCCAGGAGCGCGGTGCGGCGACGGTCGGCTCAGATCTGCCGCGCATCGAGTACGGCGCGACGGTCGTCTTCTTGCCGTTGTTCTGCGACCAGTCGACGAACACCCGTCCGGTTCGCTTGGCCTTGGCCATCGTCGCCGTGATGCGGTCCGGTGAGCGCTCCTCCAGCAACGTCGCCACACGCTTGGCGACGGTCGACGCCCCCGATGTCGTGAGCGGCTTCTCCAGCGGCACGTACAGGTGGATGCCTTTGCTCCCGCTCGTGACCGGAAACGCCGTGAACCCGATCTCGGCGATCAGATCGCGGATCTCGCAGGCCACCTCGGCGCAACGGGCCAGGTCGACGTCGTCCCCGGGATCCAGATCGAACACCATGCGCGTCGCCGGTCCGGGCTGACTGCCGTCGAACCGCCACTGCGGGACATGGGCCTCGATGGCAGCTTGCTGCCCGAGCCACGCCAAGTCCGCCGTGGTGGAGAACAACGGATACGTCACCACCCGATCGGAATGCTGCATGTCCCGGCGATCCAGCCATTCCGGCGCCGACGACGCGAGATTCTTCTCGAAGAACGACGATTGCTCCACACCGTTCGGCCACCGCTTCCGAGTCACGGCCCGACCGGCCAGATGAGGAAGCATCGCAGGCGCAATCGTCGTGTAGTACTCGATGACCTGACTCTTGGTGGTGCCCGTCTCCGGGAACAACACCTTGTCCAGGTTGGTCACCGAGACCTTCCGACCTGCGATGTCGAGCGTCGCCATGATCGCCACCATAGTTTGGCCGTCGCCGACGTGGGACATGATGGAAGGTATGGCGACGATCAGTGTGACCGTGCAGATGCCCGAGAACCCTCAGGGCGCGTGGGACAAGGCGTCGGCCCTGGACAGGTTCGACGAGTGGATGACCATCCACGGTGGATGGTGCAGCCCGCCGCCGAAAACGCTGTCCAAGGGCACCGAAGTCGAATCCCTCGTGAAGGTCAAAGGCTTCAAGAACACGATCCGATGGACGTTCACCGAGTACAAGGAACCCGAGCTCATCGAAATGTCCGGCAGCGGAAAAGGCGGCGTCAGGATTTCCCTGACGATCCACGTCCGCGAAAGCCCCGGCGGTTCCGAACTGACCCTCGACGCGGAATTCGGCGGCGGCGTCCTCTTCGGTCCCGTCGGAAAAGTCGTCGCCAGAGCACTCGACTCGGATGTGAAGAAATCCGTCGCCAACCTCGCGGCGCTGAAGTAGAGGACTCCGGTTTACTGCGGAGTGCGCGGCTGCCGGGTGCGACGCAGCCACCACAGTCCGGCGATGGGAAGTACGACGGGGATGAAGACGTATCCCTGGCCGAAGTGAGACCAGACCGTTGCGTCGGGGAAGTCGTCGGGCTGGATGTAGCTGAGGGCGCCGATCGCGAGGACGCCGACCAGTTCGATGATGCACGACACCGTCACCACCTTGCGTGATGCCTCGGTGGCACGAGCGAGCCCGACCGTTGCGACGATGTAGACCACTGCAGCGACGGCCGACAGGATGTACGCGAACGGTGCGACGTCGAACCGCGTCGTCAGCTGCACGATCGATCGGGACGTTGCAGCCACAGCGAACACCGCGTAGACGGCGATCAGGAATCGGCCGAATCCGGTGCGTGTCGCCTGCTGCAGGTGGTCCCGGGGTGACGAGGTATCAGGCATATCCGGCCCATATCTGGCTGAGGCGCAACACCATGGCTGCGAGGGTGACGACGGCGACGAGCAGCACTGCTGTACCGCCGCGTGAGCGATCGCCGAGCGACCACCAGGTGCCGATCGGCAACAGTAGCAGGAGCCCCACGAGGTACGAGCCGAACGTGAGGCGATGTATCTCGCGGTCGCTGGTGAACATCATGGCGAATCCGATGACTGCTTGAGCGAGCACGACGGCCTCGGTCGCGGCGATCGTCCAGAACAGCGCCCGGTTGGATCGGTACTTCAGGAGTACCGGGCTCCCCATGACGAGTTTGACCAGAACCCACACGCCGACGATCAGGGACATCACGTACAGCAAGCCTGTGACGGCGCCGATCATCGTTTCCTCGTTCGAACTAGGCAGTGGTGCGGGTGGTCAGTAGAACTCAAGAGTATCGGTCCGCGCACGTGCCTCGATGTGAGCCCTTCGAAACAGTGCGTTATTCCGCGCGTGACCATTCGGAAATGGATGGGGCTTGTACTTGTCTCATGGCCGAAGAGCATCTCCGGCTTCGATTCTTCTCTCCACCGGTGGCCAACGATTGCCCACTCGGTTCTCAGTCACCCGCTGATCGACAACCTCTCATCCCAGGAGCACTACGTGTCCGATATCGACAACGCCATCGCCGAGAACATCGCCAAGTCCCTCTCGGAGATCCCGCATCCCTCGCTCCCCAAGGGCAGCAACATCTACGGTTCCACCAAGATCTTCCCCGACTACAAGGCCGAGAACGGCGAGAGCTACTTCACGCTCGTGCACGGTATCGCCCACGAATCATCCGTCAGTTTCGTTGCCGTGCTGCAGGCAACGAGGGCACTGCGCAAGGGCTTCGAGTCGGCCATGTACTTCTACGGTCCCGGCGCTATCAATTGCCTTGCCACGCGCGGCTTCCCGACGACCGGCGACTCAGGGTTCCCGGGCGAGCAGAACATCAACGACTCGCTCGCGACGTTCATCGCCGAGGGCGGCACCGTGTTCTGCTGTCGCTTCGGCCTCGCGCTGCACGGTGGCCGCGAGGAAGACCTGATCGAGGGCGTCATCCCGGCGCATCCCCTCGACGTCCAGGACGCCCTCATTCACTACGCACGCAAGGGCGCCATCATCAACTCGACCTACATGGTCTAGGAGCCTGACATGTCTGTCAGTACGCGTGTAGACCTGGCGTTGCTCGGAGTTCGAGGGACGCCGCCGGTCAACAGAACGGCCGGCGCCGGGCCCAGCGACGACGGGCATGTTCGAATCGATGGTCTCGGCGCAGCCATCCCTCGTAATCCGTTGAGTCCGTATGTCCTCGAAGAGGGGCGAATCCTGTTCGACGGATCGGACATCGGTCTCGACGTCCAAACAATCGACCGGCCGAAATTCTACGACCTGAAGACTGCCGACGGAATCGCCTACGAGAAGATCGCCAAACTCCACGGAACCAGCGTTCTCGCAACTACCGTCGTGCAGACGTGTATCAGGTACGGCGCAGACCAGCGCTGCCGGTTCTGCTCCATCGAGGCGTCGCTGGAAGCAGGAGACACGATCGCTGTCAAGACTCCGGCGCAGCTCGCCGAGGTTGCCGAAGCTGCAGTCCGACTCGACGGTGTCACCCAGATGGTCATGACGACGGGTACCTCCGCGGCGAAGGATCGCGGAGCGCGGCACCTCGCACGGTGCGTCAAGGCCATCAAGGCCGTGGTCCCGGATCTGCCGATCCAGGTGCAGTGCGAACCACCCGGCGACCTTCAGACCATCACCGATCTCTACGACGCCGGTGCCGAATCCATCGGCATTCACGTCGAATCACTCGACGACGATGTCCGTCGGAAATGGATGCCGGGTAAGGCCTCGGTGTCGATGGACGAATACCGAGCAGCGTGGAAGGAAGCGGTTCGCGTCTTCGGGCGCAACCAGGTCTCGACGTACATACTCGTCGGCCTCGGTGAGGATCCGGACGAATTGGTTTCGGGTGCAGCTCAACTCATCGAGATGGGTGTCTACCCGTTCGTCGTTCCGTTCCGGCCGCTCGGCGGCACGCTGGCTGTCGACGTCGACCATGCGGTCGCTCCGAACCGAGACGTGCTCGAGGACGTGACGCGCCGGGTAGCCAAGGAATTGCAAGCGGCATCGATGCTCGGTTCGGATCAGAAAGCAGGCTGCGCGGCGTGCGGAGCGTGCAGCGTACTGCAGAATGCGGGTGGCTGATGTATGCGAGTGACTTGGCCGGTCTGTCGGGAACGGTACCTACCGAAGCCGATTCGCACTTCTTGATCCAACCGTGTTCGAACGCTTCGCAGCTCGGCACCTACCGCCGATTGAGACGCGACATCTTCGTCCGAGAGCAGGGGCTGTTCGCCGGGTCCGATCACGACGACGTCGACGACGACCCGCGCACGGTAGTACTGGTCGCCACTGCATCCGACGGCAGCGTGCTGGGCGGAGTTCGGTTGGCTCCCTGCACATCGACCGATCTGGGGTGGTGGGCTGGCAGCCGGTTGGTGGTTTCGTCGGCGGCGCGCACATCCGGGGTCGGGCCGGCGTTGGTGCGGGCCGCGTGTGCGCACGCCGAAAGTCACGGCGTACTGCGCTTCGACGCCACCGTGCAGAAACAGAACGAAACGCTCTTCACCAGGCTGGGATGGGTCAGACGCGCCGACGTCGACGTGCACGGCGCGCCACACGTCGCCATGTACTGGCCGATCGATCGAATCGAGCGGCTCGTGGTCTCGACCAAGGCGATGCTCGCGGGTGTGCTCGCACCCTTGCGTGCTCAGCCACTCGGTCTCGGTGCCAAAGGATTCCGTGGCGACGACGGAGTCCCCGTTCCGGGGAGCGACATCATCGCCGCGTGCGACGCCATCCTGCCTTCCATGGTCGACCGCGATCCCGAATGGGCGGGCTGGTGTGCCGCACTGGTCAACCTGAACGACCTGTCGGCAATGGGGGCCCGGGCCGTCGGAATGCTCGACGCGGTCGGTGCCCCGACACAGTCGAGGCTCACGCGCATCGTCCGAGGGTTGGCCAACGCGTCACAGGCCTGGCAAGTACCGGTCCTCGGTGGTCACACCCAGGTCGGGGTGCCGTCGTCGCTGTCGGTCACGGCACTCGGAAGTACCCCGCGCCCCGTTCGCGCCGGCGGCGCGTCCGCCGGAGACGTCCTGACTCTCACCGCGGACATCGAAGGCAACTGGCGACGGGGTTATCAAGGTCAGCAGTGGGATTCGTCGTCCAGACGAAACTCCGAGGAGCTCACGCAGATGGCGTCGTTCGTCGCTCGGACGGCGCCCCGAGCCGCGAAGGATGTCTCGATGGCCGGCCTCGTCGGCACCACCGGAATGCTCGCCGAAGCGAGCGGAACCGGAGCCGTTCTCGACGTCGCCTCCATCCCCAAACCCGACGCCGCCGCCATGGGCGAGTGGGTCACGTGTTTTCCAGGGTTCGCGATGATCACCGCGGACCGTCCCGATGCGCAGTGTGCACCGTCGGGACCAGCAGTATCCGCTCGATGCGGCCAGCTCACCGACATTCCGGGCGTCGCTTTGCGGTGGCCCGACGGAATCACCACGTCAGCGGTCACGTCCACCGTGACCGGATTGGGAGAAGCATGAACGACACGACCATCTCCGTGGCCGCAGCCGAATTCGGCCGCGACATGGAACAGGGATACCGGACCATTGCCGCGTTGCTCGAAGAGGCGCGCAACCGCGGAAGTCAACTGCTGGTGCTGCCCGAGGCCTGCCTCGGCGGGTACCTCCCTTCGTTGGGCGGCGGTGACGAATCCGAGGAAGCGCGCCAGCGCAGGCTCGAAAGCCTTCCTCCTGCTTTGGAACTGGACGGACCGGAGTTGAAGCGGGTCATCGACATGGCCGGTGACACGGTGATCACCCTCGGATTCTGCGAGAAGGACGGCGACACACGCTACAACGCGGCGGTCACCTTGCACGGCGACGGAATACTCGGCTCGTACCGCAAAGTGCATCAGCCACTCGGCGAAAACCTCTGCTACGACGCAGGCGACAGCTACGCTGCCTTCGATACTCCGGTCGGCCGGATGGGCATGCAGATCTGCTACGACAAGGGATTCCCCGAAGCCGCACGTGAACTTGCGCTCGACGGCGCGGAGATCATCACCTCCATCTCCGCGTGGCCGACCGCCCGTACCGCGACAGTCGAAAACATGGAGGACGACCGCTGGAAGCAGCGCTTCGACATCTACGACCGCGCCCGCGCACTGGAGAACCAGGTGGTGTGGGTGGCAGCCAACCAGTCGGGCACCTTCGGATCCTTGCGGTTCGTGTGCAGCGCCAAGATCGTCGGACCCGGTGGCGAGATTCTCGCGGGCACCGGCGTCGAACCCGGTTTGGCGACGGCGACGGTGGATGTCCAAGGGTTGATGGCGGCTGCACGCGGAGGCGGAATGTACAACCTGCGCGATCGTCGGCCCTCGGTGTACAAGACCATCACGAAAGAGCCAGTTCATGCCTGAGATGCGATTTCTCGTGCAGTGGCCCGACGGCCGCGAACAATCCTGTTATTCACCGTCTCTGGTGATGCACGATTACCTGACGCCCGGAGCGGAGTACTCGGTCGAGGAATTCGTGAAGCTGACCTCGGAAGCGTTGACGGTGGCCAGCGATCGCGTGCTGGCGAAATTCGGAATGCGGTGCACCTCCGCCGCCCAGCAGATGGAAGAAATTCACGACGTCGGCGCCGGGTACTCCTCGGGCGCAGTTCGTGTCCTGAGTATGTCGGGAGCTGAATTGTTATGAGCGAACATCACTCCGTGATCGTCGTCGGCGGTGGACAGGCGGGACTGTCCATCAGCTGGCATCTGACGCAGCGAGGAATCGACCACGTCGTCCTCGAGGCCGAGACCGTCGCGCACGAGTGGAAGGATTCCCGCTGGGACAACTTTACCCTCGTCACGCCGAACTGGCAGTGCGCCTTGCCCGGATTCTCCTACGGCGGTGACGATCCCGACGGCTTCATGAAGCGCGACGAGGTCTACGACTTCGTCCGGCGGTACGCAGACACCTTCGACGCACCCGTCCGCGAACACGTCTCGGTGGTGAACGCACTCCAAGGCACCGAGGGCGGCTTCGATCTCGAGACCACAGCCGGGCCGATGCACGCCGACCACCTCGTCGTTGCGGTCGGGGGATATCACATCCCGACGATCCCGCGTTTCGCCGAGAAGCTGCCGAGCGACATCCTTCAGATCCACTCGTCGGAGTATCGCGGGTCTCATCAGTTCCCGGACGGTGACGTGCTGGTCGTGGGTACCGGACAATCGGGTGCGCAGATCGCCGAGGACCTGCACCTGGACGGCAGGAGGGTGCACCTGGTCGCGGGGACCGCTCCGCGCGTCGCACGGTTCTATCGTGGCCGTGACTGTGTCGCCTGGTTGCACGACATGGGCGTCTACGATGTGTCCATCGAAGATCAGCCCGGTGGCGTCGGAAAACGCGAGAACACGAACCACTACGTGACGGGACGCGACGGTGGTCGTGACATCGACCTGCGCGCGTTCGCGACCGAGGGCATGCAGCTCTACGGCCGGCTTCTCGGCGTCGACGACGGGGTGCTGCGGTTCGCGCCGACGCTCGAAGCGTCACTCGATGCAGCCGACGCCGTCGCCGAGTCCATCAAGGACAACATCGATGCCTACATCGAGCGTGAGGGTATCGATGCACCCACCGAGAAGCGCTACGTTCCGGTGTGGCGTCCGGAGCAGGAGACCACGGAGCTCGATCTGGCAGACAGCGACGTCACGGCAGTGATCTGGTCCGTCGGCTTCCGTACCGACTACCGGTGGCTGAAGGTCGGTGCGTTCGACGGCGAGGGCCACCCGACGCACAACCGCGGTGTCACGTCGGTGTCGGGTCTGTACTTCCTCGGGCTGCCGTGGCAACACACCTGGGGGTCGGGACGCTTTGCTTCCGTAGCCCGCGACGCCGAGTTCCTGGCCGAGCAGATCGGCTTGGAAATCAGTGCTGCTCAGCCGCAGAAGGTAGTGGTCTAGCTTCGTGACATCCATCAGGATAGGCGCTCTGGCAGCACACTTCGGTCGAGACGTGGATCGCGCGGTGTCCAAGATCGTCACGATCGTCGACAGCGCCAAGCGAGACGGACTCGATCTTCTCGTGCTGCCGGACGCCTCCCTCGGTGGGTACATCGACAGTCTCCGCAATCCCGACGTGTCCGAACTGCCGCCGACTCTGGACATCGACGGACCGGAGATCGCCGCCATCATGGCCGCGGCCGGGGATCTGACCGTGTGCGTCGGGTACACCGAGCTGGCCGGCGGGCTTCGCTACAACGCCGCGGTGTGTCTTACCGGCGATGGTGTGCTGGGTAGTCACCGGAAGGTGCATCAGCCGTTGGGTGAGTCGCTCGCCTACGCTGCGGGGGAAACATTCTCGGCCTTCGACACTCCTGTCGGTCGGATGGGCATGCTGATCGACTACGACAAGACGTTCCCGGAATCCGCTCGCACGCTGGCGTTGGACGGTGCTCGCATCATCGCTGCATTGTCCGCGTGGCCTGCGAGTGTGACCGACCGGGCGTCCAGTCTGCCCAACGATCGCCAGTCTCGGTTGTTCGATCTGTACGACGCAGCACGTGCCGCGGAGAACCAGGTGGTCCTGGTCTCGTCCAACCAGACCGGGGTGATGGGTTCGCTCCGATTCCTCGGACAGGCCAAGATCGTCGGTCCCGGCGGCGACGTGCTCGTCAAGACACGCGACAAAGGAGGCCTCGCCGTCGTCGACATCGACGTCGACGCCGAAGTCGACCGTGCGCGCCGGGGTCTGCACCACCTGGAAGAGCGGCGAGTGGATGCGTACCCGAATCTGTTGGACGAGAAAGGATCAGGAAGTTGAAGGTGGCACTCCTGACGTACTCGTCCAAGCCGCGCGGCGGAGTGGTGCACACGCTTCATCTGGCCGAAGCGCTCGCCCGCGCCGGCGAGGACGTCACCGTGTGGTCGCTGGGTCGAGGCGGCGATGCGGCATTCTTCCGTCCCGTCGATCCGTCGGTGACGGTCAGAATGGTTCCGTTCGAGGCCCGCGAGAACGAAACCGTCGGAGACAGGATTCTTCGTTCGATCGACGTTCTGGGGCAGGCATTCTCGCGCGAGGAGCACGACATCGTCCACGCGCAGGACTGCATCTCGGCGAATGCCGTGGGGCAGTGCATCCGGACTATCCACCACCTCGACACGTTCACGACCCCCGCGCTGGCTGCGTGCCACGAGCGCGCGATCACGGAGCCTCGTGCGCGGATCTGCGTATCGGCCGCCGTGGCCGAAGAAGTACGAGCCGGTTGGGGTTTCACACCCACGGTGATTCCGAACGGAGTGGATGCGCAGCGCTTCGACGCCGCAGCGAGGTCGAGGGGAACCCAGTGGCGGGACAAGCTCGGGAAGTACGTCCTGGCGGTGGGCGGCATCGAGCCTCGAAAAGGGTCACTGGACCTGCTCGACGCCTTCTCGTTGCTGAACAGGCCGGACTTCTCGCTCGTGTTCGCCGGAGGGGAAACACTGTTCGACTACCGCGACTACCGGCATGAATTCGATTCGCGGGCAGCAGAAATGGGAATCGAACCGGTCGTGCTCGGCGTCGTCGACGACGAGGAACTGCCGCACCTGGTCGCGCAGGCGAGCGTTCTTCCGTTCTTCTCGACGAAAGAGGGCTTCGGTCTGGCCGCCATGGAAGCGCTCGCGGCAGGCACACCCGTCGTCGCCCGCGACCTGCCGGTACTGCGTGAGGTGTTCGGGGACGCCGTCACGTACGCGACGAGCCCACAGGACATGGCGTCGGGACTGGCGGATGCGATCGATCACGGCCACGACCCGGACGTCGGTCGCGCCCTTGCGCGCAGCCTGACGTGGGACGAAGCAGCACGCAGGCACCTCGACTTCTATCGGTCGGTCCTCACATAGGGTCAGTCTCTTCTGTTCCTTCGCAGTGCGTGCGGCTTGAGCTTGTGGAAGCCGCGAACACGAAGGGAGCGAAGAGACTTGAGGTAGAACTCGGAATCTTCCCTCAGCAGTTCCGTCAGCGTCGTGTCCACCAGGATGGTTCCCGGGTGCGCCGAGCTGGTCAGGCGCGCAGCCATGTTGACGACCGAACCGTAGAGGTCGCCGTAACGGGCAAGCACCGGTCCCCAGGCGATTCCGACGCGAAGCTCGGGCATGTCCTCGTAGGTCGCGAACGCATCCTGGAGATCGAGGGCGATGTGGGCGGCGTCCTCGGGCGTCTGCGCACTGAACATCACTTCGTCGCCGACGTTCTTGATCACCGAACCACGACCGCGCGCAATGATGTTGGTGGCCACGGACTCGAACTGCTCGAGCAGTTCGGTGAGCTCGTCGATGGCGAGGCGTCGCGTCAGGCTGGTGTATCCGACCATGTCGGCGAAACCGACGGCCAAGGTACGGCTGGTGGTCTCCTCGCCCGGATCGGCGATGGCGCGGCCGGCGGTGGCCGCCAGATGCCTGCGCCAGGTGTAGGACTGCAGGGCTTCGAGAGTCGGCACCGTCTGCGCCGCGATCTCGCGCGCGTCGCGGCGGATGGCGTCGAGGTCTGCGGGGCTCGCGAGCTCGTCCGCGTCCCGGCCCTCGGCGTCACGTCCCTCGGCGACGCGGTCGTGTATGTGACTGTTCACAACGCCCACTTGCCATTCGGTGAGCCTGGACATCGTCTGACCGAGGGTGCGCGCGATGGCGACCTCCATGTCCGGCCGGATGACCTTCTGCTCGGTGAGACCGGTGATCATGCGCAGAGCATCGAGGTCCGCGTCGGTGTACACGACGGCATCGGCGTCGGTGTGAACCGGGAAGCCCATCGCGATCCACAATTGAATGACTCGCTCGAGCGGTATCCCGGATTTCTCGACGATATCCGTGCGCGTGTATTTCGGTGTTCCCCCCAGCAGATTCTTTTCGATTTCTCTCTGCACGACCGAGTTGATCTGTTCTTCAGGCATATCCCAGCGTTCTGTCGAAAAAGGACCGGACGTCGTCGATGTAGTTGTCGATCTTCTCGGGAACCCAGTCCTCGGTGGAGATGGGCTCGCCGACGGTGACATCGACCGTACCGGAGTGCGCGGTGAAATCCTTCTTCCACATCACGTCGCCTGCGTTGTGGATGACGATGGGAACGATGGGTACGCCGGCCTGCATCGCGAGGTGGAAGCCGCCCTTCTTGAACCGGCCGAGCCGCGACGTCGGCATCCGGGTGCCCTCGGGTGCGATCGCCACGGAAATGCCGGAATGCAACTTTTCGATGGCCGGGGCCATGGCCTCTCTGGCCTGGGCTGGATCGCCGCGGTCGATGTAGGCGACGTCGAAGATCTTGCCGAGAAGAGCGAATCGCGGGTCGCGTTCGAGTTCCCGCTTGGCGACGGCGGTGATGTCGCGACGGAGGATCGACGCCACGATGATCGAATCCGCGGTGCTCTGGTGATTGAACATGAACACCGCAGGCCGAGCGGACCACGCATTCTCGGTGCCGACGACGTTCAACTTCACGCCCGCGAGCGTCAGCGCGATGTCCGGGGCGATGGAGGAGGTGATGTTGGCACCCGTCCGCCTGCTGCGAGTCAACAGGCCGAGACCGAGCCCGATCCCGGCACTTGCGAGGACGGAACCCAGGGCAGCGGTACTGCGAACAGCCGACGCCAGGTCGGTGCCGCGCTTGGGGTTCTCGAGCCTCAACGACGTCCAGCCGGCCTTGTCCGCGTGCCGGGTGAGCTCCTCGTCGGGGTTGAGTGCGACGGGTCGACCGACCTCCGCCAGAAACGGCACGTCCTCGCCGCCGTTGGAGTATCCGAAACAGCGAGCCAGGTCGAGGCCCTCCCGGTCCGCGTAATCCGCGACGGCCTTCGCTTTGCGCGGCCCCCACAACGACGTCCCGACGAGTTCGCCGGTGAGGACGCCGTCGACGACGACCGGTGTGGTGCACAGCAACTCGTCGAACATCAGGTCCTGCTCTACGGGAATGGCCTGATACGGGGTCGCGGAGGTAGCCATCACCAACCGGTGCCCCGCGTGTCGGTGTGCTTCGACGAGCCTGCGGGCCTGCGGGTAGATCATCGGTGCGATCTCGTTGCGGAACAGCGTGTATGCCTGCTCCATGAGGTCCTCCTCGCGCCGTCCCTCTAGACCCTTGACGGCCTTGCCCATCAGATTGTCGACGGGGGAGTTGCGCATCCGCATCTCCACGACGGCGCTCGAGATCTCCCACAGTTCGTGAACGGTGACATCGAGAGTCTTCAGTCGTTCCAGGAACACGGCTTTCGCGGAGAAGCCGTTGATCAGCGTGCCGTCGAGGTCGAAGATTGCCGCAGTGTCCGGGCCTTCGGGTGCCTCGGCGATGGCCTGCAGCTGGAGGTCGAGAGGGCTGGTCATCAGGCGTCGTCCTCACGTTCGTCGGTGCTCGCGACAGGGGCCGGAAGGGTCAACGGATCCACCTCGTCGAGCATGCGGTGGGCCATGTCGCGGACGATTCTCGCTTTCCGTGCCCATTCGTTGATCTCGCGGGCGAAGTCCCGTCGGCGCTGCGCAAGGTTCTCCCCGCCCGGATCGACGAGGTTGCGATTGTCGGCCAATTGCAGTGCAGTGTCGAAGAGTTCACCCGAGATGGCTTCGCTGTGGTCGAGTTGTTGCCGAAGCCTGCGGGCCTGAGCTGCGCCGAGGCAATGCGTGACGAACGACGCCTTGTCGAACTCGACTCCGGTGGGCTGCAGCATGAGCTGATCCGCCACCACCTGATAGGCCTCCAGGATGGGCTGCAACACGCGGTGAGCGAGATGCAGGTCCTGGGACTCGAGCTGCCGCGAGGAGTACTCGGGATCGTCCAGATTGGCGCGCCAATCCGGATCGATCAGTGCCACTTCGGCTTCGAGGCGATCACCGAAGTCCTTCTTGTCGCCGAAGAAGAACTCGAATTTGAGCAGGTCGCGGAGCTCGAGCGCCGACTTCCACAACGATTCGGGCGTCGACGGTGTGCCCTGGCCCAGGTCAGGCAGGACGACCAGTTCGCCGATGGCGCGCATCACGAAGTAGTGAATTGCGTTGTTGCGGAAGAACGCCGCAACCAGGTGCTTGTCCTGGGCGAGATAGAACACCGGCTCGGGTCCGTCGTCGAAGCGCTTGACGACGCCCGCATTCACCTGCGCGATGACGGCGGATCGCACCACGTCGACCTCGCTGATGTCGATGCCGCCCGCCGTCGGGAGACCGCGTCTCTTGATGTAGCTCGCAAGAGGCGAGATGATGGCCCACATCTCGTGCACGTTCAGGGCGCGGTCTTCGATGCCAAGCAGTGCCATCGTCACCAGCGCGGCAGGGGTCACCGGCGTCGTGTCGTTGATCGCGTGCGACACCGTCAGCGCAATCTTCTGCACCGCAACGCGTTTGTCCTCGTTGTCGTCGAGTATCGACCGCACCGAGACGGGCTCGGCGAAGTTGAGGTACACGTTGCCGCGCAGTTTGCCCTGGGCGCGGATGTAGCCGATGGCCATCCGTATTCCCTCGGCTTGCTTCTGCGCGCCGTGGGATTCGGCGGCCATGGCGCCGACCTCGTGGAGTCGGTCGTACGTGATGGCCGTCGGCACCAGATAGACATCCTCGGCGTCGCTGGACTCGAGGGCGTCGACCAGATAGGTCAACAAGCCGAAGCGCGGCGGACGGAGTTTGCCGGTGCGGCTACGTCCGCCTTCGATGTACCACTCGAGATTGAAGCGCTTGCTCAGCAGGAAGCTCATGTACTGACGCAGCGTCCACTTGTAGATCTCGTCGGAGAACTTGCGTTGGATCAACACGACGCCACTGCGTTTCGCGATGGGGCCGATGGGCCAGAAACCGACGTTGATGCCGCCCATCACGTGGTTGAGCGGCAGCCCTTCGGCAAGCAGTGCGGGCCGCAGGACCAGAGGATCGAGGTACGAGCGATGGTTGGGGAGGAAGACGAGAGGGTGCTTCTTGTTGAGTTCACGCACCTTCTGCAGTTGAGCTCGGTCCACGTCGACCTTGTACGCGCGAGAGAAGTAGGCGCCCAAGGTGCCCCACATCTCGACCGCCCGCCTGGTCTCGGTGGCCACCATCTCGCCGAGGATGGTGTGTACCCGTCGCTCCACCTCGGGTACGTCCTCGCCGACCTGTTGCGCGAGCTCCGCGATGCCGTCGTGGAACTTCTTCTGTTCGGTCATGTCCTCGACGACGAAGCGCGGAATCTTGTACTCCGAGCCGATGACGTCTCGCTCGGCCCGGTCGAGGGCAAGAGTGGCCTGGCGGGCGATGAACGAGGACAACGACCTTCCGCCCGACTTCTCGAACTTGGCCGACAGATCGCCCAGCGTCGCGGGTTCGCCGACCAGGACGGCGGACCTGTCCGGGTCGTCGCCTTGGACCCATCGTTGCCAGGTCTTCGTCGGGAGCGAGTTGCCGCGCGGTGCGAGTGCCCGACGGAGGAATCCGGGTCGCTTCTTGGCCGACAGGGTCACGCGAAGCGGAATCAGCAGGGGGTCGTCACCGATCCCGCGTACCAGCTCGGCCACCTGCCCCGACGAGTCGCCGGACAGCGCGATCGACGGAGGACGAGTTTCACCGTCGGGCGTCGTCGCGTCGATCCACGAGTTGAGTGCCTGGATCTCGAGAGCCCCCGCTGCGTCGAGCAAATAGACCTGCCGGCCTTCGGCTGTTCGCTGATCACTCGCTTCGACGTGGTACATCGAGTCCTCCCGTTTCCCGTACCGCACGCAGGTACTCGGCCAGGCTACGGGGGCGAAGCGGCCGATATGCGGGTTTGGGGTCGGCTATCTCACAATGCTCTCGCCATGCGCCTCGGGCTGCCGCGCAGTAGGCTGGAGGTCGTCGTCGAGTGAAGCTCCGACAAAGCCAAATCTATCTGTTACTTCGAGTTACACATAATTCTGTGCGGCGGGAACGACTCGACGAACCGTTCGGCAATCCGACGATGAGCACGGGCGTCCGGGTGCAAGGCGTCGGGCAGCGGGAACTCGTCGAAGTCGCTCGGACCGTACAGATCCAGACCGTCGACGAGATACAGGTTCGGATCCTCCCGCTGGTCGAACACGCGCCGCAGTTCGTCCCGGACCACGGTGAGCGTCAGCTTCCCCGGCCCCGGATCACCTGTCGCGACGAACCGCACGGCGCCCTCGGCCAGTGCGTCGGGGTCGAATGCGCCTGGCCCCGGAGTGTTCTCGTGGATCGGGCAGTAGAACGGTGATACCACCACGATCGGTGTGCTGGGGTGCCCGTCGCGAATCGTGTCCAGAAACCCGTGGACCGCGGGCGTGAACGCGCGCGTCCGCATGACGTCACCGTTCACGAGGTTGATGCCGACCTCGAGGCTGATCACCTCGGCAGGCTCGTCGCGCATGACCCGGGCGACGAACGGATCCAGCATCGCGCTGCCCGAGAACCCGAGGTTCGTCACGGAAAAACCCATCGCCGACGAGCTCAGTCCCACCCAGGTCGTGCTGGGACTCGTCGCGTTCGATCCCTGGCTGATGGAACTGCCGTAGTGGATCCACCTCGGCCTCGCCTGCCGCTCGGAGGTGGATGCGGCGACGATCGGAGAGTCGCTGCGCAGCGCGATCAACTCGACGTGCTGATTGTGCGGCAGCCATATCTCGACGTCCTTGGCGCCGGGTGTCATCTCGAATCGCACCGGAACCACCGGGCCGTCCGTTCGATCGACACTGCCGGTCACCATGTCGACCGACAGCACGTTGCCACCAGCCGACGCCACGCTGTGCACGAGTTCGCCGTCGATCGTCATGTCGAACATCCCCGACGGACGGGGCGGGAGTCCGACGAACTCCTGCCGCGTCGGAAGGGCGTCGAGTTCGACGACTGTCGCATCGGTGCGGAAAGCCAGCCGAACTCCCGCCGGTTGCACCTCGGCCCCGGCGATCCGGTCGTCGGGAAACCGGCTGCGAGTCCACGCGGGCAGCCGGTGCGGAATCAGGCCTCGTTCGGTGACCTCGACATCGAGTGCGCCGAGAAGAAGGTCGGAGGTGACGGGTGTCGATCGCATGCATGGATTCTGCGTTCCGGGGGACAAGTATGCGACAGTATTCGCAAACACTTTCGAGAGAGGTATGCACCGATGCCACCGCGTAGACGTTCGACGCCCACCGGTTCCCTGACGCCGGAGAATCTCGACACGCTGGCCACGGCCCTCTCCGAGGGGCGGCGCGCGACGGTGTACCTCATCGAGCCGACGCCGAGCCTGGGCCTGCCCGAGGGAACGTCGGCGAGGGTCGTCTCGATCGACGGAAACACCGTCACCATCAGCCCCAAGGGCGTCAACGACGAGCTCCCGTTCGAAGCGGAGGAACTCCGGATCACCCGGAACCCTCCGTGCGGTGCACCCAAACCGGCACCGAAACCGGCACCGAAACCGGCGTCGACGCCGGGGCCCGAGGTGGCCGAATGGACCGAGCCGGCCCCAGCACCCAAGCCTGCGGCCACCAAATCCGCAGCTCCGAAGTCGGAGGTGACGACGTCCGCCACGCCCAAGACTGCCGCGCCCAAGACTGCTGCGCCCAAGCCTGCGCCGGCGAGGAAGGGAAAGAAGGGGCCGGACAGCGTCAGCGTCACCATCCACGCCGGGCCGGACAACGACTGGTCCGTGACGGTCACCCACGGTGCCCGCAGGCCAGGAAAAGCGCAGTCGGTGTCCCCCGAGTCCGTCTCCCGCGCGGTACGCGAACTGGGCGACGATTCGGCACGCGACGCCGTGGAAGCCGTGATCTCGTACGCGCGAGAAGAGGCAGCGTCGCGTGTGGAGGAGCTCAGCCGCCAACTCGAGGAAGCCCGGTCCATGCTGGCCGCTCTGGAATCGGACCTTTAGTACTCGTGCGTACTTGTTGACGTCAGGTACTCGTCCATCGGTGCTTCTTATTGCTAGGGTTCTGCGGACACCGCTGGAGAGGGAATACATGTTGAAGAAGTTCATGCTCGTCGCCGTGGCTGCTGCCGCTGTTGCTGCGAGCTTCGGCGTCGGAACTGCGTCAGCTGCGGCTCCGGCGGTGCTGGGGGGCGGATCCGGAATCATCGTCGACGATGCTGCCGAGTGCACTCTGACGACCATCGGCAACGACCGCGAAGGCCGCCTCGTCGGTATCACCGCCGGTCACTGCGGTGGAGCAGGCGCCACGATCGTGCCGGAGTACGACCCGTCGGCAGGCGTCGTCGGACGCATCGCGTTCTCCAACCCCGAGTACGACTACGCGGTGATCGAGTTCGATCGCGCCAAGGTCGTTCCGGTCAACCGGGTGGGCAACGTGACCATCACGCAGGTCGGTCCTCCCGCCTCGTTCCCCAACATCGTCTGCAAGGAAGGCCGCACCACCGGTAACACGTGCGGCGTCGCCTACGGGGACGTTCTGCAGTCGCAGGAGACCTGGTCGCAGCTGTGTGTCGTCGAAGGTGACTCCGGTAGCCCGGTCGTCGTCGGCACCACGCTCGTCGGCATGGTGAACGCGTACCTCGGTGTGGCGTGCTTCGGACCGCAGGTCGGTACCAACATCGACGCGATTCTGCGCCACATCGACGCAGGCAACGCCGTCGGAGCAGGTTTCGCCCCCATCCCCTGATCGGACTCTCCGAGTCGCCGATCGGGTCATCAGCGTTACAGATCATGCCACCGTGTCAGTTCGATTGACACGGTGGCATTTTCGTTCGTTGGGATCTCTCCCAGTCACTTGTGTAACGGCCGCCACAAAGAATTGCGTACTCTAACGCATCCTTCCTAGGCTGCACAGCACTGCGCGCGGTGTGTCGCGTGTGGTGCCTAGGGGGGGAACACACATGACATTGCTTGCGATGACTCCTGTTCAGGAGATGGAAAAGCCGTACGCGAAACGTTGGGCAGCGCTGGGGGTGCTGTGCCTGAGCCTGCTCGTCGTCGTCATGGCGAACACGTCGCTGTTGGTGGCGGCGCCTGCGATGACGCTGGATCTGAACCTGTCGAGCAGCGACCTTCAGTGGGTCATCGACGGATACACCGTGCCGTACGCGGCCTTGATGCTTCTGTTCGGCGTCATCGGCGATCGGTATTCTCGCAGAGGCGCACTCATCATCGGCCTGCTGATCTTCACGGCGGGTTCTCTCGCCGGCGCGCTGACCGGCGCCACGACAGGCGTGATTCTCGCTCGCATCGTCATGGGCGTCGCCGCTGCCATCGTCATGCCTGCCACGCTGTCGCTCCTGGTGGCGACGTTCCCCAAACGCGAACGGGCCACGGCCGTCACCATCTGGGCCGCCACGTCGGGTCTCGCCATCGCGATGGGTCCGCTGCTCGCCGGCTGGCTGCTCGAAAGCTATTGGTGGGGTTCGAGTTTCCTGATCAACATCCCGTTCACGATCATCGGGATCGCAGGCGCCGTCGCTTTGGTGCCGCCGTCACGTGCGGTGAACCCGGGCAGGATCGACTGGCTCGGAGGGCTGCTCTCCGTGCTCGCAGTGTCCACGGTGGTCTACGCGATCATCGAGGGCATGCACTTCGGTTGGAGCGTCGGACCCACGTACTTCGCGGTGGTGGGCGCGCTCAGTACCGCGGCGTTCGTCGCCTGGGAGCTTCGCCACCCGAGCCCACTTCTCGACGTCCGAGCGTTCTCGTCCCGCATCCTCAGCGGTGCCGTACTGGCCGTCCTGCTGTTCTTCCTCGTCACCTTCGGCGCGATCTACTATGTGGCCCAATATCTTCAGTTCGTACTCGACATGGGCCCGGTCTCGACCGGGGTGCACCTGCTCCCTCTGGCGGTCGCCGTGTTCGTCGGCTCGGGCATCACACAATGGCTGACGCCGCGAGTGGGCATGAAGTACACCGTCACGGCCGGCATGGTCGTCGGCACGCTGGCCGTGGTCTCGATGCTCGGAATCGACACCACCGCAACCTATGTCGACTTCGTTCCGGTTCTGGCACTACTGGGCCTCGGTATCGGCCTCAGCGTGTCGCCGTGCACCGACGCCATCATGGCCGAATTCCCCGAGAGCAAGCTCGGCGTCGCCGGCGGGCTCAACGACACTGCGCTGGAACTGGGCGGATCTCTCGGAATCGCCGTTCTCGGTTCGGTTCTCGCAACGACGTACCGCGGCGGCATCGTCGACTACCTCGCGGACTTCCCCGGCAAAGGAACCGACGGCCAGCCGACCGCGCAAGCCGCACAAGCGATCGAAGCGTCCGGCGACTCGGTGGCCGGGGCCGTGATCGTCGCAGACATCATGCGCGAGAACACCTTTCTCACCGGATACGCCGACAACCTGGTGATCACCGCGGTGAGCTCGTTCGCGAACGCCGTCGTGCACACATCTTTGATCGCAGCCGTGGTCTTCGCCATCGGGACCGTCGTGGTCGGCGTGTTGCTGCCCGGCCGCACCCCGCGCGTCGTGCCTACCGTCCGCACTGCATTCGATCCCGACGCAGCCAAGGAAGTTGCCGAGCTGGAGCATCTCCTCGAGCAACCGTCGGCCCCGGACGCCGTGGTGAAGAAACCTCGGAAAGAGGTTGCGCCCGAGGCGTCGACGCAGGATCCGGTGGCAATCGAAGTGGTCGACGACGAACTCACCCGACCCAGCATCTACCAGCTCGCCGCCAAGGTCTACGAGGTCCAGGCCGCCACCGAGGAGGAAGCTGCCCTCGCAGCGTCGGACCATCTCACCATCCACCACCTCGCCCTGGCCGACATCGCTCGCAAGCGCCGCGAAACCGCAGAAGAAGAACTGGACGCGGCGCTGGACCTCGCGGAACTTCCGGTCATGAAACGGGCACCCAAGCCCGTCGTCCGGGAAGATCAGCTGAACATCTACCAGTACGGCGACTCCGTCCGCCGCAAGTGCACCGACCTGAAAGAGCGCTCGAGCTCCGTCTGGTCCATGCCGCTCTAGTACAGGGATTGCGTCCCACCCCCATCGCTCGAAAACGCCTCACACGCTGTCTGTTCGTGTGAACGGACGATTCGAGCGATGGGGTCACGCGCTAGATCAGTACCGCACCATCGGATGCGGAACCGACGAGCTTGGCGTACTTGGCCAGGACACCGCGGGTGTAGCGGGGCGGTAGAGGTGCCCAACCTTCCTTGCGGGATTCGAGTTCAGCGTCGTCGACGAGGAGGTCGAGGGTTCCCTTTCCGACGTCGAGGCGAATCCGGTCACCGTCGCGAACGAAGGCGATGGGTCCGGCGTCGACGGCTTCCGGCGCGACATGTCCGACGCACAGTCCCGTTGTACCGCCGGAGAATCGGCCGTCGGTCAGCAACAGGACGTCCTTACCGAGTCCCGCGCCCTTGATGGCACCGGTGATCGCGAGCATTTCTCGCATTCCCGGTCCGCCCTTGGGGCCTTCGTATCGGATGACGACGACATCGCCCGCGGAGATCGTGCCGTCCTCCAACGCATCCATCGCGGCGCGTTCGCGCTCGAAAACTCGTGCAGTGCCGACGAACACGTCCGAGTCGAAACCTGCCGACTTGACGACGGCGCCGCCCGGGGCCAGTGAACCTTCGAGGATGGTGATGCCGCCGGTCGGGTGAATCGGCTCTTCCAGCGCACGCAGCACCTTGCCGTCGGGGTCCGGCGGCGCAATGTGAGCGAGGTTCTCGGCCACGGTCTTTCCGGTGACCGTCAGGCAGTCGCCGTGCATGAGCCCGGCGTCGAGCAGCGCCTTCATGACGACGGGAACTCCGCCGATGGCGTCGACATCGGTCATGACGTGCTTGCCGAACGGCTTGACGTCCGCGAGGTGCGGCACCTTGGAGCCGATGCGCCGGAAGTCGTCGAGCGTCAGTTCCACTTCGGCCTCGTGGGCGATGGCGAGAAGGTGGAGCACGGCGTTGGTCGATCCGCCGAAGGCCATGACGACGGCGATCGCGTTCTCGAATGCCTTCTTCGTCATGATGTCTCGCGCAGTGATACCGCGTCGGAGAAGTTCGACGACGGCTTCGCCGCTGGCACGGGCGTACCCGTCGCGTCGACGATCGGGTGCAGGCGGAGAAGCGCTGCCGGGCAACGACATTCCCAAAGCTTCAGCGGCACTGGCCATGGTGTTGGCCGTGTACATGCCGCCGCAGGCGCCTTCGCCCGGACAGATTGCGCGTTCGATGGTGTCGACATCCTCGCGGGACATCAGGCCACGAGAGCACGCACCGACAGCCTCGAACGCGTCGATGATGGTCACCTGGTGCTCACTGCCGTCGGACAGCGTCGCGAAACCCGGAAGCGTCGAACCGGCGTACAGGAACACACTCGCGAGATTCAATCGCGCTGCGGCCATCAACATTCCGGGAAGCGACTTGTCACACCCGGCCAGAAGCACCGAGCCGTCGAGGCGCTCCGCGCTGACCACCGTCTCCACACTGTCCGCAATGACCTCACGCGAGACCAACGAGAAATGCATTCCCTCGTGACCCATCGAGATACCGTCGGAGACGGAGATGGTGCCGAACTCGAGCGGATACCCGCCCGCCGTGTGGACCCCCTCCTTGACCGCCTTCGCGAGGCGCTCCAAGGACAAATTGCACGGAGTGATCTCGTTCCACGACGACGCGACGCCGATCTGGGACTTCCCCCAGTCCTCGTCACCCATCCCCACCGCGCGCAACATTCCTCGCGCAGCGGTCTTCTCCAAACCATCGGTGACGTCGCGGCTCCGCGGTTTGACGTCCGGCGAATCGTTCTCGGTCGACATAGCTCTCCTGACCTGATCTCGGATATGGGCTGTATCCGTAACGGTCAGCCTAATCCGGGTCGTTCCGCAGGCTCCACTCCTGGCCTAATCCGGGTCGTTCCGCAGGCTCCACTCCTGGCCTAATCCGGGTCGTTCCGCAGGCTCCACTCCTGGCCTAATCCGGGTCGTTCCGCAGGCTCCACTCCTGGCCTAATCCGGGTCGTTCCGCAGGCTCCACTCCTGCCTCCAATGGGTCGTTCCGCAGGCTCCACTCCTGGCCTAATCGGGGTCGTTCCGCAGGCTCCACTCCTGCCCCCTAAATCTGCTCCCTCGGGCTCAGCGCCGGGGACGACGGGTCGCAGCTGTAGGTGGGGTTCTTTCGAGACGGACTCCTGACCATGACTGCGGCGATGAGGGAACCCACGACGAGCAGGCCGGCGCAGACGATCATGGCCGTGTGGAAGCCGTCGGAGAAGGTCTGGGGCCGGTCGTAGTCGGCGCCCGCGATTCCGACGAGGCCAGGTAGAGCGGCCACGGCCAGGAGCTGGCTGGTTCTGGCGACGGCATTGTTGACACCGGATGCTGTTCCTGCGCGGTCGGTGGACACGGCTCCCAGGACGGCGCCGGTGAGCGGCGCGACCAGGATCGACAAGCCGAGGCCGAAGACGACGACGGCAGGAAGCACGTCGACGAGGTATGTCGATGCCGGCCTAACTCCCGCCGCCGATCCAGTCGTTCCTGCAGCCTCCACTCCCGCCGCGGCCGGCGAGATACGGAGCATCAGCAGCAGTCCGGCGGCGGCGACCAACGGCCCGACAGTCATCGGCACACGGGGCCCGATGCGCTGCGCCACCCGTCCGGCCCGCGCGGAGAGCACGAGCATCAGAGCGGTGATCGGCAGAGTCGCCACACCTGCGGCGATCGGCGAATAGTCGAGCGCCAACTGAAGTTGCAGGATCAGCAGGAAGAACACTCCGCCGAGCGCCGCATACACGGCGAACGTCACCAGGTTGGCCGCCAGGAAGACACGGGACGCGAACAACGACGGCGGAATCAGCGGATTGGATGTCCGCAACTCGACGACGACGAACGCTCCGACCGCGAGTACGCCCGCCGCCACGACCCACCACGATGCGTCGATGAAGCCGTAGGTGAGCAGGCCGAGCGCGAGGGCGACGACACCTGCACCGGGGAGATCGAGTTTCCCCTCCGCGTGAGGGTCGCGGCTCTCGGGCACGTGCTTGACGGCCACCAGGACGACGGCGACAGCCAGCGGAATGTTCAGCAGGAAGACCGATCGCCACCCGGCCACGTCGACCAACCACCCGCCCAGCAGAGGCCCGACGGCGGACGCGACACCGCCGAGACCGGACCACACGCCGATGGCGGCGCCCCGGTCGTCGGGATGAATGGACGCGGAGATCAACGCGAGGCTTCCCGGCGTCAGCAACGCCGCGCCGACGCCCTGCAGCAATCGCGCGGCGACGAGTACCTCGATGTTCGGCGCCAGACCGCACAGGACCGAGGCGACGGCGAACCAGATCGTGCCCCAGACGAAGACCGTCCGTCTGCCGAGGCGATCGCCGAGCGCACCGCCGAGCAGGATGAACGACGCCAACGTCAGGGTGTAGGCGCTGACGGTCCACTGCAGTCCCGAGACGCCGGATCCGAGATCCCGGCCGATGTCGGGCAGCGCCACGTTCACGACGGTCGCGTCGAGCATCGCCAGCGAGGACCCCAGAACCGTCGCGGCGACGATCCAGCGTCCCCTCGGAGTCTTCAATCGGACCGAATCGGACCCCGTCATGGAAGCACCGTCATGAAAGCACCGTCATGACGGAAGTCTTGCACCGATCTACAGATCTTCGACGCAGACGACGAAGTTGCGTTCCGGATAACGGAAACCGCTCGTCGCCTGGAGATCGCAGGAGTCGACGTCGGTGGTTCCACTGAGGATCTCCACGACGCGGACGGAATCGAACCCGGGCGATCCGCAGTCGATACGCTCGGGATCGTCGTCCATCGGAATGTCCATGCAGCCGCCGATGACCCAGTCGATGTCCAGGCACAGTGCGCCCTGCTCGATGTCCGCGTACGTCTCGTAGTAGTACTGGTCTGCGTCGGAGATGCACTCGGCGTTTGTGGGAGCCTTGCCGATCACCTTGTAGTTCGAGTCGGCGCTTCCGCACGCGGCATTGTCGATGGTGGCGTCGTCGACAGTTCCCCCGAGGTCGACGCATTCACCGATCTCGACGTCGATGTCGACGTCACCGCCCA
The DNA here is from genome assembly GCF_002259345.1 of Rhodococcus sp. 06-156-4. Lineage (NCBI taxonomy): Bacteria > Bacillati > Actinomycetota > Actinomycetes > Mycobacteriales > Nocardiaceae > Rhodococcus > Rhodococcus sp. 06-156-4. The sequence goes on along the minus strand of NZ_NPGB01000027.1, from coordinate 50,627 downwards.
TGTCCTCACCTTCCTGCGCCGGCGCTTCGCCCGTCGTGGGCGCAGACGAGCTGGTCTGGGTGGTCGAGGTGACGAGTTCGTCGGCGGCCGGGATCGCCCGCGGAGTGACGGTGCTGCTACAGCCTGCGAGCACGACAGCGCTACATGCCAGCACAGCAATCGCTGCGCCGCGAAACTTCTCACTGAGGGAGAGCATTGACCGTTCCTTAGTTCTATGAAGGTGAGGACCCGAGCACGACAAGAATCGGATCAAAAATATCCCGTCCGTCCCGATTTCGTGAGACCAGGTGTGGCTCGAGTGAACGCTGAGGCGGACATTCACGATTACCTGCAGCGAAAGAAGGTACTCCTCGGCGGTTCCACTAGGGCAGTATTGCTCTCGTGGACCTCCCGATCGCGTGGCCGCTGCAACCGATGCTGGCCAAAGCCGCCAAGACCGTCCCCGCACAGCCCGAGGGCGGAGAGCCCGCATGGTCGTACGAGCCCAAGTGGGACGGCTTCCGTGCCATCGTCTTCCGCGACGGCGACGAGGTGATCCTCGGGTCGCGTGGCGGCAAGGACCTCGCCCGCTACTTCCCCGAGCTGGTCTCGGCCGTCCTGGCGGAACTGCCGGACAAGATCGTCGTCGACGGTGAGATCGTCGTGCCGCGGGAGCGGGACGGGCGTACGAGGCTGGACTGGGACGCGTTGTCCGAGCGCATCCACCCCGCCGATTCGCGAGTGCGCATGCTCGCGGAGAAGACACCGTCGATGTTCGTCGCGTTCGATCTTCTGGCGATCGGTTCGACCGACCTGACGGGTGAGCCGTTCTCCGTCCGTCGGGCAAAGCTGCTCGAGGTGATGGCAGGCGGTGATCGCTGCCAGGTCACCAGCACGACGGACGACGCGGCGACCGCGCAGGATTGGTTCGAGCGTTTCGAAGGCGCTGGGCTGGATGGAGTCGTTGCCAAGAAACTGGACGGGCTGTACCTGCCGAACAAGCGCGAGATGATCAAGATCAAACACGCCAGAACGGCCGACTGCGCGTTGATCGGATACCGAGTGCACAAATCCGGCAACGGAATCGGATCGTTGCTGCTCGGCCTGTACGACAACGGCGAGCTTCGGATGATCGGCGGCGCGTCGGCGTTCACCGACAAGCGGCGCGTCGAAATCCTCGAAGAACTGCAGCCGTTGCGCACCGGGGAAGAACCGAAATCGGCCGAAGCCAACCGGTGGACGTCGAACAAGGACCGCAGTTGGGTGCCGCTGCGCATCGAGCGGGTCATCGAGGTCGCCTACGACCAGATGGAAGGCGAGCGTCTGCGGCACGCCGCACGCTTCCTACGGTGGCGACCGGACCGGGATCCGAAGTCCTGCACCTACGAACAGCTGGAAGTGCCCGTCAGCTACGACGTGGCCGACGTGATCGCCGGGGGCAAATAAGATGGCAGCGAAGACACCGCCCGCGTTCGTGCAGGCAGGTGACCGCGAGGTACGAGTCTCGAGCCCCGACCGCGTGATCTACGAGGCAACGGACATCACGCCGGAGATCACGAAACTGCAGGTGTGCGAGTACTTCGCCGCCGTCGGTGAACCACTGTTGAGAGCGATCGGCACTCGACCGACCGCGATGGAACGGTGGCCCGACGGTTTCCGCGACGGGATGCGTCTCGCCCTCGGCCCGCAGGACAAGGAGGGCGACGGCTTCTATCAGAAGCGGCTGCCCAAGGGCGCTCCCGACTGGATCGAGACCGTGAAGATCGCCTTCCCCAGCCGCCGGACCGCGGAGGAACTGTGCCCCGGTGAACCGGCGTCCGCAGTGTGGGCCGCGCAGATGGGCACGTTGACGTTCCATCCCTGGCCGGTGCGACGCCCGGACGTCGACCATCCCGACGAGTTGCGGCTCGATCTCGACCCGCAGCCCGGGACGACGTTCGCCGACGCGCAGCGCGTGGCCGAGGTGACCCGTGAACTGCTGGAGGAGTTGGGGCTGAAGGGATACCCCAAGACCAGCGGCAACCGCGGCATCCACATCTACGTCAGGATCACGCCGTCGTACACGTTCGAGCAGGTGCGGCACGCCGCCATCGGGCTGGGACGTGAGCTGGAGCGCCGCGACGACGGGGTCACGACCAACTGGTGGAAGGAAGAGCGCGGGGAACGGATCTTCCTGGACTTCAACCAGAACAACCGGGATCGGACCATCGCGAGCGCGTGGAGCCTACGGGCGAAGACCGGTGCGCCCGTGAGCACGCCGATGACGTGGGCGCACCTGGCCGGGATCTCCGACCCTCGCGAGTACAACCTGGTGACGATCCCCGACTACCTGTCCGACGGCGATCCGTGGGCGGACATGGACGAGCAGGCCTACTCGCTGGACCCGCTGCTGGAACTCTGGGAGACCCTGCCGGGCGGCGAACTCAACTTCCCGCCCGACTACCCCAAGATGCCCGGCGAACCTCCTCGCGTTCAACCGTCGAAAAAAGTTGCCGAGCACTGGGACGACGACGGCAACCGTCTGTGAGTGGAGCCGCGTCACGTCGAGGAGGTGCGGAGCTGCGTCAGTTCCCGGATGAGCGAGGCGGCATCGTAGGGCCCGGTGTGCCGGATCAAGTCGGTGTCCCCGCGGCCGAGATAGAACGTCGGCGTGCCCTCGACGTCGCTCGACGCGGCGTCGAGCTCGTCGTCCTCCACTCGAACCACGTAATCGCCGGTACGTAGGTCCTCGGAGAACCGGTCCATGTCGAGACCGAGATCCTCGGCGTAGTCGTCGATGTCGTCGGGAGTGAGTGCGTCGCTGTTCGCGAACAGGACGTCCGCCATCTCCCAGAACTTCCCCTGCGCCGACGCGGCTTCGCTGGCGTGGGCTGCGTAGCGCGCGTGCGGGTGGTAATCGTCGAGGGGCAAGTGCCGGAAGATGTATCGGACGTCGTCACCGAAGTGGGCTCGGACCTCCTTGATGCTTCCGGTGGCCTTGCTGCAGAACGGGCATTCGAAATCGCCGTACTCGACGATGGTCAAGGGTGCATCGACGGGACCACGGATGTGATCGCGCTTGGCGTTCACCGGTCGCAGGATCCGATGCGACACCTCCTGCTTGGGCGGATGGATGCGCGCGTCGATACGGAACAGCAGCCAGCCGAGCAGCGCCGCCACCACGGACGCGGCCAGCACGCCGACGCGTGCCTGGTCGGCGAGGAATTCGTCGTCGAGCGCGAGGTCGACGATGAACAGCGAGATCGTGAATCCGATTCCGGACAGTGCAGCACCGCCCGCGATGTGCGAGATCGTCAGACCGGGCGCCAGCGCCGACGGTTTCATCCTGGCGAAAATGGCTGCTGCACCCGTGATTCCGATGAGCTTGCCGACGACGAGTCCGACGACGATGCCCCACGTCAACGGCGACGTGGCGGCGGCACGCAGGGTCTCGCCGCTGAGGACGACGCCCGCATTGGCGAGCGCGAAGATCGGCACGATCAGGAACGCGGTGTAGGGCTGATACAACCGCATCAGACGCTCGTTGACGGACACGGCCTGGTCCAGGCCCAGCCTCGCGGCGCGGGCGTACTCGGGATTGGGTGACTGGCGGAACGCTCGGGTGAGGTCGGCTGCGCGTTCCACTTCGCTGCGCCTCGGCGGGTAGACCGGCAGGATGAGTGCGATCATGACGCCGGCGAGAGTGGCGTGCACGCCCGACTCGTGGAAGGCCACCCAGGTGGCCAGTGCGACGACCAGATAACCGATCCCGCGCCACACCTGCATTCGTCGGAGCAGCGCGATCGCGGCCAGACCGACGAACGCCAGAATCAACGGAACGATCTCGACCTTGTCGGTGTAGAAGAACGCGATGATGGCCAGCGCGCCGACGTCGTCGGCGACGGCGAGCGTCAGCAGGAAGATGCGTAGGCGGGCGGCCTTCTTCGGTCCGATGACGGCCAGTGCGCCGAGAACGAACGCGGTGTCGGTGGAGATGACGACGCCCCAGGCGCCTGCGGCCTCACCGGATGGATTGAGGATCAGGAACAGAACAGCGGGGATGGCGAGACCCGCGAGCGCCGCGACGATCGGGATGCTCGCGCGTGAGCGATCGGTGAGCTCGCCCATCGCGAATTCGCGTTTGACCTCCAGGCCGACGACGAAGAAGAACAACGCCATCAAGCCGTCGTTGACCCAGTGCGCGAGGTCGAGCGAGATGCCGTGGCCACCCACGGTGATCGAGAGTTCGGTGTGCCAGAAGCTCTGATAGGTGTCGCCGAAAGGCGAGTTGGCCCACAGGAGTGCGAGTAGGGTCGCCCCGAGAAGGAAACCCGCGGCAAGGGTCTCGCTACCCCCTGCACCGCGAGTTGCGGCACCGTGTCCCGGGCCGAGGGAGTCGGTGATGCGCTGGGCCAACCGTCGCACGGGTGAGACGGTCGGTGTCATGTCGGCCATCAGGCGCGGGGTCCGGGGATTGCAAGCGTGCTCATCGGTTGAAGAAATCCCCTCGATCGGTGGTCCAGCTGGTGGACCTGACTCTCCGCAGCGTGTGTTCGGTCGCTGCGCACACCACGCAACGCGCCGACGGTAGGAAAGCTTCCACCGTTACGGCACCTCGTGACCGTATCGTGACTACTCTGTTATCTCCGACGTACCGAAACCGACGGGAAACCGTCATATTCGCAGTCGAGCATTGGTGGGCCTGAAGTCGACCAAGGCACCTGAGCAATGAAAGTCGGGATCATGCGTGCTTTGATCTGCCGCAAATGCGGTCAGAAACTCTCGTTCGAGAACTCGCTGTGCCTCAGCTGCCACAGTGCGCTGGGATTCCACCTTCCCACCCGCGCCCTGCTGCCGCTCCCGGACACGGACGGTGACGGCGCCGCCGAGATCGACATCACCACACCCGGCAGCGATGTCGATGTCACCTGGAAGGTGTGCGCCAACCTGAGCACGGCCAGGTGCAACTGGCTCGTCGACACCTCGACCGGCGAGGAACTCTGCTTCTCGTGCCGACTCACCAGGACGCGCCCCGCGGACGACGACGTCGACGCGATGGTCGCCTACGCCGACGCGGAGACGAACAAGCGTCGGGTCATCCTCGAGCTCACCGAGCTGGGTCTCCCGATCGACGGGCGTGACAAGGACCCGGAGACCGGTCTCGCCTTCGACCTGCTGTCGAGCGCCAACACGCAGGTGATGACCGGGCACGCCAACGGACTGGTGACGCTCGACCTGGCCGAGGGCGACGACGTCCACCGCGAACAGCTCCGAGTGTCGATGTCCGAGCCGTACCGCACTCTCGTCGGACACTTCCGGCACGAGATCGGCCATTACTTCCAGATGGTCCTCGTCGGAACGGGCGAACACCGACCGCGGTTCGAGGAACTGTTCGGCGACCCGGACACCGACTACCAGGCCGCCCTGGACCGGCACTACAACGAGGGTGCGCCGGAGAACTGGGAGGACGATTACGTCTCGTCCTACGCGACGATGCACCCGGCGGAGGACTGGGCCGAGACGTTCGCCCACTACCTGCACATTCGTGACACGCTCGACACCGCGGCAGCCTTCGGTATGGCCCCGGCCGGATCGACGCTGGACAGCCCACTACCGGGCGACGTCGGTTTCGACCAGATCGTGGAGTGGTGGCTACCGCTGTCCTGGGCGCTCAACCAGATCAACCGCTCGATGGGCCACCAGGATCTGTACCCGTTCGTGTTGCCGCCCACAGTGCTGGACAAAATGCGATACGTGCACCAGCTCATCGCGCCCAGCGAACTCTGAGTCGTAAAATCTCGGCGGAGGTGGTTCTCATCAGTGAGCAGGTTCTCGGCGCGGACGTCACCACGACGACCGGAGCCGACTTCGATCTGAGTCAGCGCCTGGCGGCGGTGGCCAGGGAACTTCGCCGCGAGCACGGAGACCCCGACCGGACACTGGCGGCCATCACCGAATCGGCCGTCATGAACGTCCCGGCCGCCGAAGCAGCGAGCATCACGACGGTGCTCCGCGGCAAATTCGTCCACAGCGCCGCACTGACCGGTGACCTCGCCGGTCAGTGCGACGCAATTCAGCAGCAGATCGGCGAAGGGCCGTGCCTGGAGTCGGCCGTCGAGCAGCGGACCATCCGGATCGACGACATGGATTCCGACCGACGCTGGCCACGGTTCGCTGCCGCCGCGTCGGCGCTGGGAGTGCGCAGCATGATCTGCTTCCAGCTGTACGTCGAGGGCTACAACTTCGGTGCGCTCAACCTGCACTCCACCCGTCACGACGCGTTCGGGGAGGACGCCGAGTCGATCGGCTCGCTGTTCGCCGCGCACGCTGCCATCGCGTTCTCCAGCGCCAAGGAGGAACAGCAGATTCGTGCCGCGCTGACCTCACGCGACATCATCGGCCAGGCCAAGGGCATGCTGATGGAGCGCTACAAGTTGGGTGCTCAGGAGGCGTTCGCGCTGCTCTCCAGGCTCTCGCAGGAGACCAACACGCGTCTGGCCGAACTGGCGGGCAAGGTCGTCGCCGACGCCGAGAGCTACGCCGGAGTGGAGCCTGCAGGAACGACCAGGAAGAGGGCCGTGGAGCCTGCAGGAACGACCAGGAAGAGGGCCGTGGAGCCAGGAGCGAAAAAGAAGGCCGAAGGCTGATCGGTATCGGTCAGAGCCCGGTACGTTCCACCGGAAGCCGCAGCAGCAGACTTCGCGCGCAGTCGACCGTCAGCTGCGGGTCGTGGCTCAGGACGTAGGAGAATCGCCGGTTCATGTCCGGTCCGGTATCTCCCATGTCCTTGGCCGCCAGTACCGCCGAGAAGTGCGGCGACAGCACCACCACCACCCATTCGAGCCGTACCGGGTCGTCGGGGTCGAGGTCTGCTCCGCGCACGCGCGGCGCGGGCTCGGGATCGATGCCCGCGGCGAGTGCGCCGACGAGGGCTGCCCTCGTCGCCATGACCTCCCAGCGACGCGCGGTCAGCGGCGTGAAATGTTCCCGGCTCTCGAACGAGCCGAGGATGACGGCGGTCTGCAGGCTCTGGCCGGCAATGGACTCCAGCCCCTTGCTGACCTCCACCAGAAGACGCTTGGTCGACGGCTTGGAATCGCGTCCCGCCGCGGCCAGTTGGTACGGCGAGGAACGTGGAAGCGAGCCGCGCTCGGGTGACGTGCGGAAATCCAACGGTGACAGTCGCTTCGACGGCTCCACCGGAACGGGGTTCTGCTCGGTGAAGAACCGGCCCTGCCCGACGCGTGCGCCCAGCGCGATGGCGGTCCCGACGGCGTCCTCGGTGTCGATTCCTTCCGCCATGACGATCGCGCCCGTGCGTTCGGTGTACGCGGCGACGGCGTTGACGACGCGGGCGGTGAACCGGCTCGGACGTTGGGTGATCAAGCTGCGATCGAGTTTGACCACGTCGGGTTCGAGGAGCGGCAGCAGTGCCAGCGATTCCGGCTTCACACCGACATGGTCGACGGCGATTGCCCATCCGAGCTTGCGGACGTCGGCCACCGCGCGCAGCAACTGCGCGGGTCGACGAATGAGTGAGGTCTCGTCCAGCTGCAGGACGGCGGAACCTGCGTCGACGTCTCCGCGGTCGGGGAGGTACGGCAGTGTGTCCGGGTCGATGGCGATGAACAGCGGCAGACCCTGAAGCGAATCGAGGCGTGCGGCACCCTCGACGGCGCCGGCCCAGCGAACGAGGTCGAGGTCGACGGTCATGTCCATCGCCCGCGCCGCGGACGCGAGGGCCGCAGGCTCGCGGAACGCCGAATCCTCGGGTCCCATGACGATGGCTTCGTAACCGATCACCTCACGGGTCATCAGGTCGACGATGGGGGCGAAGTCGGTGTGCAGACTGTCCGGTCCGAGCAGATCCTCGAGTGCGCCGCCGCGATAGGTGCGCGTCGCGGTCTCACCGCTGGTCATTCTGTCGCTCATCTCAGTCCCACTCATATCAAACCCTCACGTCGTGCGACCGATTCCGGTCTTCCGGTCGGCTCCGCCGACTCGCTCCGTGCGGACGACTCCGCAGCGAACACTTCGAGTATCACATCTTCGTCGACGTAACCGCCCATACGGACCAGTCCGTCGGTGGCTCCGATGGCGTCGTGCACCTGGTCACCGGTCTGTGGATAGTCTGCGACGAGGTGTCGCCAGTGCACCGCGAGGAGCGTGCCTCCCGGCTCGAGATGCGCCACTGCCTGGCCCAGGGCAGCGCGTAGGTCAGCAGGGCCGAGGTAGTACCCGACCTCGCTGAGCACGATCAGATCGAACGGGCCGATCTCGTCGAACTCGTCCCACGAGTCCGTGAGCGACCATTCGCGCAACTGCACCCGGCCGCCGGACTCGCCGGTGCGCGCGTCGAGACGAGCCCTGGTGGTCTCCAGCGCCGAGGCGACGATGTCGGTGGACGTCAGGTCGTCGCAGCGGCTGGACAGCTTCTCGGTCAGTATTCCGACGGAACAGCCCGGTTCGAGCGCGCGGCGATATCGCGGTTCGGTCAGCGCAGCCAACGTCAGAGCGTATTTACGCTCCTCGTACCAGTTGTCGCCCAGCCGGAACGGATCGACGTTGCCGTCGTAGACGTCGTCGAAATAGTCCTTCTGCAGAGTGCCGTCCGTCATGCGAACACCACCTCCTCGGATCGAAGCAAACGCGCCAGAATGTGCGGCGGAAGTACCGCCCGGTCGGCGGGATCGTCCGACAGATCCTGGATCTGAGACGTGAACCGGTGTGCCGCGGCTTTTTTCGCCTGGGCAGTGCGATCGTCCAGAGTGATCCCCAGCGCGCGACCCCAGGGAACCTCGGGATGATCCGGCCACGCCCAGTGCCACATCCACACCGGGTACTCGAGCACCGCGATCCCGACGCGTCTCGACGCCGTCAGGCATGCCCGCGCCGTCGCCTCGTGATCGGGATGACGATCGCCGCGCCACGGCGTCAGGCACCAGGTGCCCTGTCCACCGGACAACAGCTCGGTGAGCGCCCGCGCGAGCTCGTCCTCGTGCGCGGCGACGTCGCCGTCGGGAAAGCCGAGCCGGATCGGGTCGACGTCGAGACCGAGTTCGGTCAGAGCGCGCCTCGCTTCACGCGGCCGCTCGTCGATCAGTTGCGCCTCGGACATCGTCGGAGACCCGGGATGCGACGCGCCGCCGTCGGTGACGGCCACGACGGACACCCGGATGCCCGACGCGGCGGCGAGCGACATCAGGCCACCGACACCGAGCACTTCGTCGTCAGGATGGGGCGCGACGACGATCATCTCGCGGCATCGACCGAGATCGAGCGGCGGAAACGACGGTGTCCATTGCTGCCACACCTCGAGCGGTGTGCCCGGGTCGACGGTGTCGAACGTTCTGGTTTCCTGCGTGTCGGTGTGTTCGGCGGCGGCTACCATGGCGACTCTTCCTTCGCGATCTCCTGGCCCAGCGCTGCGAGATCGCGCTCGGCATGGCTCTGGCGTAGAAAAACGGTCAGATCGGCGACGCGGCGTGCATGCTCACCGTTAGCGCACAGCGGGGCGGCGCCCAGCGCGCGGCCCACGCGGTCGATGGTGTCGGTAGCGGCGCTCTCGACGATCGCGCGGACGGTCCGTGCCCTGGTGCTGCCGCGGGCCTCGGAGTCGGTCGGATCGGCGTCGATCTCCGCAGCGGCGGTGGTCAACGCGGCCGACGCGGCACCGAGCGATGCCGCCACGGCGCCGAGATGAGCCATGGTGTGCGGATCGGAGCTCGACTGCGCTGCCGCGTGCAACGTGTCGGCGACAGCGCAGGCACTGCCGAACCACACCGCTGCCACGCCGAGCCCACCATGCCAGAAGCCCGGGCGTTCGACATACGACCCGACTTCGCCGACGGGAACTGCGTGTGCACCGTCAAAACGCACTGTCCCGGAATCGCTTCGAGACATCCCGACGGCGTGCCACGTGTTGGGAATCGGCGAGCACCAGTCCTGGGTCATATCGACGGCGAACAACCGCGATCGATCTCCGACGCGGGCGGTGACGAGGGCATTCGTGACGATATGAGCGCCCGAGCACCACGGTTTGACGCCGGTGAGCTTCCACCCGTTCTTGCCCTGCGCCGCCTCGAGCACCGGCGACGGTGGTTCCGCCGCCCAGACACCCCAGATCTGCCCGCGGCTCGGAGCAGGGCCGCCCAGTTCGGCGAGAATGGCCACTGCGTCGGCGTGGCCCTCGGCCAGACGCCCGAGAACCGTGTCCTCGCGGCCGAGCCCGGCGAGCGCCAACCAGCGAGTGTCGGTGAAACCCGAACCGGGGAGCGGCATTCCAGGTGCCTCGTCGGCGACGAATCGCTTGAGACGCTCGACGAGCGAGCTACCGTCGACCGTCATCGGGCGATGGCCAATTCGAGATCCTGCAGGTGAGCGGCAAACCCGTCGGGTGCCCGGCCGGAGCGCCTCGACGACGTCAGCACGGGCGAATCGCACGAGTACAGAACCGGTACGCCCGCGCGTTCGACCCGAGCCATCAGGTCGACGTCCTCGCCGGTGGTCAGTGCGCCGAATCCGCCGACGGTCCAGTACAAATCCGCGCGCAGTCCGAGATTGGTGCCGTGCACGTGGCGATGGCCGGACGTGTGGCGGTAGCCGGCGTCGTACACCAGAGTCAACGCGGGCGAATCCAGCTCGGTGACGACGGTCCCCGCCACGGCGTGCGCACCCTGCGCTGCGTGAGCGAGGTGCGATGAGATCCACTCCAGTCCGACGGTGCTGTCGGCGTCGGTCGTCGCGAACCAGGTGTTGTCCTGTGCTCGGCCTGCTGGTCCGGTGGCCGACAGGAAACCGGCTGCGCGGGCTGCTCCGACGTTGCGTCGCGCGACGGTGAGGACGGTCGCGTCGACCTTGTCGGCCCACGTCGCGGCGATATCGGCGGACGTGTCGGTGCAGGAATCGAGAACCACGACGAGGTCGACGTCGATGTCGACCTGCTCACACGACCTGACCAGCGCAGACAGGCACGAGTCCAGAAGTGCTTCCTCGTTGTGAACCGGCACAACCACCACAGCGCGCTCGATCGGCGCTTGCTTGTCGAACACTTCGACCCCCATCCGCGGAAGCCGTTCCGTCCCCATACGAGAGAACAGGCCCCGGGCCGCGGTGACCAGGGGCAACGATTCGTACAGGCGTCGGAGGCGGCATTGTGTGAGCCGCCGGTGGCTCGACGGAGAACTGACGGGTCGGATAGACCCGCTAGATGGTCCCCCGTAGTGGCACAATCCAAACATACGATCTCCGATCACGCTCACAGAAAGGTGCTCCGGTGGCAGGGTTCGGCGGATACGGGCGATATCGATCGACAGCGCTGCTCACGGGCTGCGTACTCGCTGGAGCAGCGGTGGCTCTCGTGTCGCCGTCGCACGCGTCGGCCGCCGAGTTGTCGTGCACAGCGCGACCCGGCGTCGACACCGTCGTCGTGGACGGCACCGCTGCGTGCGGATCGACCGTCGACGAGTTCTCCCGCGCTCTCGCACACGCACTCGACGCAGTGTCTTTCGCCCGCGCCGACGCGGGCGGATCCGCGCTGTCCGTCGCCCGGTCCGGTGGGGTGGCCGCCGCGGAAACGACGGCGGGCACCGTCGGCGCCGTGTCGATCGGCGGGGACTCCGTGTCGATCGTCTCTCCCGATCCAGGCGCTCTCGCGTTTGCGTTGTCGCTGACGAGGGGACAGACGTTCGTCGGAACAGTTGCCGAAGGCGTCAGCTGCCAGGCGGGCGCCGGATTCGCCGTCAACCTCAGCACCGGCCAGATCTGTGTTTCCGACGGGTCCACCACCTGGACCTCGATGCCGTGAGGCGTCGACAACCGTTATGTACCGCGATGAACGAGGGAGAACCGACGTGACCACCGAGCCTTCGGGACGCTACGAATTCTCTGAACGCGACGGGGCCGATGCGTTGCTGAGGATCGGCAAGGACTTGTGGTGGGCGGTGCTGCTCAGGGGCATCGTCGCCGTGATCTTCGGCATCGTGGCCCTCGTGTGGCCCGGCGTCACCGTCTGGGCACTCGTCGTCGTCTTCGGTGCCTACGCGATCGTCGACGGCATCTCCGCGATCATCCGAGCCGTCCAGTCGCGCCGCGTCGAATCCGGATGGGTGTGGTGGCTGCTCGGCGGCGTCGTCTCGCTCGTCGCCGGAATCGTGGCGTTCGTCTGGCCGGGCATCACCGCACTCGCAGCTGTTTTCGTCATCGGTATCTGGGCGATCATGGGTGGAATTCTCGAAATAGCCGGATCCATCCGCCTGCGAAAGGTCGCAGGCACATCGCCGGGCGCATCTCACTGGGGAATGCTTCTGTTCGCCGGCATCGTCGAGCTCCTGTTCGGCCTCGTACTGGTGTTCTCCCCGGTCAGCGGCATTCTGAGCATCGTGTGGTTGATCGGCGTATTCGCGGTACTGTTCGGCGTCCTGTTCGTCGTATCTGCATTTCAAGTACGGTCGGCGGCGAAGAAAGCGGGACTCCTCGGTCAGCCTGCCGAATGACCGTGCAGTCACCGCGACGATTGGCACTCGGTGGTACGGGTGTGTGTTAATTGCGGCGAGGACGTCGCGCGCCGGCACAGCACGGGCGCCCAGCAGAAGCCTGCACAGCACAGAAGGATGGATCGGAATACTCATGGCATTTCGTCGGACTGTCACACGCATCTCTCTGACAGCGGTGATCGCGGCCGTCGGTGCGGCCACCCTGGTATCGCCCGCCACCGCAGCGCCGTTGTGGCCCGGCGGCCCCGAAATCCCCGGCGTCGGATCATCCGATCAGGTTCTTCCTGTTGTTCCTGAACCGCAGATCCAGCGCCTCGCGCCCGCCAACTTCTCCGATCCGTCGATCACGCCCAACGGCGAGGTCGTCGGAGTCGCGCAGCCCATCGCCATTCGGTTCAACGAGGCCATTGCGGACCGCGGCGCCGCCGAGGCCGCCATTCGGATCACCACGAGTCCATCCGTCGACGGCCACTTCTACTGGATCAACGACACCCAGGTGCGGTGGTTGCCCAACGAGTTCTACCCGGCGCACACCCAGGTGACCGTCGAGGCCGGCGGTTCACGCGCGGACTTCTCCACCGGCGACTCGGTGATCACCACAGCCGACGACGCCACCAAGACCATCACCGTCACCCGCAACGGTGAGGTCGTCAGGACCATGCCCACCTCGTTCGGCAAGCCCGGTCACGAGACACCGAACGGCACCTACATCGTCGGCGAACGTGTCCGCGAGATGTACATGGACTCCTCGACCTACGGAGTGCCGGTGGATTCCCCCGAGGGATACCGCACCTACGTCGAGTACGCCACACGTATTTCGTACAGCGGCATCTTCGTCCACGCAGCGCCGTGGTCGGTGGAGTCCCAGGGTTACGAGAACGTCAGCCACGGCTGCCTCAACGTGAGCACCGAGGACGGCAAGTGGTTCTTCGAGAACTCGCAGAAGGGTGACCCCGTCGTCGTCACCGGCACGGCAGGCGGCACCCTCAGCGGCTCCGACGGCCTGGGGGACTGGAACCGTTAGCCCCCCACAGTGGGTTGTTTTCTTTTCGACGACCGACTGAGTTAGGGATTCGTTCACCAACCGTTCTCGGTAGGTGAGCACAGTCCCCGCAGTGAGTACTACAACGGAACGAGTGCTGCCCACAGCACGCCGGAAATCGTTCTTCGGCAGACCGTGGAGTGATTACGCACTCTTCCTGATTCTGCTGGGGCCCAACCTGGCCCTGCTGGTGGTGTTCACCTACCGGCCGCTCGTCGAGAATTTCCAGTTCAGCTTCTACGACTGGAATCTGTCCTCGCCTACGTCGACGTTCATCGGATTCGCGAACTATCGAGAATGGTTCTCGCGGGACGACACGTGGACCATCGTGTCCAACACCGTCATCTTCACCATTGCCGCCGTCGTCGGTTCACTGGTACTCGGCCTGGTGCTGGCCATACTTCTGGACCGAAAGCTACGGGGCCGCAATTTCGTTCGGTCTGCCGTGTTCGCGCCGTTCGTGATCTCCGGCGCGGCGATCGGTATCGCCTTCCAGTTCGTGTTCGACCCCAACTTCGGCCTGGTGCAGGATCTGCTGCAGCGCATCGGATTCTCGTCACCGGACTTCTATCAGGACCCCACGTGGGCACTGTTCATGATCACGGTGACCTACCTGTGGAAGAACCTCGGTTACACCTTCGTCATCTACCTCGCCGCGCTGCAGGGGACACGCAAGGAGTTGATGGAGGCCGCCGAGATCGACCGCGCGTCGAAGTGGACGACGTTTCGCAAAGTTCTGCTGCCGCAACTGCGTCCGACGACGTTCTTCCTGTCCATCACCGTGCTCCTGAACTCGCTGCAGGTCTTCGACATCATCAACGTCATGACCCGAGGTGGGCCGCTCGGCAACGGCACCACGACGATGGTCTTCCAGGTGTACGAGGAGACTTTCCGCAACTTCCGAGCGGGTTACGGTGCGACGGTCGCGACGATCATGTTCGTGATCCTCCTGATCGTCACGCTCGTGCAGGTTCGCATCATGGATCGAGACGATCAGCGATGACCGTGACATCGAAACCCGACACCTCCCAGGCGCCTCGTAGCGCACCGAAGGATCCACAGCGTCAGCGCAGCCTGTCGACGGTGTTCGGTTACATTGCAATGGTTCTCGTGCTGTTGATGATCGGGCTGCCGCTGTTCTGGATCCTCGTCACCTCGTTCAAGGAACGCGGCGACATCTACGTCCAACCCGTCACCTGGTGGCCGGGTTCCTTCCGGCCGGAGAACTACACCGAGGCGACGACGGAGGTTCCGTTCTTCACGTACCTGCGCAACTCGGTGATCATCACCAGTGTCGTGGCATCGATCAAGTTCGTTCTCGGCGTTCTCAGTGCATACGGCTTGGTGTTCCTGCGCTTCCCCGGCAAGAACATCGTGTTCCTGGTGATCATCGCCGCCCTCATGGTGCCCAATCAGATCACCGTCATCTCCAACTACTCGCTGATCTCCGAGTTGGGATGGCGAAACACGTTCCAGGGCATCATTATCCCGCTTGCCGGCGTCGCCTTCGGGACCTTCCTGATGCGCAATCACTTTCTGTCGCTGCCCGCCGAGATCATCGAAGCGGCACGAATGGACGGAGCAGGCCCTTTCCGGCTGCTGTTCCGGGTGGTGCTCCCACTTTCCGGACCGACCATGGTGGCGTTCGCGATCATCACGATCGTGAACGAGTGGAACGAGTACCTCTGGCCGTTCCTGATGTCCGACGATTCGTCCGTCGCACCGCTACCGGTGGGCCTGACGCTGCTGCAGAACAGTGAGGGATACACCAACTGGGGCGCAGTGATGGCGGCGACCATCCTGACCATCCTTCCGATTCTCGTCGTTTTCCTTGCCCTGCAACGCCACATGATCAAAGGCCTCACCTCCGGTGCGGTCAAAGGTTGATTCGCTCTACCTCGTCAGGAGAAAGAAACACATGGCCAACATCAATCGCCGCGGATTCCTCACGCTCACCGGTGCAGCGGCCGCTGCCGCCGCCCTGGCTGCGTGCAGCAGCCCGGGAACCAGCTCGTCCGGATCCGAAGGATCGGGCGACGCGAACACCATCAACTTCTGGTCCAGCCACCCCGGCAAGTCGCAGGAGTTCGAGCGCGAGCTCATCTCCCGCTTCCAGGCCGAGAACCCCGGTCTGACGGTCAATCTCATCGATGGTGGCAAGAACTACGAGGAAGTGGCGCAGAAGTTCAACGCCTCGCTGTCCGGCAACGACGTCCCCGACGTGGTGGTCCTCTCCGACGTGTGGTGGTTCAACTTCGCGCTCACCGGCGCTATCGAGCCGCTCGATCAACACTTCTCCGCCGCGGGTGTGGATTCCAGCGACTACGTCGATTCTCTTCTTGCGGACTACAACTGGAACGGCAACCACTGGGCGCTGCCGTACGCACGCTCGACCCCGCTGTTCTACTACAACAAGGACGTCTGGGCGCAGGCGGGACTTCCGGATCGCGGACCGGCCAGCTGGCAGGAATTCGACGAGTGGGGCCCGCGCATCCAAGCCGTCGTCGGGGGTGGCAAGCTGGCCCACGGCTGGGGCAATGCGGTGGACTACCTGGGGTGGACATTCGAGGGCCCCATCTGGACGTTCGGCGGTGCGTACTCCGACGGCTTCACCCTGAAGTTCGACGACCCCAACACCCTTGCCGCCGGCCAGTTCCTCAAGGACATGATCCACACCAAGAAGTACGCGGCCGTCTCCAACGACATCGCCAACGACTTCGGTGCGGGAATCATCGCGTCGACGATCGCGTCCACCGGCGACCTGTCCGGCATCACCCAGAACGCGGCGTTCGACTTCGGCACGGCATTCCTGCCTGCAGCCGACGGACAACCGGGCTGCCCGACGGGTGGAGCCGGCCTCGCCATCCCGTCGAAGATCTCGGAGGAGCGCAAGGTCAATGCGCTGAAGTTCATCGACTTCTTCACCAATGCAGCGAGTACGTCGTACTTCTCGCAGAACACCGGGTACATGCCGGTCCGTAAGTCCGCGCAGGAGGATCCGAGCGAGATCGAGTTCCTCGCCGCCAACCCGAACGCCAAGACGGCCGTCGACCAGCTCGCTCGGACGCGGTCGCAGGACTACGCACGTGTCTTCGTTCCCGGTGGTGACAAGATCATCGGTACGGGCCTCGAGCAGATCGCACTGCAGAATGCCGATGTCGCAACGACGTTCGCCGGTGTTCAGGATCAGCTGCAGCAGATCATCGACCGCCAGATCACCCCGAACCTCCCGTCGTAATGGCAGGGGTTCACTACGCGGGCGTATCGCACCGCTACCCGGGGGCGGACACGCTGGCCGTCGACTCGCTCGAACTCGATATCGCCGACGGTGAATTCATTGTTCTCGTCGGCCCGTCGGGGTGCGGCAAGTCGACGAGCCTGCGGATGCTGGCCGGTCTGGAATCGGTCGAGAGCGGCCACATCGACATCGGCGGCGTCGACGTCACGTCGCTCGCTCCTCGTGAGCGGGACGTGGCGATGGTGTTCCAGAACTACGCGCTGTACCCCAACATGACCGTCGGGGACAACATGGGTTTCGCGCTCCGCAACGCCGGAATGAGCAAGGCGGACACAGCTGCTCGTGTGCTCGACGCGGCGAGGATGCTGGAACTCGAGCCCCTGCTGAACCGTAAACCCGGCAAGCTGTCGGGTGGTCAGCGTCAGCGGGTGGCGATGGGCCGTGCGATCGTCCGGCAGCCCAAGGTGTTCTGCATGGACGAGCCGCTGTCCAACCTCGACGCCAAACTGCGCGTCAGTACCCGGGCGCAGATCGCCGGATTGCAGAAGCGGCTCGGCACCACGACGGTGTACGTGACGCACGATCAGGTCGAGGCCATGACGATGGGTGACCGAGTCGCGGTACTGCAGGCAGGCAAGTTGCAGCAGATCGCGTCGCCGCGGGAGCTGTACGACAACCCCGTCAACACGTTCGTCGCGTCGTTCATCGGCTCGCCCGGGATGAACCTGATCGACGCCCCGGTCGTCGACGGCGCCGCCGTGCTCGGCGACGTGTGCATCCCTGCTCCCACGCAGGATCCCCGCGTGACGGTCGGAATCCGGCCGGAATCGTGGAGCTTGCGGGAACGATCATCGGCGCAGTCGTGGGATCTCGTCGGGAAGGGTGTTGGAGCTGTTGCGGTGGCGGTCGAACTGATCGAGGAGCTGGGCGCCGAGTCGTTCCTGTACGGCGCTCCACCGCTCGGTTCGGACTGGAGCACGCAGTCCGGCCGGGTGTCGGTACGCGTCGACCGCCGGTTGTCCGTCGGGTTGGCCGAGACCGTTCTGCTCGTCCCGAAGCTCGACGAGGTGTTCTTCTTCTCCGCTACGACGGGTGATCGGCTGTAGCGGGCTGCCCCAGATCCACCGGCAGCGACGCCCAGCCGTGCAGGACTCGGGTGTCGCGGCGAACTCCCTCACCTGCGAGCCGCAGGTGAGGGAGTTCGCCGAACACATCTGGAATCGTCAGTTGAGACGTGGGTTGTTGAAGTACGGTCCGCCGAACTGACGTACACCCGCGTAGTAGGTCTGAGCTAACGCCCCGCATTGCCCGCGTTGAAACGCAAGGAACCAAGCCGAGTATTGGTTGTTGCACCACAAGCTCATTCTGTTGACGAAATTGACGTCGCAGGCCTGGCGCCCCTTTTCGCCAGGCCCGTACCACATGTCGTCGTAACAGTAGTCGTGGCTGTCACAGGCAGACTTGAAATTGAAATAAACTGGTTTAGTGCCACTGTCAGGCGAGAATGTGCAGCCATTTGGCCGGTAGCCAGCTGGTACCGCAGAGGCCGTGGGGGTGAGCAGGACGGCGAAACCGACGCTCATCAGCAGCGCGATGAACAGTATCGAACTTCGACGGAGAAACACCGCGAGCGTGCGCGTGGACGTCGCATCGACTCGATCTGGTGGGGTGGCACTGTCCATTCGTTCTCCTTTGCCGGGCTGCTGGGTTGCAGTGTGGCGAAAGTGAAGCACTCCATGCCACTGGTGCGCTATATGGCGTTCGAATGACAGTGGAGGGTGAACTGGCTTCCGCGGATTCGAGCTGTACATCGTCGACACAATTGTCGAATTCTGGTGATTCGAGTGCCCACTTGGGCGATTGTTGTGGTGTATCTTTTCGGCATGGATGAGGGGGTCGTGGCGATAGTCGTCGCCATTGTTGCATTCTTATCGACGATGGCGGTGACCTTCACCGGTGCCTGGATTGCGCGTCGCGACCGCCGTGCAAACCTAGAGCGCGATATTCAGGTGTTGAAAGCCCTATGCGATCTAGGCGGCAACACCGAGAAGCTTGCGCGCTTGGTCCATCGGCAGATCGAGGATATTGGTGTCGAATTAGCTGTCCGGCAGAAGTATTCGCGTTTGATAGCGTCGGCGGCGTTCATCGTGATCCTGACGGTGTCGGCTATCGCCGCGGGTCTGTCGGTGCCGAGTAGTGAGATGCGGTCGGTCACTGTTACGGCACTGGTGTTGGCCGTGATGGTTCTCGTAGGCGTCTCCGTTGTGCAATACGGACAGTGTCGCCACAGTCGCATCGCCGCACGTGGCGAGTACCGGCAGCGCGATCTGGCAATCGAAGGGACTCAGGGCATCCACTCCTCCGAACCACCGCACCTAGCATCTGTTGACAGCGTCGCGTTGGAGTCATGACGCTTCACTGTGTCAATCAAAGTGCGCTGCTCGGCGTCGAAGTCGACAGGACTCCGTGAGTTGCTATCAGCAAGTACGTCGCGACCGCAGTACTTACGAGAATGACGAACGCAATCCACGGCGTGGTGGCGAATGTGGACGCCGAGGCCATTGCTGCCAGGAGATTGAGAAAGGCATGCGGTGGACGCGTGACCCTCAGGCGGCCCGTCAGCGGGTCGAAATCTGCTCCCAACTTGGACGGAGCACCGACGGTGCGAATTCCATTCGACGATATCCGTGCTACGTCGATAAGCGCGCAAACGGAGAAACCGAGTGCCATCCATGTCGTCACGGCAGTTGCACCGTCTGACAACACAAAGACGGTGGCTGCTGTCAGCGCGGTCAGCGATAGTTGCAGAGCCGCCAGAACAGCCAGGTATCGGAAAGTGAACTCAACTCCGTAGCGTGTGGATGCAGATGGACGAACTCCAAGCGCTAATGCAGTGGTGCGGCTCTCGGCTTCGAGGTCGGTTTCGAGATCTTTCAGATTCCCGGCGAAAACGTTCAGGATCGTGAAATTCAGCCCCAGAATCAAAGACAATAGGACATCTCGAAATTCACTTCGGTCGTCCAGCATCCCCAGGGTTATCCAGAGCGGTAGCCCCATGGTGAAGCCGTACAGAAAGTCCATGGCCAACGGGTGGATGCGACTGGCCGTCTTCTGGTGGACGTTTCCGTACGTGACCAGTGAGACCAAAACGAGTACCAGAGTCTGTTGTGCAATACCGTCAACCGCCAGAATCGCAGTGGCCGTCAGGACGGTTACTTCGATCATCAGCCAGCATCGTGCGGTAGTTCTCGATAATTCGCCTGTCAGCAGCGGCTGCTGTGTACGGCGTGGATCGAGGCGGTCGGAATCCATGTCGGCCAAGTTGTTCAGTTGGCAGATGTATGCGTGGAAAAAGAACCCCCACAGCACGATACCGATCCAGGCCGAGATTGCCGGTTGTGCGATGAGAAGGCCGCAGGTCAAGGGCAGCGATGTCGACAGGAATGCTCTGGCTCGACTAGCGCGTAGAAAAAGGCCGATCATGTTCTCTTTCTCCGTGTTTCGGCTTGTGAGTAGCGCACAAAGCGGCGGGCGGTGGAGAGAATGAGCACCGTGACCAGAAGGGCCAGCGCAAGGTAGACAATGGGACCGCTCTCTTGGAGCTGCTGCCGGACTGGGTCAAGGTAGTGCTTGAAATACTTTGCAGCGGTGATATAGCCGGTCATTACAGCAAGATTGCCGGTCACGTTGACCGTACTGACCAGCAGAGCTGACGTGCGAGACAGTCCGATTGCTGCCATGACAGGCGTTGCCGAGTAGACGGCGGATATGGCAAGAAGCCACCGAGAATCTAGCCGGCGGCGAAGAGCTTCTACGCGACAACCGACTACAGGTGCGACCCCGAGCGCGAACACTCTCGCGAAGAAGAACACCGATAGGTCCAGTGCGACTCTGCTGACAGTAGCAACGAGAACCAGAACCGCAACCTTTACAGTAGACGAGTCTGTCCATGCAATGAGGACAGTGTCCCAAGTAGGCCGGGCGAAGACGTACAGCAGAGACACCTGGCCCACTCCAGAAGGTAAGAAGAGGAGTGCAGATATTCGGGCGGCGCTCAGTCCTACGATCGTTACCGTCAAGCACGCGCGAATTGCTGTCATGATCGACGAGGTTCACGAACAAGCGTTGCGCGTTCTCCGCCGTCCACAAAAGATACCTCTACGAAGCCCGACCTCACGTACGCTTCGAACGTCCGCGTGTTGCGGACAGCCACCACGCATACGAGCCGATAACCGTATCGGTCGGCGTAGCGGACGAGCTCGAGGCAGAGATCGCGGGCTCTCCCCTGGCGGTCTGTAGAATTCGGCGCACATAAGTTGAAGATGAACAAGCCGGGAACATCATCGACGGATTCGCGAGGGAGCTTGATCCTGCTTCGCCGATGAGCGCTCAACCGCCTGATTCCGACGAATGGGCCGGATTTGTCGTCGCGTAAGTAAAAGTGTGGCCAGACGAGGAGTTCGGTGGCCGACTTCACGATTCCGAGGCATCCTGCCCGCTCGAACGCGCGAGTAAGCGCGCGCACACGGAGAATATATGACGTGACGTCTGCGCGGCGCAGATCGGTGGAGACAATAGTGGATCGAAAGCTACGCACCGGTCGGCTCTGCGATTCTTACGGTGCACAACGACTCTCGCGCTTCAGCGAGGCCGAGAAGAGTGCGGAAGCCGACCGATCGAGCACCGACTATGGCTGTCTCGAAGAACGATCGAGCGAGGATCAGCGAGGTGCGCACGCTCCCTGATCGGTAGGCTGCGTCAGCCAGTTCAGCACCGGAAAGCTCACCGGAGAGCGGCCACGCCCCGACACCGAGACCTCGTGTCAGCGTCAGCCTGACAGGAATGGAAGAAATTCCGTTGTCGTAGTCTTCGGCCATGTCCGCCACATCGTCCATCAGCTGAAGGCCCGCACAGTACGACATGAAAGCATCCAGTACGGCGTCACGACTGCGCTCGTTCATCGAGTGAAGCGCGAGGTGTGTAGGAAGCGATACAGGTGCGGATTTCCAGCTGAGCATCGTGATGTCGTCACCGGTGATCGGGGCGAGCGAGCGGTTGGACTTCCATTCCCACACCTGCGCAACCGAGTACTGGCGGTAGTAGATCGGATGCATTTTCTGCACCGCGACACTGTCGAAAGTGCGACCTAGGCGTTCGATGTACAACCGAAGAAACTCGGGCGCCGCAAGGACCAATGCGTGGTCGACGAATCGATCGTCGAGAAGGCGGTCCATGCAAGAGAAGTATGCGTGTCCGAGCGCAAGTGTGGTCGCTAGATCTCGACACTGCTCCAGAGATATGCTGCCCGATTCGAGTCCACACGCGATCGGGAAATGGAAGAAACCACTGTTGACGCCGAACAACTTAAGATCGTTTCCGGGGCGGATGTACTGAACTACCTCAGGAAGCTCAGCACTCACCAGGGTGAGCGCAGTCTCGGCGACGTCATGTGCCGAGCACCGGCTCCCTGCTATTGTCATCCAATCCTGATCGGTTCGTGTCATATCGGAGAAGCCTCTGAATGTAGTAGAAGAATAGGACCGATCCCGCCCCTGCCAGTCCGAGCGTCAAGGGGGTCGCCAAGACCGAACTCGAGCACACCGCAAACAACATATAGAACGCGTACTTGGGTCGCTTGATGTCGCCGGTAGCCATACCGTACCTTCGGAGATTTCGAATGTGCCCGAAGAAGAGACAACAACCAGCTGCGCAAGCAATGCCGGTGCATACCGACACAATCATCGGCCAGCCCGTACGAGTGGCCGGATCCATCACGGAAGTGGCGATGCCGGCCGTCGACGCTACTTGCAGCGTAGCGGCAACGAACAGGAACTTTCGTGTCAGCATGATTCGACCGTGGTCGTCGACTGTGCATCCCAATGCATGTGCAGTAGTGCGTGACCCAGCGTTCCGGTCGGCGTGGAAGTCTTTGAAATTTCCGGCGACCAGGTTGAGTAAACTGACAACGAAGCCGAAGCCTGCGATAGCGGCGATGCGTTCTGGTGACATATGGGACCCGAACAGGCCGGACGCGGCAGCCAGGAGCAGAGCCATCGTCAGCCCGTACGTCAAATCCATGGCTAGAGGATGCACGCGTAAGGACGTCTTTTGAAAAGTGTTTCCGTAGATGGTCAAAACGAGCGCCGCCAGCGCCAGAATCTGAGACTGGAGTGTAATCGGGGCAATGAACAACGCTACGACAAGAATGATCAGGTCTGCAAGGACCCAGTACGTGGCTTGCAGCGGACTGACAGCGCCTGAGACCAATGGGCTCAGTGAGCGCTGAGGATTTGCACTGTCGCTGGCGATATCAGCGAGATCATTGACCTTGCAGGACATTAGGTAGAACAGTGTGACCCAGCCAGAGGCTGCACACACCGCAAGCACCGGTGAAGCCGGGTCGATCCACAACACGCAGGGGATCGCGTGCGCCCACGCGATCCCTGACCGTCCGATTCGCAGATAGCTCCGCATGGATGTCATTCGCCGAAGCGCCGTCCAGTGCGACCGGCAACAATTACCAGCCGTCGGCACCGTCCATTCGTGCAGATCGGCGATTGAGATCATGGCCTGACCGAGTACTGACCTCGACGATGTCCGCTGCGCTTCGCTCGAGGAGTTGAAGGCTGTAATTCTGGTCCGGTGTAGTTTCGTCGGTCATCGGTATCCCCCATCGAATGTAGCCGAACTCGGTCGACTCGGTTGTCGTAGATACAGGAGAGTAGCTCAGATGGCTTTCGATGCAACTAATTCGAACGCATGACACTACGGGTGATCAGCTGTCGCAGGTTCTCCCAGATCCACCGGTAAGGACGCCCAGCCGTGCAGGACTCGGGTGTCGCGGCGAATGCCCTCACCTGCGAGCCGCAGGTGGGGGAATCTGTCGAACAACGTCTTCAGGCCCACTTCGGTTTCGGCTCTGGCCAGCGACGCCCCGAGGCAGTAGTGGCGGCCGCCGGAGAACGAGAGATGCTTGTTCGCATTCGCTCGGGTGACGTCGAACGTGTATGGATCGTCGAACACATTGGGGTCTCGGTTCGCGCCGGCGAGGACGAGAATCACCAGCGCGCCTTCCGAGACCGGCACTCCTTCGATCGTTACGTCGTGCTTTGCCATCCGTGCGGTCAGCTGAACGGGTGATTCGAGGCGAAGCATCTCGTCCACGGCCGTCGGCCAGTGCGACGGGTCGTTGCGCAGAATTTCGAGTTGGTTCGGGTTGTCGAGCAGGAGCCGGATCCCGCTGCCGAGTAGGTTCACGGTTGTTTCGAAGCCCGCTGCGAGTACGAGGCCCGCCGTTGCCCGCAGTTCCTCGTCGTCGAGTCCGACGCCGTCGTCCTCGGCCCTGATCAGCTGGCTCATCAGGTCGTCACCGGGGTTGCGCCGTAGTTCGGCAAGGTGATCGTCGAGCCATGCGTCGAACTGTGCCAGGCCGTCCTCGACGCGGTTGAACTGCTCCCAGGACAGCCCGATGTCCAGGCTCGGGGCGGCCATCTCCCCGAACTCAAGAACCCGCTGTCGATCTTTCGCCGGAACTCCGAGGATGGTGCTGATGACCGCCACGGGCAACTGCGCACAGTACTCACTGACGATATCGACGTTCGGCGGCCCGGAGACCAACTCGTCGAGCAGAACGTTTGCCTTGTCCTGCACCATTTCTCGCATCCGCGCGACAGCTCGCGGGGTGAAGACCGAGGTCACGAGCTTGCGGTAGCGCGTGTGCTCGGGTGGTTCCACCGATAGCAACGACGGCGGCTTCAAGGGGTGTAGTGCTGTACTGCGGGTCTTTCGTTCGATCCAGCGCAGCGGGGCAGGAAGATTGGCGCCGATCTCGGTGACTCGGAGGTCGTCCGAGCGCAGCAGGTCGTGGACCACGCGGTGGGTGACCGTGATGTTGGAGATTCGCGTCTTGACGAGGGGACCGGTGGCGCGAATCTTCTCGAACACCTGCCGCGGATTCGCGCGGGTCTCCGGATCGACAACCAGCTTGGCCTGCAGGTCACCGGCCTTGGCGGCCTTCTTGGCCCCGTACCGCACGAGACCGTGTGCTGCGATCCACCTGATTCTGTTCTTCACGTCGTCCCCCTCCGTTGTGAGTGGAAATGTAGGCCAGGGGGCAGGAGCGGAGCCTGCGGAGCGACCCGAAGGCACTACATTTCCACTCACGTGGTTACCAGATCCTGACCCGCTCCTGTGGATCCAAGTACAACGCATCGCCCGGCTTCACATCGAACGCTTCGTGAAAACTGTCCAGATTGCGCACTACGCCGTTGCAGCGGAACTCGGGCGGCGAGTGCGGATCGACCGCAAGCCTGCGAATCGCCTCCTCGTCGCGTGCCTTCGTTCGCCATACCTGCGACCAGCCGAAGAACACTCGCTGCAGACCGGTCAGCCCGTCGAGCACCGGAGCGTCCTTGCCGTCCAGCGCGATCTTGTACGCGGCGACAGCGATGGACAGGCCACCGAGGTCGCCGATGTTCTCACCGATCGTGAACTCGCCGTTGACCTTGTGGCCGGGGAGCGCTTTCGGTTCGAACTGGTTGTACTGGTCGATCAGTGCGGTGGTGCGCTTGCCGAATTCGGTTCTGTCCGAATCGGTCCACCAGTCCACGAGGTTGCCGTCGCCGTCGTACTTGGCGCCCTGGTCGTCGAAACCGTGGCCGATCTCGTGGCCGATGACGGCTCCGATTCCACCGTAGTTCGCGGCGTCGTCGGCACCGGAGTCGAAGAACGGGGGCTGGAGAATCGCTGCGGGAAAGACGATTTCGTTGAGGCCGGGGTTGTAGTACGCGTTCACGGTCTGCGGCGTCATGAACCACTCGTCGCGATCCACCTCGCCGCCGAGCTTGTCCAGATCACGTTGGTATTCGGCGACGTATCCGCGTCGGTAGTTGCCCACCAGGTCGCTCGCGTCGATCTCCACGGCGGAGTAGTCGCGCCAGCGATCCGGGTACCCGATCTTCGGGGTGAACTTCTCGAGCTTGTCCAGTGCCTTCTGCCTGGTCTCCGGGCTCATCCACTCGAGATCGGTGATGTTGCGACGGTAGGCCTCACGCAGATTCGCGACGAGAACCTCCATGCGCGCCTTGGCATCCGCGGGGAAGTGACGCTCGACGTAGAGCTTGCCGACGGACTCGCCGAGCAGGTCCTGCACCAGCGAGACACCGCGCTTCCAGCGCTCCCGGTTCTCCTCGGTGCCGCTCAGCTTCTTTCCGTAGAACGCGAAGTTCTCGTCGACCAGCGCGGCAGTCAGGTACGGCGCACGGCCGTGCACGATGCGCCAGGCGAGCCACGCTTTCCAGTCCTCGATGTCCTCGGACACCCACAGTCCGGTGAACGTGGACAGGAACGGAGGCTGCCGCACGACGATCTCGGCGAACTGCTCCGTGGTACCGCCGAGTCCGGAAATCCATGCGGTCCAGTTGAATCCGGGTTCGTTCTTCACGAGAGTGTCGAAGTCGACCAGGTTGTAGCTCTTCTCCGCGTCACGACGCGCGACGACGTCCCAGTGGCCCGCGGCGAGCTTCTTCTCGAGGTCGACGACCTTCCGGGCGTCGTAGGAGAGCCCGGCGATCGAGAACATCTTCTCGATGTGCGCGACGTAGGCGTCGCGGATGTCGGCGTACCCCTCCTCGCGGTAGTACGACTCGTCGGGCAGACCGATGCCGGACTGCGAGAAATGCACGAGGTATCGGGAGGAATCCTTGGCGTCGGTGTCGACGTAGTGGCCGATGGCGCCGCCGATCCCGGTGCGCTGCAACGAACCGAGTACCTCGGCGAGGGTGACCAGGTCACCCGCATCGGCGACGGCAGCGAGCTCGTCGGCGATGGGCGTCAGGCCGGCTTCCTCGACGGCGTCGGCATCGAGGAAACTCGAGTAGAGGTCACCGATCTTCTGTGCGTCGGTTCCGACCGGGGGGTGCGACGCCGCGCTCTCCTGGATGATCGTGCGTACGTCCTCTTCCGCCTTGTCGTACAGCGTCCGAAACGCGCCGTCGACGGCCCGGTCCGCAGGAATGGCGTACTCGTCCAGCCATTTGCCGTTGACGTGAACGAACAGATCGTCCTGCGCGCGAGTGCCCGCGTCCGTGTAGCTGAGGTCGATACCAGAGTTCGCCTGTCCAGAATCCACAACTGTCATGCATTCCATCTTTACACTCATCGCCAGAAAGTGGCCTTCGAGTCGTGACTGCAGAGGCAGGAGCTCGTCCATGGTGGTGCACGTCAGGGAACTGCGGAAGACCTTCGGCGCGTCGCTCGCCCTGGCGGGCCTGGATCTGAGTGTCGAGCAGGGCGAAGTGCACGGCTTTCTCGGACCGAACGGTGCGGGAAAATCGACCACCATCCGCGTGTTGCTGGGGCTCGTTCGTGCCACCTCCGGGGAGGTGTCGGTGTTCGGGAAGGACCCCTGGGCCGACTCGGTGGAGTTGCATCGCCGCCTGGCATACGTTCCGGGGGACGTCACGCTGTGGCCGTCGTTGACCGGTGGTGAGGTGATCGACGTCCTCGCGCGGATGCGCGGTGGCCTCGATCCACGGCGACGTGCGGACCTGCTGGAGCGGTTCTCGCTCGATCCGACGAAGAAGACCCGCACGTACTCCAAGGGAAACCGCCAGAAGGTCGCGCTCGTCTCGGCGTTCTCGTCGAACGCAGAACTGCTTCTGCTCGACGAGCCCACATCCGGTCTGGACCCGCTCATGGAGCAGGTCTTCGCCGAATGCGTCGCCGACGCGTCGGCCCGCGGCGCGACGGTGCTGCTGTCCTCGCACATCCTGTCGGAGGTCGAGAAGCTGTGCGAGCGAGTGACGATCATCCGTGAGGGCAGAACGGTCGACACGGGATCGCTGAAGGACATGAGGCATCTGACGCACACGACGGTCACCGTCGTCGTCGAGACCCTGCCCGATGCTGGTCTGCCCAATGCCGGTGTGCCCGGGGTGATCGAGGTCGACAGGCACCGCCTGACCTGCCGGGTGCCGTCCGCTGAACTGCCGGAGTTGATGACGAGGCTGGCTGCGCTGGGGATCACCAGCATCGTCAGCTCGCCGCCCACGCTGGAGGACCTGTTCCTGAAGTACTACGCGGCGCAGTCGTGAACGGGACGGCGGCGCTGCTCCGGTTGTTCGCCCGACGCGACCGGGTGATCCTGCCGCTGTGGGTGCTGGCCATCGGCTTGGTGCCGTTGCTCTACGCCGTCAGTTTCGAAGGCCTCTACCCGACGGCGGCAGATCGGCAGGCGTTCTACGAGGCAACCGCACACACACCCGCCGAGCTGGCGTTGGTCGGACCGATCTTCGGCGACGATCTGGGCGCGCTGGTGACCTGGCGCTCCGGAATTCTGTTGACGCTCGTCCCTCTCGCAGCGCTGCTGACGGTCGTCCGGCACACCCGGGCGGAAGAAGTCACAGGCCGCACCGAGCTGGTGGGTTCGACGGCGATCGGCCGACGCGCCGGGCTGTGCGCGGCGATGGCCTTGGCGACGACGGGTGTGGTGCTGACGGCGGCGATCGCCGCGACAGCGCTCGCGGCCTCGGGATTCCCGGTGGGCGGCAGCGTCGCGTTCGGGCTGTCGATCGCCGCGGTGGGCGTCGTGTTCGTCGGGGTCGCTGCCGTTGCCGCGCAGGTCGGGTCCAACGCGCGTGCGGCGCGCGGTTACGCGATCTCGGTGCTGGCGGCGGCGTTCGTGCTGCGGGCCGTCGGTGATGCGGGAGCATCAGGAACTTCAGGGTCTTCCGGGACGCTGTCGTGGCTGTCGCCGATCGGGTGGTCGTCACAGCTACGACCGTTCGCCGACGAACGGTGGTGGGTACTGGTGCTTCCAGCTGCAGCGGCGACGGTCGCAGCCGGGCTCGCGTTCGCGCTGGCACTTCGGCGTGACCTGGGCGCCGGTCTGGTGGCGGTGCGCGACGGCAAGCCGTCAACGTCGATGCAGGGTGTGTTCGGCTTGGCGTGGCGCGCGCAACGCGGCACCCTGCTGGCGTGGACCGTCGGACTCGCGGTGATCGCGGCCGTGCTGGGCAGTGCCGCGGACAGCGTGCAGGGCCAGCTGGGTGAAAGCGCGGCAATCGGCGACGCGCTGAGCAAGTTCGGTGGGTCCTCTCTGGTCGACTCGTTCCTGGCGACGGCCCTGAGCATCCTCGGAATCGGTGCGGCGGCCATGTCCATCTCGTCGGTGTTGCGCGTGCACGCCGACGAGGAGTCGTCGATCGCGGAGGTGGTACTGGCCGGGAGTGTCGGGCGCACTCGGTGGCTGGTGAGCACACTCGTGTTCGCGCTCGGTGGCCCGGCCGTCGCGATGACGGTCGTCGGCTTCGCGGCAGGGGTTCCGTACGGGATGTCGGTGGGCGACGTCCGGTCGGTGCTGCCGGGAGTGCTCGCCGGGGCGGTGAGCCAACTGCCCGCAGTGTGGGTCCTGACGGCGTCGGGCATCGTTCTGTTCGGGTTCGTCCCTCGGTTCTCGGCGGCCGTCTGGGGTCTGTTGGCTGTGTTCGTGATGCTGGGGCAGGTGGGAACGGTGGTCGGTCTTCCCCAGCTGGTGCTCGATCTGTCTCCGTTCACGCACCTGCCGCATCTTCCCGGCGGTGCCGTCGAGGTGGTGCCACTGGTGTGGCTCGTTGCCGTGTCGGCAGTCGGCCTCGTGGCCGGGGTCGTCGCCTTCGAGCACCGCGATCTTCGTGGTTGAGCCCGAGCGGTTACCATCTCTCGCAACCGGACCGCGGAGTTGGTTCCATATATTCGGGCGCAAAGGAGACGTGCTGGTGACGTTTCTGCGCAGATGGTGGCGTCAGTCCTACAGCTACGACTGGATGGTCCATTACTTCGACGGGCACGGTGCACTCACTGCGTACCGGGTGGGCGTCGGTTTGAGCTGTTTGTGTTTCGGCCTCGCCGCCATCACGACGTACCTCACTGCGGTTCCTCCCACCTCGACGGTGGCCGATGCCGTGATCATCGGTGGAACCGTCTCGTCTTTCGCCTTGGGGCTGCTCTGGATTCGCGGGCCGTGGCCGTACGAGCACCGCTCGCTGATGTTCGTGATCTACGCCGACGTCGGGACCACTCTCGCGTTGCTGTCCTACGGCTCGATCCAGATGTCGTTTCCCGGATGCGCGCTGTTGGCCGCCACCGGTGTCTACGTGCAGATCTTTCACAGTCCGCGGGTGCTGTTGATGCATCTCGGATGGTCGGCGTGCACCGTCGCGCTGATGTTCGTGCTGATCATGACGACCCCGCACTTGGACCACGGTCTGGCGGTATCGCAGCTGGTGGTGTTGCTGCCGGTGATGTTCGCGGCGCCGGTGTTTCTGCAGTCGGTGTTGCTCAGTCTTCGGATCGACGCCGACGGCGCCAGAACCGACCCGTTGACCGGGCTGCAGAACCGGCGCGGGCTCGACGAGAAGGTCGCTCAGTTCCTCGGTGCTGCACCCGACGTGTCCGTGATGGTCATCGACGTCGACCGGTTCAAGTCGATCAACGACCGGTTCGGCCACCAGGCGGGCGACGTGGCGTTGCAGCTCATCGCCCGGCGGCTCCGCGTCGACGATCTGCTCGTTGCGCGTACCGGCGGTGAGGAGTTCGCCGTGGTCGCCAAGGTGGGTCTGGAACAGGCCAGATCGATCGCCGAGTGGTTGCGCAGTCGACTGCACTCACCGCAGGACGCATGCCCTCTGACGGTCAGTGTCGGGCTCGCACATGTCAGGCCCACCGAATCCGACCCGGTTCGGACCGTCACCGGGTTGATGCGCCGGGCCGACGTCGCGATGTACGAGGCGAAGCATCGGGGCGGCAATCAGGTCGTGGACATCGGTTCCCTCCGCACGTGAGCACCCGGCAGGGGAACCGACGTGCGGAGGGACTCGCTAGCGGTATCGGTCCTCGATGTTCTGCTGGAATCTGTCGCTGCACTGGTCCTGGGCGGACTGGCTGCTGCCTGCGTCGTTCATGCAGTCGACGAACTCCTGCCCGCCGACGTTGCTGAACCAGCTGACACCGAAGGCGATCAGCGCAACGGACAGCGCTGCGGCGACGAAGCCCAGAATGATCGCGACCAACGACACGGTTCCGTTGGTCGCGGCGCCCTTCTTCACTCGCGATCTCGCCACGAACCCCAACGCCACCGCAAGCAGGCCGAGAATGATCCCGCCGACGACCGACCAGAACGTCAGTACGCCGATGATCGCCGCGACGAGCGCCACCGTGCCCAGAGTGTTCTTCGGCGTCGACGGCGGGTACTGCCCGGGCTGCTGGTAGCCACCCGACTGGTAGCCCCCGGACTGGTAGCCACCGGGCTGATACTCACCCGTCGGGTAGTTGCCGGGTGGCGGGGGATATCCGCTCGCCGGTGGTGGGTAGTTGCCGGGCGGTGGCGGGTAGTCACCGGGCGGTCGCGGGTAGTCACCGGGCGGTCGCGGGTAGTCACCCGATGGCTGATTGCCGGGTTGCTGGTCTCCAGGTGGCGGATAGGTCATGTGGTGTCCCCCCGTTGTGGTTGCGTGAATGGTGTCGAAGGCAGCGTGTCAGAAGCCGAGGCGGGAGTGCATTTCCCAGACCAGGATTTCCGCGTGTTCGTACGACTGGATGCGCTGCCCACCGGAATCGCTCATCCGTATGGCGTCCCCTTCGTACAGTTCCCCGACTCCCTCGACCTGCACGGTGCCCTGTGCGACGAAGACGTGGAGGAACGGGGCTTCGGGGAGCGTGATGGGCCGTTCGGGTTGTAGGCGAGCGACGTGCAGTGCTGCCGCCTTCTGATTGATTCTGATCGCGGCGTGGCCGTCGTGCTTCTTCATTCCGGATGCGACGGGTACCAATCCGCCGCGTAACAATTCGTCGTCCACCTCGAGTTGCTCGTAACCGGGATCGAGACCGGGCGTGTCCGGAACAACCCACATCTGGACGAATCTGACCGGCTCCTGGTGGGTGTCACCGCTGATGCGCCAGGAATCGTTCTTCTCGGAATGCATGATGCCGCGGCCTGCGCTCATCCGTTGCGCCAGACCGGGATAGATGACGCCGGAGTGTCCGATCGAATCCTGGTGAACCAGTGACCCTTTTGTCACCCAGGTCACGATCTCCATGTCCTTGTGTGGGTGGCTGTCGAATCCTTGCCCGGGAGAGACGATGTCGTCGTTGTTGACGAGCAGCAGGCCGTGGTGGGTGTTGTCCGGGTCGTAGTGCTGGCCGAAGGAGAAGGAATGTTTCGAGTCCAGCCATGCCACACGGGTTTTCAGGCGATCACCGGCGCGATGGATGTCGATGTGCGGGATCGAGGGTTGGTGCGGACTACGTCGTGGAGCGGACATGAGACCACTCTACGGAGCGCGCTCGAACCTCGGAACTGTCCTCGCATAACTTTCGCGCGACGAAAGGGGCCATGTGTGAGCGAATGCGACGCTGGGTAAGGGTCGATAGGGTTCGGGTGCATCGAACTGCGGTGCACATCGAACTGCGGTGCACATCGGACTGCGGGGCACATCGAACTTCGGGCATACCGAGCGAAGGCGGCACACTTTTCATGATCGAGTCGACGGGCGTGACCACGGTGGATCTCGAGACGGCACTGCTCACCTGGATTCCGCAGCAGCGTTGGTTCGCCGCGAAGGGCACACCGGTCGTTTCCCTCGACATCGTCGAACGCGTGCGCATCGGCGCCCGTTCCGACGTGACGGCCGAGCATCTGCTGGTGGACATCGGGCTCGACGCTCCGCTCGCGCAGAGTCCACAGGTGCAGCGGTATCAGGTTCCGTTGGGGTTTCGCAGCAGCGCCCCCGACGAGGTGGCTGCCTGGCAACTTCCGCTTCCGGATTACGACGTCGTCGTGTACGACGGTTTGCGGGATCCGGCGATCATCTCGCTGTACGGTGACGCGCTTGCGGACTCGGCGTCGATCGGGCGCATCGAATTCGAGACGCTCGCCGACGATTCGGTGGATTCCGGGTTGGCCGGTCGAGTACTGGGTGCAGAACAGTCCAATACGTCGGTTGTGCTCGGCGAAGTGCTGCTGCTCAAGCTTTTTCGTCGTATTTCACCGGGTGTGAACCCCGATATCGAGCTGCATCGAGCGCTGGCGGAAGCCGGCTGCGGCAACGTCGCGCCGCTGCGTGGGTGGATTCAGACGGAAGAGTTCGGCGATCTGTCGATGCTGGGGATGGCGCAGGATTTCGTCGTCGACTCGGCCGAGGGGTGGACGACTGCCCTTGCGTCCGTCGCGGATCTGATCGCCGGGGGCGAGTCCGACGGATTCGCGGTGGAGTCGTTCGAACTGGGCAAGGCCGTTGCGCACGTCCACGCGGATCTGGCGACGGAGTTGGGAACGTCGAGGCGTCCGGCAGCCGAGGTGGTACAGGAGATCACCGAGCGGGTCGAGGCGGCGGCGCTGGTGGTGCCGGAGTTGGCCGAGTGCCTGCCTGCAGCCCGTGAACTGATCGCTCGCGCTCGCTCGGGTGAGACGACGGTGCAACGCATCCACGGCGACCTTCATCTCGGTCAGGTACTGCGGACACCGCTGACGTGGCTGCTGATCGATTTCGAGGGGGAACCGTCCAAGTCGCTGGAGGAACGTCGACGGCCGGACAGTCCGTTGCGGGACGTCGCGGGCATGCTGCGGTCCTTCGACTACGCCGCACACCATCTGCTCGTGGATGGTGCCGGGCCGGACGGAGCCGGGCTGGACGAGGCAGTTGCGTCGAGGTGGGTGGAGCAGAACTCCGCTGCGTTCTGCGAGGGGTATGCCTCGGTGACCGGGGAGGATCCGCGCGCCACCGAGGCGCTGCTGGGTGCGTACGAGTTGGACAAAGCCGCCTACGAAGCGGTGTACGAAGCGCGCAACCGGCCTACCTGGCTGGAGATCCCGATGCGGGCGGTACGACGACTGGCGCCGCCCGCCCGCACCTGACGATCCCTACTCGGTCGGTGCGCCCAGTCGCCCGGCTTGGTAGTCCTCGAACGCCTGCACGACCTCGGACTTGGTGTTCATGACGAACGGTCCGGCCATCGCGACGGGCTCACGGATCGGCTTGCCGCCGAGCACGAAGATCTCCATCGACTCTCCACGCGGATCGGCGGCGAGGTCGATGACGTCGCCCCTGCCGAACAGCGCGGTCTGGCCCATGCGGATCGGCCTGCCTGCCGATGCACTCCCGACGGATCCGTCCCCGCCGACGGTGCCCGAACCGGCCAGCACGTAAGCCAGTGCGTTGAACTCCGGGTTCCACGGGAGGGACAGTGCTGCGCCCGGTGCGACCGTGATGTGCGTGAGCGCGATCGGGGTGTACGTCGATCCCGGACCCGGGTGTCCTGCCACGTCACCGGCGATCACGCGGATCAGCGCTCCGCCGTCACTGCTGGACAACAGTGCGACCTTGTTGCCCGTGATGTCCTGGTACCGCGGAGTCGCCAGTTTGTTCGCTCGCGGAAGGTTCACCCACAACTGCACCCCGTGGAACAGTCCACCGGACATCACCAGGTGCTCCGGCGGCGCTTCGATGTGCAGGATGCCCGCACCGGCCGTCATCCACTGGGTGTCGCCGCCGCCGATGGTTCCGCCGCCGCCGTGGGAATCCTTGTGTTCCATGATCCCGTCGATCATGTAGGTCACCGTCTCGAAACCACGGTGCGGGTGCCACGGAGTTCCCTTCGGCTCACCGGGCGCGTAATTCACCTCGCCCATCTGGTCCATGTGAATGAACGGATCGAGCGAGGAAAGGTCGATACCCGCGAACGCCCGACGAACCGGGAACCCTTCACCCTCGAACCCTGTGGGCGCCGTGGTGACGGTCTTGACCGGCCGGGCCACCGCCGTGGCGTCGGGAAGGGGGATGCGGGGGAGGGCAAGGATGTTGTCGACCGTGACAGCGGGCATGGTGGGCTCCTCGACGATGCAGTCGGCTGGTTTTCCGCCGGCTGAATTTAGTTGCTTAGTCAACTACTGCTGCCGAGTGTAACGGCCACGAAGACGATCTATTCCCCCGCTACCCTGTACTGCATGTCGGCACTTCGAGACGCTGCGTTCGCAGCCACCATCGCCTCGGTTCCGGATCTCGAAGACCTCGTCGGCGAGCCGTCGGAACTCGTACGAACCAAGGTCGGGCACGTGGTCACCCCCGGGGTCCGAGCGTTCCTGGACGACGCCCGCTTCCTGCTCTTCGCGACGTCGGATGCCGACGGCAACTGCGACGTCAGTCCGCGGGGAGAT
This sequence comes from Rhodococcus sp. 06-156-4, assembly GCF_002259345.1. Lineage (NCBI taxonomy): Bacteria > Bacillati > Actinomycetota > Actinomycetes > Mycobacteriales > Nocardiaceae > Rhodococcus > Rhodococcus sp. 06-156-4. The sequence continues at coordinate 15,705 of NZ_NPGB01000027.1, read as the reverse complement.
GCGCGCGGCGCTCTGCTGCATCTCGACGACCGGACGTTCGTGATCGGAGATCGTCCGGGCAACCGGCGAGTGGACAACTTCCGCAACGTCCTCGCCAACCCGCACGTCGGAATGCTGTTCGTGGTGCCTGGTGCATCGCACACACTCCGGGTCAACGGCCGCGCCACGCTGACGGTGGCGCCCGAGATCCTCGACCTGCTCGAGGGCGAGGAGGCACGGCCCAAGCTCGGTGTGGTCGTCGAGGTAGAAGAGATATTCGCGCACTGCCCCAAGGCTTTCCAGCGTTCAGGGCTGTGGGACAGCGCGCAGTGGGTCGACCCGTCGTCCCTTCCCAGCTCCCGCGACATGACTGCGGAACTCAAAGCGGCAACACGCGTTTCGGTGTGACCGCTCAGGCATGCGTGACGAGAAGGGGGAGTCGGTGTGGAGTAGGCGAGCGTTTCTGACGACTCTGCTCATCGCTCCGACGCTCACCGTTGCGGTGTCACCGTCCGCCTCGGCCCAGGATGCGACGGGTCTCGGTGACAGCATGGATCTGGGTGACGTCTTCATCGCGGCGGGCAAGCCGACGGAGCATCTGCTGGTCGTTCTGGACGTACGCGCCGACGGCACCGTCGGTCTTGTCCTTCCTCGCGCCGAGGTGGGGCAGGGTCTGACGACGTCGCTGGCGATGCTCGTCGCCGACGAGCTCGACGTACCCGTTTCGGCCGTGCGCGCGACCCTTGCCGATGCCCGTCCCGAACTGCTGTTCGGCCAGATGACTGGTAGCTCCAACTCGATCCGCTCGATGTACTGGCCGGTGCGTCACGCGGCGGCGGGTGTGCGGGCACGTCTGATCGCGGCGGCCGCGGCGGCGTGGACGGTGCTTCCCGACGCGATTTCGCTACGCGAGGGTGTTCTCACCGCTCGGGACGGTCGGTCGATGGGGATCGGATCCGTTGCCGTGGCCGCAGCCGACCCGTTGCTGCGTGTCGTCTCCGGTCCGCCCAAGCCGCAGAAGAGTCTCGCCGGGACAGGCAGGCTCGACGCACGCGCCATGGTGACGGGCGCGCACGAGTACGCTCTCGACCTCGACGTGCCGGGCGCACTTCCCGTTGTCGTCAAGCGTCCCCCGACGATCGGCGCCCGCGTGGACGGCGTCGACGAAGCGAGCCTGCGAGGACTTCCCGGTGTGGTCGACGTCGCCGTGATCCCGACGGGTGTCGCGATCATGGCCGAGACCTTCGGCCAGGCCATCGAGGCTGCCGCGGCGGCGCAGGTCACGTGGACGGCAGGCGCCGTCGACGACGAGAACGACGAGTCCATCCGAGCTCGGCTGCACGGCGCCGTCGAACCGTTCGACACGGCAGGTGATCTCGAGGCCCGTTTCGATTTCGCGTTCGTGTCGCACGCGCCGATGGAAACCAATTCTGCTGTAGCAGATGTGCGTTCGGATTCGGCCGAGGTCTGGGCCTCGATGCAGACACCGATCATCGCGAAGCAGACCATCGCCCGCGCGCTCGGCCTGCCCGTGTCGAGTGTGACCGTGCACGTGGTTTCCGGGGGTGGATCGTTCGGTCGCAGACTGTTCTTCGACGCGCCGTTGGAGGCCGCTCGAATCTCGAAGGCCATGGGCAGGCCGGTTCGGTTGATGTGGACGAGGGTCGACGACATGCGTCACGGCCGGGCCCGTGCGGCGTCCCATCACAGGTTCGCCGTCCGCACCGACGGTCGGACGGTATCGTCGTTCGATCATCGAATCGCTTCTGTTGCAACGGACTTCTCGCACGGGTTCGGTGAGGCGTTGACCGCCGGAAGCGGTGGATCGGGACGGTCGGTGTACGCGCGGACCGTGGTCACCCCCTACCGATTCGGCGGGGTGCAGGAGTCACTGCGTGAAGTGGACCTGCCGATGAACACCGGCAGTTGGCGATCGGTGTTCTCCGCCACCAGTCGAGGCGCCGCGGAAATCGTCGTCGACCGGGTCGCGGCGCGACTGGGCATCGACCCGGTCGAGTTCCGTCGCGCACACCTCGAGGATCCACGCCACAGAGCGGTGCTCGACGCCGCCGCGTCCTCCAGCGGGTGGGGTGACCCACTACCCGCAGGAGTGGCTCGGGGAATCGGGTTCCATGCCGAGTACCGGTCGTGCGCGGCGGTCGTGGTGGAGATCGATGCGGTGGATCCGGAGCGGCCACGCGTCCGGCGTGCGGTGATCGCTGTGGACGTGGGTACGGTGATCAATCCGCTCGGATTGGAGGCGCAGATGCTCGGTGGCCTCACCGACGCCATCTCGACGACACTGTCCGCGGGCCTGCACATCGAGGCCGGGCTTCCGTTGGAGGGTAGCTTCTCGCAGTTCCACTACGCCAGGCAGCGAGATTCGCCGCTGGACGTTCAGGTGGTCGTCGTCGACGGTGGCGGCGAGCCGGGAGGTGCAGGCGAGCTGGGGGTGCCTCCCGCCGTCGGGGCCGTCGCGAACGCCTACGAGAAGGCCACCGGACGTGACATCACGTCGTTTCCCCTGCGGTTCGCCGTCGACTTCGAACCGTTCCCCCGATGACTACCGCTGCCACGGAAGGTGCACCTGTATGACGGACTCTCGCTCATGACCGACTTCGTGGTGAACGGTCGACCGGTGTCCGTCGATGCCCCGGGCGATCTTGCGTTGCTGTGGGCGCTGCGGGACAAGCTGGGCATCAGGGGACCGAAGTACGGGTGCGGCATCGGGGTGTGCCACGCCTGCACGAGCCACCTCGACGGCGAGGAGATCCTGCCGTGTGTCACGCCGCTGGCCGAGGCCGAGGGCCGCGAGGTCACCACCATCGAAGGTCTGGCCGACGGCGACCGCCTGCATCCGGTTCAGCAGGCCTGGCTGGACGAGGACGTAGCCCAGTGCGGTTACTGCCAGCCGGGGCAGATCATGGCCGCGGTCGCTTTGCTTCGTCGTACTCCCGAGCCGACCGACGAGGACATCGACCGCATCGAGAACGTGTGCCGCTGCGGCACGTACTTCCGGATTCGACGCGCCATCGCGCGAGCCGCCGAACTGGGTGGAGAAGGGTGAGAGGGCGGCAGGGCGTCGGCCACGGATGTCCGATTCGGGGTGGATTCGACCCGCACTTCGGCTGCCCAGTACGGTAAGGGGCGACACGGGAGGTAGGCAGTTATGGAAAGTATCGGCGCGTTCATCGGAATCGTCGTGGTCGTTCTGACGATCGTCTTGGTTGTTTTCGGGTGCGCGATGCTGTTCCTGGCGTCCGTGAAGCCTGATCTGTTCAACTTCGATCTCACGCGTGGCAAGCGCGCCAAGGCGGAGAAGAACACCCGTTCCAAGTAATTCGGGCCCTTCTACGGTGACATAGGCCATAGTGCGGGACCGAATGTCGTAGGTCTGCGGTTGTATGGATTCATGAGCAGCAGGGTCGACACGCATACCGGAGTCGATACCTGCGGGCCGCGGCTCAAGGCCAGGTTTCTCGGTGAATCGGCCACCGCGCAATTCGTCAGATTCGTTGTCGTCGGCGCGTCCAGCAATGCGCTGTATGCCGCGCTGTTCGTGGCTCTCGCGACGTTCGGGTCGTTCGTCGCCAACATCGTCGGTATCGCCGCCAGCACCGTGTTGGCCAACGAACTGCATCGTCGCCACACCTTCCACGCCGCGGAGCGTGTCGGCTGGTTCCAGACTCAGTGGGAAGCAGGCGGCCTCGCGCTCGTCGGGTTGGCACTCGGTACTGCCGCACTCGCCGCGGTGCACGTGCTGTTCCCCGGCTCGTCCGCTCTGGTCCAGATAATCGCGGTCATCGCCGTGAGCGCAGCCACCGGCGCTCTCCGCTTTCTCGCCCTCCGCGGGTGGGTTTTCTAGCTCTCACCACGTAGTTCACCTGCCCGGCTATAGGCTGGCTGGCCATGAGCAGGTGGTTCACCGAGACGATCGTCGACAACGGTCGATTACCGCTGTTCTTCCTGCTCGTGTCGTTTCTGCTGGCCTTCCTGTTCATCCGCTTCAGCGTTCGCATGATCCGGGCCGAGGTCTCCTGGTGGCCGGGCAACGTCACCCCGGGTGGGATGCACATCCACCACGTGATGTTCGGGCTGATCATGGTGCTGATCTCGGGTTTCTCGCTGGTCGCGATCGCGAACTACCACACCCCGGTCGCCAACTGCATCCTCGCGAGCGTCTTCGGCGTCGGTAGCGCGTTGATGCTCGACGAGTTCGCACTGATCCTGCATCTGCGTGACGTGTACTGGGCGGAGGAAGGTCGAGCGTCGATCGACGCGGTCTTCGTTGCGGTCGCCATCACCGGGCTGTACCTGCTGGGGGTGCATCCGATCGGTTTCGCCGGCGACTTCGACGCCTATCAGCAGGATCGTTCGTTGGTCACGCTCGCTCTCGTGCTCGGCGGGCTCGCGTTCCAGTTGGCGCTCGCCGCGGTCACGTTGCTCAAGGGCAAACTGTGGACGGGACTCGTCGGGTTGTTCTTCGTGCCGTTGTTGATCGTCGGCGCGTCGAGGCTCGGGCGGCCGGGTTCTCCCTGGGCGCGGTGGAGGTACGCGGACAAGCCGAGCAAACAAGCCAAAGCGTGGTCGCGTGAGAAGCGATTCCGTGAGCCGATGATCCACGCGAAGATCGTTGTGCAGGAGGCACTGTCCGGCCGCTTCGGAGTCCCGGTGAACATCGCCCCGGTGGACATCGCCCCGGTGCAGGAACTGCCTGTCGCGGCGACGCCCCAGGCGCCGAAACCTCCGTTGCCGAACCGAGTGTTGGCGACGATCCGGTGGCGCAGCACGCGCCGACGTCTGCGCAGGCCTCCGGTGTGGCGCCTTCCGACCCTGCTGGTGCTGTTCTTTCTGATCCTCGCACTCGTTCTCGTCGTCGTCGACGCCGAACTCGCGGGCAGCGACGGAAACGTCACGGTCGATTCGAGTCTCGACATCGGTGCGACGGCAACACTTCTGGCCGTCATTGCGGGAGGAATGATCACCCTCACCGGTCTGGTGTTCACGGCCATAACCCTGGCCATGCAGTTCGGCGCGTCACAGATCTCGGTGCGTGTGGTTCCGATGCTTCAACAGGAAGCCATCATGCGATGGTCCATCGGAATGTTCCTGTCCACCTTCGTGTTCGCCATCGTCATCGCCTCGGACATCGCGCTGTCCGGTCAGTCGTCGTCGCCGGTACTGTCGACGTCGATCGCGATTCTGCTGTCGTTCGTCAGTGCGTTCCTGTTCATCGGGCTGGTGGCCCGGGTCGGGATGATCCTGAACTCGTCCCGGTTACTGCGCTGGCTCGCTGCCCAGGGCAGAACCTCGATCGTTCGAATGTATCCGGCAGTCAGGGAATCAGCCCCGACGACATCGGCGGACAGTGCAGTGGTGCCGGAGCCGGACGATGGAGCGTCCTCGCCCGAGGAGACGTCGACGGTGAGGTTGACGCAACTCTCACCGGACGGACGAGTGCTGCTGGCGGTGAACCTGGCCGGCATCCAACGCATGGCATCGTCCTGGGGAGTGACCGTGCAGCTGATGCCGACCATCGGCGAATTCGTCGCCCAGGACGCCGTCCTGTTCCGCGTCGAAGGACCGCAACTGCGGGTTCGTCCGCACAAGCTCATGGCGGCCCTCGTCTTCGGAGACACGCACAGCCCGACGGTGAGCCCTGCTGCCGCCCTGCAGGCCATCGTCGACATCGCGTTGAAAGCCTTGTCCCCGGCCATCAACGACCCAGGACGTGCGGTACAGGCAATGGATCACCTGGAGGACCTGCTGATGACACTCGCACCGCGAGTGCACGCAGAAGCCGAGGACTCTGCGCTCACCCGCGTCCGAGGAACGCGTCGGACATGGGGTGATTACGTCGCAGTCGCTACCGACGAGATCCGACACTTCAGCCGCGGTTCGACCCAGGTGCAGCGTCGACTCCGGTCGTTGTTCGAAACCCTGAGGGCCGCATGCCCGCCGGATCAACACCCACCGCTGCTCGCGCGGCTGAGCGCGCTCGACGCTCAGGTGGCGCGGGAGTGGTCGGGCAGTCTCGACGTCGGCCTCGCCAGCGTGGCCGATCCCCAGGGCTTGGGTTCGGAGATGGGGGCGATGGGCCGAATCCTCCCGCTGAGGCTGGGAGTGGAGCCTGCGGAATGACCCGGGGGCTGGGAGTGGAGCCTGCGGAATGACCCGGGGGCTGGGAGTGGCGCCTGCGGAATGACCCGGGGGGCACCTGCCACCCTTTTTACGAACTCCGCATACTCGTTCAAAGGTGAACAGGCGTGGCAGGTCGATAAAAAGGGTGCCAAGTCGCGCAGACGGGGTGGCGGTGTCGGGTGGCGCCGGCACGACGGTGTGAGCCTGCCCAAAGTCCCCACGGGCAGGCTTGCTACATCTAACAGAATTTCCGGCAGCTGGCGTTTCGACCGGTCGAGCACACCTACGCTCTCGTAGGTATTCGATTCGAGGAGGCATGTCCATGGTCAGGGAACTGACACAGCTGGAGCTGCTGCAGGAGCTGGTTCCGGTTGCGGAAGACAACGTGAACCGGCATCTGTCGATGGCGAAGGAGTGGCATCCCCACGATTACGTGCCGTGGGACGAGGGCCGCAATTTCGCGGAGTTGGGCGGCGTCGACTACGACCCGGAGCAGAGCAGGCTGTCGGACGTGGCACAGGCCGCGATGGTCACCAACTTGCTCACCGAGGACAATCTGCCGTCGTATCACCGCGAGATCGCCGAGAACTTCTCGCAGGACGGCGCCTGGGGTACCTGGGTCGGCCGGTGGACCGCCGAGGAGAACCGTCACGGCATCGTCATGCGTGATTACCTGGTCGTCAGCCGAGGCGTGGATCCCGTCGCGCTCGAAGAGGCTCGCATGATCCACATGACCAACGGGTTCGCCTCTCCCGCCGGTTCGCACACGGGGCTGCTGCATTCGGTGTCCTACGTGACGTTCCAGGAGCTGGCGACGCGCGTGTCGCATCGCAACACCGGCAAGGTCTGCGAGGACCCCATTGCCGACCGCATGCTGCAGCGCATCGCGGCGGACGAGAACCTGCACATGATCTTCTACCGGAACATCTGCGGCGCCGCGATGGACATCGCGCCGGATCAGACGTTGAACGCGGTGTCGGACATCGTGACGAACTTCCAGATGCCCGGCGCTGGGATGCCGAACTTCCGCCGCAACGGTGTGTTGATGGCCAAGCACGGCATCTACGACCTGCGCCAGCACCTCGAAGAGGTCGTGTGGCCGGTACTGCGCAAGTGGCGAGTGTTCGAGCGCGAGGACTTCACCGGCGAGGGCGAGAACAAGCGTGAGGAACTCGCTGTGTTCCTCGACGACCTCGAGAAGCAGGCGACGAAGTTCGAGGAGATGCGCGACCGTTCGCTGGCTCGTGATGCGGCCAAGGCGGAGAAGGCACAGAAGGCGTCCTGATCCCCGCTCGCTTGCACCCTGGGGCCGTACCGAACACGGGAGTTCGCACTGAACACGACAGCCGAGAAACTGTCCAGCCTCGCCGAGAAACTCGACCGGGCGCACAGTCCAGGTAGCGAGAGGGCGATCGCCAAGAGAGCCGCTGCCGGTTTACCCGGTCCGCGAGATCGCATCGACGCGCTCCTCGACCCGGGCAGTTTCATCGAGTACGGCGCGTTGATGCGGGCTCCGGGCAGCCCGAAGAATCCGTACGGCGACGGCGTCGTCACCGGCCGCGGAACTGTCGGGGGCAGGCCTGTTGTCGTGTATTCGCACGACAACACCGTGTTCGGTGGCTCGCTCGGAGAGATGTTCGGCCGCAAGGTCGTTGCGATGATGGAGTTGGCCGCGAAGACGGCGTGTCCGATCATCGGTATCAACGATTCCGGTGGCGCCCGGGTGCAGGACGCCGTGACGTCGTTGGCTTTCTACTCCGAGATCGGGCGCCGCCAGCGGTTGCTGTCCGGATTGGCTCCGCAGATCTCCATCATGCTCGGCAAGTGTGCTGGTGGTGCCGCGTATTCGCCGGCGTGCACCGACTTCGTCGTCGCAGTCCAGGACCAGTCGTACATGTTCGTCACCGGACCGGACGTTCTGAAAGCGGTCACCGGGGAGGATATCTCGGCGGAGGACCTCGGTGGCGCGAGGAAGCAGGCCGGCTACGGCACGGTGCATCACGTCGCCGATTCCGAGGCCGACGCGTTCGTGTGGGTGAAGACGCTCCTGGGCTACCTGCCGAGCAACTGCCACGAGGGCGCACCCATCGTGAACCCCGGTCTGGAACCGACTGTCACGGAATCGGATCTGAGCCTCGATTCCTTTCTGCCGGACTCGGACAACACCGCCTACGACATGCACGACGTCATGATGAAGGTCTTCGACGACGGCGAGTTTCTCGAGGTCGGTGCGCTGTACGCACCCAACGTCATCACTGCCTTCACCCGAGTGGACGGCAGAACCGTCGGAGTCGTCGCGAACCAACCGACGTATCTCAGTGGAGCACTGGACATCGCCAGTTCGGAGAAGGCAGCGCGCTTCATCTACATCTGCGACGCCTACGCCATCCCGATCGTGTTCCTCGTCGACATCCCCGGCTATCTGCCCGGCTTGGAACAGGAGCGAGCCGGCGTCATCTATCGGGGCGCCAAACTGCTTGCCGCAGTGATCGAATCGACCGTACCGAAAGTGACCGTCGTCATCCGAAAAGCCTACGGAGGCGGGTACGCAGTCATGGGTTCGAAGAACCTCGGTGCCGATCTGAACTTCGCCTGGCCGACGGCACGGATCGCGGTCATGGGTGCCGAGGGTGCCGTCGGGTTGCTGAAGCGCCGGGAGATCGAGGCAGCGGGCGAGGACGGCCCGCGGGTGCGTCAGGACTTCATCGATTTCTACAACGAGTACGTCGCGACGCCGTACACCGCTGCCGAGCGTGGGTACATCGATGCCGTCATCGAACCGTCGCAGACCCGGCTCGACATCAGGCGCGCGCTGAAACTGCTCGCGGACAAGACTCCCGAGCCTCTCCCACCTCGGCGTCGATCGCTGCTGCGGCCGGTGTGAGCACGAACATGAGTGGAGGGACCCGCATCGGAGCGTCGGCGATCGTCGTTCTGGCGTTCGTGTTCGGCGCGGGCACTGCCGGGATCGCGGGAGCGGCCCCTTCTCCGGACGTCACGACGGAGACCGTCGGTGTCGGACCCGAGGCGTCGACGCGGAACGAAGCGTTGCTGTACGCCCAGCTGCATCCCGACGCCGCACCGGCGGGGTCCAACGACTTCGGCTGCGTTCCGTCCGAGGAACATCCGGAACCCGTTGTGCTGGTGCACGGCACGTACAGCACTGCGTACGGAACCTTCGCGTCGTTGTCACCGGCACTGAAGGCGCAGGGCTACTGCGTGTTCGCTCTGAACTACGGGGAGGAGGCGACGAGCGCGGCCGGACTTCTGCAGCGACGTGGAGTCGCTTCTGTGGCCCGGTCCGCACACGAGCTGAGCGTCTTCGTCGACGGTGTCCTGGAACGGACCGGGGCAGAGAAAGTCGACATCGTCGGTCATTCGCAGGGTGCACTGGTGGCTCGACAGTATCTCCGGTTCGGCGACGGAGCGCCGAAAGTAGTTTCGGTGGTCAGTCTTTCGGGTTCCAATCACGGAACCACCCTCGGTGGCCGAACGGACCTGGCGCCCGACCCGAACCTCGGCGCCGTCCTCGGCCAGGCTGCAGTGGATCAGACGCGAGGATCACCGTTCCTCGAGGCGCTCGACGCAGGTGGTGACACCGAACCGGGCGTCGACTACACGGTCGTCGCCTCTACCGGCGACACAACCGTCACCCCGTGGGAGTCGACGTTTCTCACTGCAGGACCAGGGGCGAGTGTTCGGAACATCACGTTGCCTCAGCCCGTGGGCCACTCTTCCGTGCCGTACGCACCGGAGGTGCTGGAGATCGTCTCGGATGCGCTTCAGGGCTGAGTCGTCGTGCGATACCGATGCACTGGGCGGCCTGCGCGCCCGTACTCCAGGCGAACGGTCAGGACACCAACGGACGAATAGTGTTCGAGGTAGCGCCGAGCACTGACCCTCGACAGACCCGCGAGCTCGGCGCACTCGGTCGCCGATACTTCACGGCCGTTTCGAACGGCCTCGAGCACGAGCTGTCCAGTTTCCTGACTCAGGCCCTTCGGTAGTACGACGGGCTCGGCCGGTCGTGCTACGCCGAACAAGGAGTCGATGGTCGACTGGTCCATCGTGGTCGGATCTGCCAGCGCGCGAGCCCTGCGCAGATAGTTGTCCAGTTTCTCCACGAGCTGCGGATACTCGAACGGTTTGACGAGGTAGTCGGACGCACCGCCGTGCAAAGCTTTGCCGACGGCATCGAGTTCCAGCGCCGCTGTGACGACTATGACGGCGACGTCGTAGCCTTCACCCCGAAGCTGCTGCAGCGCAGTGAGTCCCGACGTGTCCGGGAGGTAGACGTCGAGCAGTACGAGATCTGGTTCGAGCTCGCGAACTGCTGCCACGGCATCGGCGGCGGTATGGACGATTCGAACGGTCCTGAAGCCAGGAGTGGCGTCGACGAAGCGACGGTGTATTTCGGCGACCATGAAGTCGTCGTCGACGACGAGCACCTTGCGCGGCGGGGACTGGTCAACCATCGGTGTCGATCCTATCGACTTCGGTTGGAATGAACACCGTGAACCGCGCCCCGCCGGTGGTCGGTGAGTCGTCGACCACCGCCGTGCCTCCGTGTTGGGTACTGACGATTCGTACCAGCGCGAGGCCGATACCGCGACCGCCAGGAGTGTCGGGTTTGGATGTCACGCCGCGTGCAAAGATCTCGTCGTGCATGCTCACGGGAACGCCTGGGCCGGAATCAGACACCTCGATTTCGATGCCGTCGGAATCGTCGATGAGTACCGTGACCCTGGCGCCGTGGACCGAGGTCGACGCTTCGACGGCGTTGTCGACGAGGTTGCCCAGGACGGTGATGATGTCGGTCGCGAGCATCGGGTCCAGAGCCGAAAGGTGAGAATCGGGTTCTAGTTCGAGAACGATCCCCGTCTCGGCGGCGAGGGAAGTCTTGGCAATGAGAAGCGCTGCGACCGCGGGGTCGGACACGGCGTGCGTGACGGCGTCGCTGATCTCGGCGCGCCGGCGAGTGAGGGCGCCGACGAAATCCGTTACCGCGGAATGGTCACCCAGTTGATTGAGTCCGGAAATGGTGTGCAGCTGGTTGGCGAACTCGTGGGTCTGCGCGCGCAGCGTGTCGGTGACGGATTTGTGCGAGGAGAGTTGGCTCTGCAACCTGGCCAACTCGGTACTGTCGCGCATCGTGGTGACCGTCCCAATGCGGTGTCCCCGGCTCGATGCTTTACGGCGACTCAGAACCAGAACCTTCGACGCAGTGGCGAGTACGACGTCGCCGCTGTCCTGTTCGTCCATGAGGTATTCACGCACCGCCGGTTCGATTATCACGTCGTCGACGGTGCGCCCCACTGCGGCGGTTCCGCTCGAGCCGAGGAGTTCGGCTGCACTGTCGTTGAAGACCGTGATGACCCCGTCCGGGTTCACCGCGACCACACCTTCGCGAATGTTGTGCAGCAGCGCTTCTCGGTGATCGGCCAGGCTTGCGATCTCGGCGATCTCCAGTCCTCGTGTGTGCATCTTGATCCGCCTCGCCAACAGCAACGAGCCGGCCAGGCCGAGGCCGGCACCGATTCCGAGATACAGGAGCAGCGGCGCCCCGGCCTCGCCGATGAGATGCCACGTCGACGGGTACGACGAGCTGACCGCCACAACGGCACGGACGTCACCGTTCGGAGAAAGAACGGGTACGTGGCCTGCGATCGCGCGTCGGCCGTCGATGTCGACGTCACCACTCCACGCCCGACCGCTGGCGGCGTCGCCGTCCAGTTCGTCGCGCTGCCCGACGCGATCCGGCGTCGACGACGCAATGATTCGGCCACTGGGTAGGACGATGTCCGCCAGAGTGGCACCCGAGAGATCCACGGCCCTGTCGACTTCCGGGGCCAGCACGCGGTCGGCCTCGAGTGAGTCCAGCTGCTCACGCACGACGGGTGTGGATGCGAGATTTTCTGCTACCGCAACCATGCGTCCGCCCTGGCTGTCGCGGAACTCCGTTCCCGATTGGTGGACCGAGACCCCGGCGACGGCGACGAGCACGACCGCGACGACGACCAACTGCAACAGCAGGACCTGCTGCGCCAGGCTCCTGGCACCGGGTCGTCGTCGAGTCATGCTCTTCATGATGGCGGTCGGCTCAGACGGATGCGAGTACGAACACGACGCAGGACAGCGCGAATCCGACCAGTGAGATGAGCGTCTTGATGACACTCCACGTCTTGAAGGTCGTCGGAACGTCCATTCCGAGCAACTTGCCGATGAGCCAGAAGCTCGCATCGTTCACGTGCGGGAAGATCGACGAACCTGCAGCCAGGGCCAGGATCATCGCGACGGTCTGGACCGGGTTCAATCCTGCGGCCATGATCGATGCGCCGAGCAGTCCTGCGGACGTGGTGATCGCAACCGTTGCGGTTCCGAGTGCGATCCGCAGAATCGCGGCGACGATGAACGTGGAAAGAATCAACGGGAGACCCAGGTCGCGCAGGGTCTCGGCCAGGGCGTCGCCGATGCCGCTTGCCAATAGCACTGCGCCGAACATGCCGCCTGCACCGGTGATGAGGACGACGGGTGCGATCGGTTTGAGGGCGTTGTCGAGCAGATCTTCGACGAATGTCGCGGTGCGTCCGCGTCGTAGCGCGAGCACGTAGATGGACACGAGAACGGTGATGAGTAGTGCGACCGGCGTCGATCCGATGACCTGAGGGATGGTGACCCACGGCGAGTTCTCGTCCAGACTGCCCGTCCGCGCGGCGGTGGTGACGGCGGTGTTGGCGAAGATCAGCAGCAGCGGGAGCATCAGGAGGGCGACGATGGTGCTCGGCTTCGGCGGATTCTCCACGGTCTCCACCTGTGGTCCGCCGCTCAGTAGATCGGGGACCGGCAGGTTGATTCGCTTGCCGATGAACGTTCCGTACAGGTGCCCTGCAATGAACCAGGTGGGGACCGCGACGACTATGCCGATGAGAATGGTCAGGCCGACGTCGCCGCCGAGAAGAATGGTCGACGCCACCGCGCCCGGGTGCGGCGGGAGGAAGACATGCATGGTCGAGAGTGCTGCCGCGGCGGGCAGTGCATAGAGCAGCACGCTACCGCCGAGCTTGCGGGCGACGCTGAAGATGATGGGCAGCATTACCATGAACGCTGCGTCGAAAAAGATCGGAAAGCCGAACAACAGTGATGCGACGCCGAGCGCGAGCGGTGCACGTTTGTCGCCGAATCGTCGAATCAAGGCGTCGGACAATGATTGTGCGCCGCCGCTGATCTCCGCGAGACGACCGAACATCGCGCCGAGTCCGACGAGCAGTGCGACTTCGCCGAGCGTCGTGCCGAACCCGTCGATCAGCACGTCCTGTATCTCCGAGATCGGAATCCGAGCCGCGAAAGCTGTTGCGATGGAAACGATCACGAGAGCAAGAAGAGGATGCAGCTTGACCTTGATGATCAACAGCAGCAGAACCACGATGGCGACGACGGCTATGGACAGCAGTGCCGTTGTGGAAAGGGTTTGGACCCAGTCGTCCACGAGAAGTCCTTCCGTATTTTTCGGGCGCAGCGGAGTGTCCGCATGGCAGTGTTCATCGGCCGGCGTCGGGCCGGGGAGGGGCAGGGTTTCCTCGTTACCGAGGCACACCCAGTTCGCCGAGGGTGCTCTTCATCCGAACATCCTCGGCTGCAAGAAATTCGGAGAATCGGTCACCGGCGAGGAACGAGTCGATCCAGCCGTGCTCGACGGTTGCGCGGTGCCAATCGTCGGTATCGCGCATGCGGGCGAGCATGTCGATCAGGTCGGCGCGGACTTGATCGGGGATGTCCGGTGGAGCAACGAACCCGCGCCAGTTGGTGAACACGAGATCGATGCCGGAATCGATGAGAGTCGGTGTGTCGCCGGACGGATTCGACGCAGCGAGCACGCGGAGCGACCCTGCGCTGATCTGGTCGATGTACTCACCGGCCCCCGCGATGGCGACATCGACACTGCCGTCGATCGCCGCCGTCAGAAGATCCCCTGCACCGTCGTATTCGACGATGTGGAGGTCTCTGGTGTCGAGGCCGACAGCTCGGGCCAGTTCCAACGCGAAGACGTAGTCCGGACCGCCGACCGCCGAACCGACCCCGACGGTGAGAGTGGCGGGGTCGGCGTGCCAACGGTCGACGAACTGTTCGACGGTCTGCAGCGGCGCGCTCGATCGAACGATGAGCGCTTCGGGTTCGTCGACGAGCCGCGCGAGCGCCGTCGTGTCCGACAGACCCCACGGTGACCTGTCTACGTGTGCCGCACCCACCACGCCGACTCCGACCATGCCGAGAAGCGACACGTTTCCGCTTTCACGCATCACCCTCGCGAGCGCAACCGATCCGCCGCCGCCGACTACGTTGAACTTCTCGATGGGCCCGCTCAGCTCGTGGTTCTCGCAGATGCGTGCGACCGTGCGAGCGGTGACGTCGTATCCGCCGCCCGGAGTGTTGGGGATGAGCATGCGGAGATCCGACGGCGGCGGGTCCGCGGCCAGAGCGCAGCCGGCCGACAGCGCTATCGGCAACAAAGCCATAGCGGTCAGTGCGCGTCTACGCGTCATCGGATTCGGTCGGTTCGTCATCGCCCGTTCATCTTGACCCACCGTCGTGATCGCCGTCACGCATAGGAAACCAATGGACACAAAGGTCTTTGTGGTCGTGCGGGGGTCACTGGCGGCGGAGCCGCACGCGGGGGTCACTGGCGGCGGAGCCGCACGCGGGGGTCACTGGCGGCGGAGCCGCATAATGAAGAGTGACCGAATTCTGGGACCGCATTTCCGCGGTGAGTCCTGATCCACCCGTCTGGATCGTCCAAGTGGCAGCGCTGGTCGCTCTGGCGATCGTGTTGATCCCGCAGACGTGGAGGGTTGCGCGCAATGTCGTGACGATCGCCCACGAGGGTGCTCATCTGTTCGTTGCTCTGATCACCGGCAGGCAACTGGTGGGACTGCGATTGCACTCGGATACGTCGGGCGTCGCGATTTCGAAGGGCAAGCCGACGGGCCTCGGGGTCATCGCGATGACCTTCGCGGGATATGTCGGGCCGTCGCTGCTCGGCCTCGGGGCGGCGTTCGTACTGGGCACGCAGCGCGCGTCGGCGGTGCTGTGGATCGGAATCGTCTCGATCGCACTGATGCTGTCGATGATCCGCAACGTCTACGGAGCGTTGTCGTTGGTCGTGGTCGGTGCGGCGCTGTTCGCGGTGTCCTGGTGGGGAACCGGCGAGCAGCAGGTGGCCGCCGCGTACTTCATCACCCTGTTCTTGCTGATCGCCGGACCACGGCCCGTCCTCGAACTGCAACGCTCACGCAGTCGAGGACGGGCACGCGATTCCGACGCCGATCAGTTGGCTCGCCTGACGTTCCTACCGGGAATCGTCTGGGTGGGCCTGTTCCTGCTGGTTACGTCCGGCTGTCTTGCAGTGGGCGCGTGGCGGATTCTGGCTCCGGTGCAGTGACCGGGGCGTCGCTTCCTGGGGTTTCCGGTGCGGTGAAGTAGAACATCGCGCGCCTGGCGTCGACTTGCTGCTCGGTCATCGCCAGCTGGCCTCGTCCGCGGGAGAAGAACGCGGTCAGCCAGGAGATCACGGTGGTGAGGCGGCTGCGG
>NZ_NPGB01000039.1:0-242182 GCF_002259345.1 Rhodococcus sp. 06-156-4 | reverse complement strand
AAGCCGTGGTACCGTGCGGGGGGGGTGTGGTGGTGGGTGTGGGGGGGTGTGCGTGAGGTGTGTGGGTGCGGCGGTGGGGGGGGTTTGAGTGCGGGGTGTCGTCGGCCGCGTCCGAGTGGATGAAACGTCGGGTGTGCGGTGGGGCGTGGTGTGCGTGTGGGCTCGGGATCTGTGTCTCGTGCGGCGTCGGGGTTGGGGTTGGGGTTGGCGATGTGGCCTAGTTCGTGGGCGAGGTCGAGGGCTTCGGTGATGAGGATCTGCAGGTCGCTGTTGTGGGCTAGTTGTCGGGCGTAGTCGGCGTCGATGGTGCCGTGGTCGGCGAGGTAGGCGGGGAGGTCGGCGAGGCGCAGGAGGGTGTCGATGTCGATGGTGACGGTGGTGAGGGGTCGGCGGCGGTCGGGGGGTTCGGGGTTAGCGGTGCAGGGGTGGTCGTCGTCGGGCTCGCAGGTGCAGGCGATGTGGGTTTCGCTGCGCATGAGGGCGGTGTAGGCGGCGGCGCGGCGTTGTCCTCGGGTGCGGGGGTCGCGGGGGCAGAGGGTGTCGGCTACTTCGTTGATGCGTTGCCAGCTGGCGGCGGCGTCTGCGGCTTCGAGGTCGGCTTCGATGGTGGCGATCATGTCTTTGTCGCGGTATTTCACTGTGGTCAGGCGGGTGAGGTCCGTGCGTAGTTGTGCGGCTTCGTCAGGCGCGCAGCGGTGCATGATGGCGTTGATTTCGGTGGCGAGTGGTCCGGGGGACAGGTGTAGTGCGGCGGTGAGGATGTCGGTTTGTGCGTGTTCGACGGCGGGGGTGCTGTAGGGGCCGGTGACGCGGTGGATGGCGCGTACTCGGGGTAGGTCGAGGTCTCCGGCGTCGAAGGCTGCTTTGATATGTGGGAGGCGTAGGCGCAGGTCCATTCCGATGTCGGAGTAGGTGTCTGCGACTGTTTTCGAGCATCCGAGTGCGGCTGCGGTTTCGGAGGATGCGTAGTTGCCGGCGTCGGTGATGCGTTCGCCGATGTGGACGGTCTGTTCGATGCAGGTTTCCCAGATGCGTGCGGCGTGGGCGACTTTGCGTGCGCAGGCTTTGTTTTCTTCTCTGGCTGCGTCGGCGAGTTCGGTCAGGAGTGTTGGGTCGATGGTGGGTGGTGCGAGTGGGCCCAGGTAGCGGGCGTATCTGCTGGGCGTCGTGGTGTGTGGCATGTGGTGAACCCCCCGGTTCATGGGAACGTATGTTCGAATATACCGCCCGTTCCTTTCAGCCGCAAGGCCTTTCGGTTTGTGGGGCAACCGTTTTTGAAGTTCGATCTACTAGCACACGACACCGACAAAAATGCGTACAAGGCGCCGTTCGACTAGCGGGGCTGGATCAGTCGAAAGGATTCCAGAACTACTTTCGTGTCGTCGTCGACAGTGAAGGTGGGATCGCCCAGTGCCGAGCGCATTTCCGTGGAGTGCCAGAATGATTCGTGGTCGCGCCGCCAGTCGGCTATCGAGCGGTGACCTTCGCCCTCGGCCATGGCGTGGTCGAGTGAAACGTCGGCGAGTCGCACGATGCGCACTCCCGTCACTTCGATGACACCGACAGGGTTCCCGGACGAATCAATGACCGAGAATCGATTGCCGACGGCCGGAATGGGGTCACCGGATGCTGTGTAGTCGGCCACCAAGCCCGTCGTCGATGTCTTCTTGCCGTCGAGGACAGTCTCCACGAGGGAGTCGCGCAGCGGACCGGGGAAGGCGAATTCTACTGCGGGTGGCTGGGTCATGGCGTAACGGACGGAGAGTCATCGCCGGTGTTCTGAATACGAAAGCTGATGGCTTCGAGTGCAATTCGGCGTATCTCGTTCACGGCCTGTCCGATCACGACGGTTCCTATGGCCATGGCCTCCACGGCGGAGGCGCGGTCCGGTCGCGTACGGGCGTAGTTCACCTCACCCCGGGCAGTTGCCTCGGCAGCGTCGGCCACGTCGTCGAAGTAGTTCAAGTCGATCGGGAAGTCGAAGCGTCTCAACGTCGCCACGAGTTCTGCCAGCCTGAAGGGAGCGGGAGCCGCAGGATCCACGTGCCAATCACGCGCGGAAATCCATTCTCGCACTTCGTCGTAGGTTCGGGCGACGTCCGGTGCCGCGTCGTCGGGGTCGATGTCGTCCAGCCCGTGCATCACGGCTCCGAACGTGTCGTGAGCGGAGGCTGATTCGTGATCGATCGTTGCCAAAGTGGCGCGGGCGACGGAAATGGAGAGTCCGCCGACGTCGATCAAGGCGCGGATGAGGCGCAACCGTCGTACGTGCTGGTCGTTGTAGTCGGCCTGATTGGGTGCGGTCTGCTTGCCTGCGGGGAGGAGGCCCTCGCGCAGGTAGAACTTGATGGAGGCTGTCGACACGCCGGAGTGCTTGCTCAGCTCGGAGATCCTCATCCGAGCACCCTTGACTTCACGAACGGAGAGTATCACTATCTATTACAGATAGTTCCTCTATCCATAGTCTGGAGGTTCGACATCGTGAACCGCAACGGAGTGCAACCCGGCCGCTACACGGCCTCGATGGA
Organism: Rhodococcus sp. 06-156-4; assembly: GCF_002259345.1. NCBI lineage: Bacteria > Bacillati > Actinomycetota > Actinomycetes > Mycobacteriales > Nocardiaceae > Rhodococcus > Rhodococcus sp. 06-156-4. The sequence goes on along the minus strand of NZ_NPGB01000039.1, from coordinate 239,654 downwards.
CGGCGATTTCGTCGTCTTTCTCATCGGCATGCGGATAAACAAGCTGTGGAAGGTGCACAAGTGGTTTCCGCCGTTCGTCGCCATGCCGAAAATGTTGCGCGAGTTGAGGAAGCATCCGGAGAAGGGGCTCTTGGGCGCTCGCCTGTCCTTCGGCGGACGTACGGTAACGGTGGTCCAGTACTGGCGGAGCTTCGATCGGCTCGAGGCGTTCGCCCGGAACCCGAGTGATCCACACTTGCCGTCGTGGAGGGCGTTCGACACCAGAGTCGGCAGTAGCGGTGACGTCGGCGTCTATCACGAGACCTATCGGGTGGGCCCCGGCAGTCACGAGTCGATCTACTCGAACATGCCCATCATGGGGTTGGCTGCCGCGGGAACTTCCGTCGTGGTCGGAAAACGAACCGAATCAGCAAGGGCCCGAATCTCGAAGTGACTGTGCGACGGCATCCTGCGTCAGGGCATGTCCGCGATACTGTCGATTCTGTGGTCGAACTCGCCCCTCGCATCGTCCACCGAATGATCGATTCGGCCGAATTCCAACGGGCGATGAACGAACACGGTCTTCATGCCGACGGCCCTGGCGGCCCGGAGGTCGTACGGGTGTGATGCGACCATCGCTGCACGGTCGGGTTCGACCCCGAGGTAACGACACGTTCGCTCGTACATGAAAGAAGCCGGCTTGAAAGCGCCGAACACTTCGGCGGTCAGCACTGCGTCCCAGTCCATCCCGGCTCGCTTGAACAGATGCACCATGGTCGCCATGTCGGTGTTGGACAAGCTCGCGACGACCGAGGTCTGTCGTAGATCTCGCAGGCCGTCCACTGAATCGGGCCACGGCCGCAGGTTCTTCCATGTATCGGCCAACGCCGTCCGGGCAGGAGAAGGGATCTTGAGCCCGAGTTTTTTCGCGACCGAATCCAGGCCGTCTCGGTAGACGTTCTGCACCGGCTGCCAATGCTCGGCCGACTGCGTCAGGGTGGACGTTCGCTCGAAATAGTCCTGACGCCAGGCTCGCACTGCATCGCCGACGACTTCGTCGTCCACCCATTCGGACAAGGCGTCGGCTACCGGCCCGAAGAAGTCGAACAGTGTGCCCTGAATGTCGAAGACATACGCGTCGTAGACCCCCATGGGCATCGATGGTACCGACGAGCCCTGGCCGAACCGTCAGGCGCGATCGTGGAGGGTGATGTGGTAGCCGTCGGGGTCGGCGAAGGTGAAGGTGCGGCCGAAGGGGCCGTCGATGGGTTCCGACACGATGACCTGAGTGTTGCTGTCGGGGTCGCTCTGCGCACTCCGCTCCTGGTCCGCTACGAGGGTGTCGTGGATGGATTGAACGTCGTTGGCGTGCAGCCAGATTGCGGCGCCGATGCCCGGCCGGTCCGCGGAGGCGAGATCGGTTCCGGCGACGATCTCCCGCAGAGCGAAAGCGATGGGAGTGGTCTCGAAGACCACGGCGTGGGGTGGGCCGGCGGGCGAACGCACGAGGCCGAGGTACTTCTCGTAGAACGCCTGCGATGCGGCGAGGTCGCGTACTTGGAGGGAGATGAAATCGGGACCGGCGACTGCCATGGAAACTCCTTCGACGTGTGTCAGTTATCTGACACGAACGAATCTATGTCAGAATGCTGACATGAGTCAAGCCGACCGAGGGATCGACCTGAACACCTCGTTGGGGTACCTGCTGAAGGAAGCGTCCAGTGTCCTGCGGGCCGCGATGGAGGAAGTCCTTCGGCCGCTCGGGATGAGCGTGACGCACTACTCGTGCCTCGAACTGCTCGCTCAGCGGCCGGGCCTGTCCAACTCCGAACTCGCCCGCGGCGCCTTCGTCACCAGGCAATCGATGAACGTGCTGTTGCAGGCTCTCGAACGGGACGGGGTCGTCGTCAGGCCGACGGAAGCTCCCGTCGGAAAGGCCCTTCCGGCCCGGCTCACCGAACGCGGCCGGCGGGAGCTCGAGAAGGCGACTGCCGCGGTCAGGTCCGTGGAGGACCGGATGCTGGCCGGTATGTCCGGCGACGAACGCGAGACGGCGTTCCGGCTCCTCGGCGGAATGATCCGATCGCTCAACGACCGCGGAGACGCATCCTGAGTCAGAGCTTCAGATCCACCCACACCATTCGGTGATCCGAGGGGTGCGAGGCATCGGTCGGCCAGAAGACCTCCGAGCCCGTGACGGTCAGGTCAGCCGACGGCAATGCGTAGTCGACGCGTAGGTCGCCGGGAGTCGGGTCGGAAAAGTCGGCGGTATCGGTGTTGCCGTCGGCTCCCGACGTCGGCGCCGGATCCTGGATGCGGGGGTTGTCGAGCAATTGCTGAATTGACCCTGCTACCGAGTCGCCGTCGACCGGATCGCTGTTCTGGTCGCCCAGAACGACGAACGATGCGTTCTGCGTCAAGCCTCCGCGAACGCCGTTGTCGTCGTACAGGTATCCAGCGCCGTCGATGTAGTCGGCGGTGAGGCGGATCTCGTCGTGATTGCGTTTTCCGTTGCGGTCCTCCGGTCCGTCGAACGACGGGGGAGTCGGGTGCGACGCCAGAATGTGCACGGTCTTGCCGTCGATGTCGACGGGCACGTCCCAGTGAGACTTGCTCGACAAGCGCAGTGCGTCCGAGTTCGCGCCGTAGTAGTCGCGAGGCAGAAGCGAATCCGGCATGTCCTTCCACAGGAAGTTCTGGAATGTCCGGACGCCGGAGGTGTCGATCGGGAACTTCGACAGCACGACCATGCCGTACTGGCCGGGAAACTGCCCGAAACCGAATGCGTCGTTCGGTCCTCCGGTAGCACCGTCGGAATCGAGGTCGAGTCCGGAGTCGACGCCGGTGTTCACGGGTGCCGTGAAGGAGTAGGGGTACGCGCCACCCAGGTAGTTCTCACGAAACAGATCCAGTGCCTCGGGCGAATAGTCGAATTCGTTGATCAACAGAACATCCGGCGAATTGTGGTCGATCACGTCGGCGACGGCTCGGGCCTGCGCGTTCTCGCCGTGCAGTTCGGTGGCCAGTTGTCCCTCGGCGGGTCGGTTGAGGCTTGCATTGAACGTCGCGACGCGTACCTGACGGGGCTCGGCGTCGCTCGCTCCCGGCGTCGAACATCCGGCGAGTAGTCCAGTGGCAAGTAGGGCTGCGGCAAGTCCGGCGGTCTTCACGATCGGAGACCGTACCGACGTTGTCTGAACAACACGTAAATTAACAAGCAGGCATGCTTGCTTTTTACGCGGTGTGGTGTGAAGCTGTTCCCATGGCCGACCTCGACTCGATCATCGATGACCTCCGCGCCGAGGGTGACGACCTCGACGCCCTGGTCAGCGACCTGACCGACCAACAATGGTCGACGCTCACGCCCGCCGAGGGCTGGACCGTCGCCCATCAGATAGGTCATCTGTCCTGGACGGACAATGTCGCCGAGCGCACGACGTCGGGTGCCGCAGGAGACGATCGCGCCAAAGCCGAGTTCGACATCGTTCTGAAGCAGGCCTGGTCCGATCCGACCGGTTTCGTCGACGTCGCGGCCGAGGAGGAAGCGCGGCGGCCCGACCTCCTCGAAACCTGGCGCTCACGTCGTCACGCAATGACGGATGCCCTCGCGACGGTGCCCGCCGGAGTGAAGATTCCGTGGTTCGGACCGCCGATGAGCGCGGCCTCGATGGCGACGGCACGACTGATGGAGACGTGGGCACACGGACAGGACGTCGCCGACGCACTCGGCGTCCGCCGCGAGCCCATCGAGCGCATCAGAGGCGTCGCGCACATCGGAGTCAGAACCCGCGACTTCGCGTACGCCGTCAACCACCAGACCCCGCCGACCGAGCCGTTCCGGGTCGAGCTGACCTCCCCCTTGGGTGAGCTCTGGACCTGGGGCCCCGGTGACGCGTCTCAGCGCGTCACCGGCTCGGCGGCGGACTTCTGCCTGCTCGTCACTCAGCGCGCCCATCGCGACGACCTCGACGTCCACGCCGAGGGCGCCGACGCCCAGCACTGGCTCACCATCGCCCAAGCCTTCGCAGGCCCTCCAGGACCAGGACGATCCCAGAAATGAGTACCCCCCACGTCAGAATCGGCAACTGTTCCGGTTTCTACGGTGACCGACTCTCCGCGATGCGGGAGATGCTCGAAGGTGGTGAACTCGACTACCTCACCGGCGACTACCTCGCCGAACTCACGATGCTCATCCTCGGCCGCGATCGCATGAAGGACGCATCCCGCGGATACGCCAAAACCTTTCTCCGCCAGGCAGAGGACTGCCTCGGTCTCGCTCTCGACAGGGGCGTGAAGATCGTCGCGAACGCCGGCGGACTCAACCCGAAAGGCCTCGCCGACGCGCTGACCCAGCTCGACTCCGGTGCGAAGATCGCGTACGTCGACGGCGACGATCTCCTGTCCCGCGCGGACGAGCTCGGCCTGGGTAGCCCTCTCACCGCCAACGCGTACCTCGGCGCGTGGGGAATCGTCGAAGCGCTGAAGTCCGGCGCCGACGTCGTCGTCACCGGCCGCGTCACCGACGCCTCGGTCATCGTCGGCCCCGCGGCGTACCACTTCGGTTGGAACAGAACCGACTACGACGCTCTGGCCGGTGCCGTGGTGGCCGGTCACGTCATCGAGTGCGGCACCCAGGCGACCGGTGGCAACTACTCGTTCTTCACCGAGATCGCCGACATGGGACGTCCCGGGTTCCCGATCGCCGAGATCCATGCCGACGGATCGTCGGTCATCACCAAGCACGACGGCACCGGCGGCGCAGTCAGCGTCGGAACCGTCACCGCGCAGTTGCTCTACGAAATCACCGGCGGGCGATACGCGAACCCCGACGTCACAGCTCGTATCGACACCGCTGTACTGACTCAGGAGTCCATCGACCGCGTCAGGATCTCCCAGGTGAAGGGCGAGGCCCCGCCGCCCACGCTGAAGGTCTCGCTCAACTCGCTCGGCGGATTCCGCAACGAGTTCACCCTCGTTCTGACCGGTCTCGACATCGACGCGAAAGCCGAACTCGCGCAGAAGCAATTCGAATCCTGGCTGCCGACCAGACCCAAGGAACTCGAATGGACGCTGGTGCGGACCGACAAGCCCGACGCGCCCACCGAGGAAACCGCAAGCGCGCTCCTGAGGTGCGTGGCCCGCGACAGTGATCCGAACATCGTCGGCCGCCAGTTCTCATCGGTAGCAGTGGAGCTCGCTCTCGCCAGCTATCCCGGCTTCTCGTTGACCGCGCCGCCCGGACACGGTGCGCCGTTCGGTGTCTTCACCGCCGGATACGTCGATGCAGGCGAGGTACCGCACACGGTCACCCTCGCCGACGGCACCCGGGTCGACATTCCACCGGCCACCGACACTGAAGTACTCGAACCGCTCCCGGAGCCCGAACTTCCACCGAAACGACCTGGCGAGTCGACGATCACAGTGCCACTCGGTACCGTCGCCGCCGCACGAAGCGGCGACAAAGGCGGCAACGCGAACGTCGGAGTGTGGGTGCGCAGCGACGACGAATTCGCCTGGCTGGCCCACGCTCTCACCGTCGAAGAACTGAAGTCGCTGCTCCCCGAAGCCGCAGACCTCACCGTCACCCGGCATGTGCTGCCGCACCTCAAGGCCCTCAACTTCGTCATCGAAGGCATCCTCGGCCAAGGCGTCGCATCGCAGGCACGATTCGATCCACAGGCCAAGGGGTTGGGCGAATGGCTCAGGTCCCGGCACATCGCCATTCCCGAAACTCTCGTATTCCAAGGACAGATATGACCGTGTGGACCACGCCGGAGCGTGAACAGCTCCGCAAGACCGTGCGCAGTTTCGTCGAACAGGACATCCTGCCGCACTTGAACCAGTGGGAGTCGGACGGTGAACTCCCACGCGATCTCCACCGTAAAGCTGCGGCTCTCGGTCTCATCGGAGCGGGCTTTCCCGAGGAGGTCGGCGGCGACGGGGGAGACCTCGCCGACGCTGTGGTCATCTGCGAGGAAATGCACCAGGCAGGCGCGTCGGGAGGACTCTTCGCTTCGCTGTTCACCAGCGGAATTGCGTTGCCGCACTTGGTGGCCGCGGGTGATCCGGACCAGATCGAGAAGTGGGTACGCCCTACCCTCGCAGGCGAGAAGATCGGATCGCTCGCGATCACCGAACCGGGCGGCGGATCCGACGTCGGACATCTGCGGACGAGGGCCGTCAAGGACGGCGATCACTACGTCGTCAACGGTGCGAAGACGTACATCACGTCGGGGTGCCGCGCAGATTTCGTGGTGACGGCGGTCCGCACCGGCGGTGACGGCGCCGGAGGGGTCTCGCTTCTGGTCGTGGAGAAGGGCACGCCTGGATTCGAGGTGACGAGCAAGCTGGACAAGATGGGCTGGCGGGCGTCGGACACGGCCGAGCTCTCCTTCGTCAACGCCCGGGTGCCCGTGAGCAATCTGGTGGGCGCGGAGAACACGGGCTTCGCGCAGATCGCGCAGGCGTTCCTGACCGAACGCATCGCGCTCGCCGCGCAGGCCTATTCGAGCGCTCAGCGGTGCCTCGACCTGACGCTGCAGTGGGTTCGCGACCGCGAGACGTTCGGAAAGCCGCTCATCAAACGGCAATCCGTACAGAACACCGTCACCGAGATGGCGCGCAAGATCGACATCGCGCGGGTCTACACCCGCAGCATCGTCGAACGGTCCATGACCGAGAACAACGACTTCATCGCCGAAGTGTGCTTTGCCAAGAACACTGCCGTCGAATCCGGCGAATGGGTCGCGAACCAGGCCGTCCAGTTGTTCGGCGGCCTCGGCTACATGCGGGAGAGCGAAGTCGAACGTCAGTACCGCGACATGCGCATCCTCGGTATCGGCGGAGGCACCACCGAGATCCTGACCGGACTGGCTGCAAAACGATTGGGGTACCAGGCATGAGCGTGCTGAAGTCCACCCTCGACACCGCGTCGGAGCAATTCACCGGTGCCGCCGAGGCGATGAACACCAAGCTGGCGGAGATCGACGTCGAGCACGGTAAAGCGCTTCTCGGTGGCGGTGAGAAATACGTCGAGCGGCACCGCAAGCGCGGCAAACTCCTGGCGCGTGAACGAATAGAACTACTGATAGACGAGGACTCGGCGTTCCTCGAGCTGTGCCCACTTGCCGCGTGGGGCAGCGACTTTCCTGTCGGTGCGAGCACGGTCATGGGCATCGGCGTCGTCAGCGGTGTCGAATGCCTCATCGTCGCCAACGATCCGACGGTGCGCGGCGGTGCCAGCAACCCGTGGACCCTCAAGAAGGGTTTCCGGGCCAACGACATCGCGACGCAGAACCGGTTGCCGGTCATCTCCCTCGTCGAGTCCGGTGGTGCCGACCTGCCGACTCAGAAGGAGGTGTTCATTCCAGGCGGACGCATGTTCCGTGACCTGACGCAATTGTCCGCCAAAGGAATTCCGACGATTGCCCTGGTTTTCGGCAACTCCACGGCCGGCGGTGCCTACATTCCCGGCATGTCGGATCACGTCGTCATGATCAAGGAACGCTCCAAGGTTTTCCTGGCCGGACCGCCACTGGTCAAGATGGCGACCGGTGAGGACTCCGACGACGAATCCCTCGGCGGCGCCGAGATGCATGCCCGAAAGTCCGGTCTCGCGGACTACTTCGCGGTCGACGAGCAGGACGCCATCCGCATCGGTCGCAGCATCGTCAAGAGACTCAACTGGAAGAAGAAGGGCCCGGAACCGCGAGCAGAGGTCATCGAACCACTCGCCGATCCCGAGGACCTGCTCGGCATCGTGCCGACCGACTTGAAGATTCCGTTCGATCCCCGTGAGGTCATCGCGCGCATCGTCGACGGCAGCGATTTCGACGAGTTCAAGCCGATGTACGGCGGGTCGCTGGTCACCGGCTGGGCCGAACTGCACGGCTACCCCATCGGCATCCTCGCCAACGCACGTGGCGTCCTGTTCAGCGAAGAATCGCAGAAGGCAACCCAGTTCATTCAACTTGCCAATCGATCGAACACGCCGTTGTTGTTCCTGCACAACACCACCGGTTACATGGTCGGAAAGGAGTACGAGGAAGGCGGCATGATCAAACACGGCTCGATGATGATCAACGCCGTCTCGAACTCCAAGGTCCCACACATCTCGATTCTGCTCGGAGCGTCGTACGGCGCCGGCCACTACGGCATGTGTGGCCGCGCCTTCGATCCCCGGTTCCTCTTCGCGTGGCCCAGCAGCAAATCCGCTGTCATGGGCGGAGCCCAACTTGCGGGCGTCATTTCCATCGTCGGACGGGCAGCAGCGGAAGCCCGCGGCCAAGCATTCGACGAGGAAGCCGACGCAGGCCTGCGCGCGATGATCGAGAACCAGATCGAAGCCGAGTCGCTGCCGATGTTTCTCTCCGGACGCCTCTACGACGACGGCGTCATCGACCCCCGTGACACCCGAACGGTGGTGGGAATGTGCCTGTCGGCTATTGCCACCGCCCCGATCGAAGGCACCGAGAACTTCGGCGTCTTCCGGATGTGAAGCGCAGATGACAAACCAATCTGGTCACTCCGCAGGCTCCGCTCCTGCCACTTCGGTACTCGTCGCAAACCGCGGTGAAATCGCCCGCCGTGTCTTCGCTACCTGCCGCGCCGAAGGCATCGACACCGTCGCAGTCTTCTCCGACGCCGACGCGAACTCCCCGCACGTCCGGGAAGCCGACGTCGCGGTCAACCTGCCGGGGAACTCGCCCGGCGAGACGTACCTGCGCGGTGAACTCGTCATCGCAGCAGCCGTACAAGCAGGCGCCGACGCGGTTCACCCCGGCTACGGATTCCTCTCCGAGAACGCCGAATTCGCCCAGCAGGTCCAGAACGCCGGACTGACGTGGATCGGACCACCCGTCAAAGCCATCGAACTCATGGGCTCGAAGGTGGAGTCCAAAGCGATGATGGCCGACGCCGGGGTGCCGGTCCTGACCCGGCTCGATCCGTCGCAGATCACCGAGGACGAACTGCCGGTGCTCGTCAAGGCGTCGGCGGGCGGTGGTGGACGCGGCATGCGTATCGTCCGCGATCTGAAGGACCTGCAGCGGGAAATCGAGACGGCAGGGCGAGAAGCTCTTTCGGCCTTCGGCGACGGAACGGTGTTCGTCGAGCGGTACATCGAAACCGGCCGACACATCGAAGTTCAGGTCATGGCCGACCGCCACGGCACCGTGTGGACGGTCGGAGAACGCGAGTGCTCCATCCAGCGTCGGCACCAGAAGGTGGTCGAGGAGGCGCCCTCACCGCTCGTCGAACGTATCGACGGGATGCGCGAGAGGTTGTTCGACGCCGCCAGACTCGCCACCGAGGCCATCGGGTACGAGGGCGCAGGTACCGTCGAGTTCCTCGCCGACGAGAAGGGCAACTTCTTCTTCCTCGAGATGAACACCCGTCTGCAGGTGGAGCATCCCGTCACCGAATGTACGACGGGCCTCGACCTGGTTGCGTTGCAGATCAGCGTGGCGTCGGGCGAACCTCTCCCGGCCCATCAGCCGGCGACGCGGGGGCACTCCATCGAAGTTCGGCTGTACGCCGAGGATCCCAGTCAGGACTGGCAGCCCCAGAGCGGGCCGGTGCACACGTTCGACATCCCCGGCGAGCGGTTCTCCGTGCTGAACAAATCCGGAATTCGTGTGGATTCCGGCGTCGAAACAGGGTCACACGTGGGCACCTTCTACGACCCCATGCTCGCGAAGGTGATCTCGTTCGCGCCCACCCGAGAGCAGGCTGCGAATCTGCTGGCGAAGTCGCTGCAGAAAGCCACGATTCACGGGCTTGTCACCAACCGAGATCTGCTCGTCAACGTCCTGCAGCACCCGGCATTCCTCGCCGGTGACACCGATACGGCGTTCTTCGACACCCACGGTCTGGACGTCCTGGCGCAGCCGATCGCTCAGGGACGTGCAGTGCGGCTGTCGGCACTGGCAGCCGCACTGGCCGACGCCGCCCACAACCGGGCGTCGGCTCGCGTGAACAAGGGGCTCCCCAGCGGCTGGCGCAACCTCCCGTCGCAACCGCAGCGAAAGCAGTACGGGGATGAGATTGTCGAATACACCCTCGGGCGCTACGGCCTGAAGACCGATCTCGACGGCGTCGCGCTGATCGAGAACACTCCGAATCGAGTGGTGCTGGACGACAACAAGCTTCGTCGAACGTTCCACGTCGCGCGGTACGGACCGGATGTCTTCATCGACTCCTCGCTCGGTCCGGTGCGGCTGGCCAAGGCGCCGCGATTCGTCGATCCCACCGAGGAGGTCGCAGCCGGATCGTTGCTCGCTCCGATGCCGGGCAGCGTCGTCAGAGTGGCTGCAGCGCAGGGTGACACCGTCACGGCCGGGCAACCGATCCTGTGGCTCGAAGCAATGAAAATGGAACACACCGTCACTGCGCCGGCCGACGGCGTGCTCACCGAACTGAACGTTTCCGAAGGCCAGCAAGTCGAGGTCGGCGCCGTCCTTGCAGTCGTCCAAGCAGGAGCGGAGCCCGCGGAATGACCATTTCAACAGGAGTGGAGCCCGCGGAATGACCATTTCAACAGGAGTGGAGCCCGCGGAATGACCATTTCAACAGGAGTGGAGCCCGCGGAATGACCATTTCAAAAGGAGAATCATGAGTTTCATCGAAACCGAAGAGCAGAAGGGCCTGCGGACCTCGGTCTCCTCGCTCGGCAAGCGCTACAACTACATCGACTACGTGCTGCCGAAGGCTCGCAAAGGTGAACCCCTCAGCGAATTGTGGAACGAGGCAGGCAAACTCGGATTCCTCGGCGTGAACCTGCCCGAGGAGTACGGCGGCGGAGGCGCAGGGATCTACGAACTCGCCCTCGTCCAGGAGGAACTCGCGGCACACGGGGCGGGGTTGCTGCTGGTCGTCGTCAGCCCGGCGATCTGCGGCACCATCATCGGGAAGTACGGCACGGCGGATCAGAAGCAGACGTGGCTCACCGCTCTCGCCGACGGTTCGAAGATCATGGCCTTCGGCATCACCGAACCCGACGCCGGATCCAACTCGCACCAGATCACCACGACCGCCAGGCGAGACGGTGACGACTGGATCCTCAAGGGCAGCAAGATCTACATCTCCGGCGTCGACCAGGCCGACGCGGTGTTGATCGTCGCTCGCACCGAAGATTCCAAGACCGGCAAGCTGAAGCCGGCGCTGTTCATCGTTCCCACCGACTCCGAGGGCTTCCAGAAGACTCGGATGGAGATGGACATCATCGAGCCGGATCATCAGTTCACGTTGTTCCTCGACGACGTCCGGCTCCCGGCCGAGGCCCTCGTCGGTGAGGCCGACGCCGCGCTGATGCAGCTGTTCGCCGGTCTGAATCCCGAGCGCATTCTCGGCGCGGCGATGGCCGTCGGGATGGGTAGGTACGCACTCGACGCGGCGGTGAAATACGCCAACGAGCGCACGGTGTGGAAGGCGCCCATCGGGGCGCACCAGGGGATTTCGCATCCGCTGGCGCAGGTCAAGATCGAACTCGAGCTCGCCAAGCTGATGATGCAGAAAGCGGCCGTTCTTTACGACTCCGGCGACGATTTCGGTGCTGCCGAGGCCGCCAACATGGCCAAGTACGCGGCCGCGGAAGCGAGTATCAAAGCGCTCGATCAGGCCATCCAGACCCACGGCGGGGCGGGCTTGACCGAGGAATACGGTCTCGCCGCGATGCTCGGTGCAGCGCGGATCGCGAGGGTGGCGCCGGTCAGCCGGGAGATGATCCTCAACTTCGTCTCCCAACACTCCCTCGGACTACCCAGGTCGTACTGATGGCAGTTCAGGTACATACAGCCGACGCAGTCACCACCCTCACTCTCGACACCCCGCACAACAGGAACGCCCTGTCCACGGCCCTCGTCGACGAACTGACGGCAGGGCTGCACGATGCGGGCGAGGATCCCGACGTTCGGGCAATCGTCCTCACTCACACCGGTGGAACGTTCTGCGCGGGGGCCGACCTCACCGAAGCCGGCGGAACCGTCGAAGGACGCACGGCGCAGATGCTCGGACTGCTTCGTACACTCCTCGAGACCCCGAAGCCCGTCGTCGGACAGATCGACGGCCACGTGCGCGCGGGAGGCATGGGGCTTGTCGGTGCATGCGACATCGTCGTCGCGGGACCGAACTCCACATTCGCGCTGACGGAGGCCCGCCTGGGTCTGGCCCCGTCCATCGTGTCGCTGACGCTGTTGCCTCGGATGAACTCCCGCGCAGCAGGCCGCTACTTCGTCACCGGTGAGAAGTTCGGCTCCCACGAGGCCGAGGCCATCGGCCTGATCAGCGAGGCCGCAGCCGACCCGGCATCCACCGTCGGAGACATTCTCGAGGCTCTCCGGAAAGGATCCCCGCAGGGCCTCGCCGAGTCGAAGCGGCTCACGACGTCGGCGATTCTGGCGGACTTCGACGCTCACGGAACCGACTTGTCGGACCGTTCTGCGAGGCTGTTTGCATCCGAGGAAGCGCGAGAGGGGATGATGTCCTTCTTGGAGAAGCGACCGCCCAGGTGGGTGGCCTCGCGAGTGGCGCCCGCGGAATGAGCGGGCCGGTGCAGAAGTAGGGAGAAGCAGGACCGATGGTGACGGCGCGGGAACCCAAGCAGGATCGAAGTAGGGCGACGCGTCAGCGGCTGTTGGAGTCCACTATCGACTCGCTCGCCGAGCAGGGATGGGGCCCGACGACGGTGGGCGTCGTCGCGGCGCGAGCAGGAGTCTCCCGCGGGGCGACCCAGCACCATTTTCCCACCCGAGAAGACCTGATCACCGCGGCGTTGGACTACATGTTCGACACTCGCATGGACGACGCACGTCGTGAATCCGCGGCGCTGCCACACGGCCCGGCCCGCACCGAACGCGTCGTCGAAAGGCTCGTCGAGTACTACACCGGTTCCGTCTTCAAAGCGGCCCTGCAGGTGTGGACCGCTGCCGCCGCGGACCCGGACATGCGGGCGAGGGTGCTGCCGCTCGAGGAGAAGTTCGGTCGAGTTGCCCACCGCATGGCCGTCGACCAACTCGGCGCCGACGACAGCGACCCGCAGACACACCGGCTCGTGCAGGCGACCCTCGACCTCGCACGTGGGCTCGGCCTCGCCGACGTCCTGAGCGACGACTCACGCCGACGCAGCGAAATCGTCAAGGCATGGGCAGGCGTCCTCGACGCAAGCCTGAAGATCGACCACGCCACCACCGCGGCCGGGTAGGCGAGCGCTCGATCTGCGGCGGTGCCCGGTTCGTGGTTCGCTCTCACCGTGAGTCGGATACGCAGTGCACCTGAAAAACACAGTGCACCTGAAAAACACAGTGCACCTGAAAAACACAGTGCACCTGAAATCCATCGGGGCCATGTTTTCCACATCGCCGGATCTCCGACGGTGACCGCTGCTGCGGACGCGTTGGTCTCCATACCCGACGGTGCGCTGGTGGTCGACGACGACGGTGTCATCACCTATTCGGGACCGTTCGACGCGGTCACGGTCGGGGGCGGCACCGTCGTCGACCATCGTCCTGGTTTTCTTCTTCCCGGGTTCATCGACACTCACGTGCATTTCCCGCAGACGTTCGCCGGGGACGCCTACGGCGGCGGGCAGCTGCTCGAGTGGTTGAACACCTGCATCTTCCCGTCGGAATCGATGTTCGAGGACCCGGAGTTCGCGGCGGAGGCGGCGGCCGCGTTCTGCGATCGACGTATTGCGGCCGGTACGACGCAGGCCATGGTGTTCGGGTCGGCGTTCCCGCACGCGCAGGACGCATTGTTCGAGGAGACCCTTCGTAGAGGACTGCGCGTCGTCAGCGGCAGGGGAGTGCAGACGACGGGCCCCGACTCGGCGAAGGCACTCGTGACCACCGAACAGGACGCGGTACGGCTGGTGTCGGAGGAGATCGAGAAGTGGCATGCCGCCGACACCGGGGACGTCGACACCGCTCTGCTGCACGTCGCCGTCGTTCCACGGTTCTCTCTGTCGGTGACCACGGAGACACTGAGGAACCTCGGCGAGCTGTACGACTCCGTGCGGGACCGCGGCGTCTACTTCCACACCCACCTCAACGAGAACAACAGGCCCGGTACGGGCGAGATCGCAACGACACTCGAGACCTACCAGGTCGACTCGTACCTCGATACCTACGACGGCAAGTTCCTCCCCGGCTCGGTGGTCGGTGGCAAGAGCTTCCTCGGCAAGCGGACGATTCTCGCCCACGCCGTGCACTGCCAGGACGACGAGCTCGCACGGATGGCGGAGACGGGCACGTCCATCGCGCACTGCCCGACATCGCAGCAATTCCTCGGGTCGGGCACCATGCCGTGGAACCGAACCGTGGCCGCAGGGGTGAACATCGCCCTCGGTTCCGATTACGGAGGCGGTGACGAGTTCCTTCTCTCTCGCGTGCTCGGCGACGCGTACAAGGTGCACATCTCCGAACCCGGAGACGCGGGCGTACCCCTGCATCCCGCCGAGCTGCTCTTCACCGGCACCCTGGCCGGGGCGCGGGCGCTCGACATGGAGGGCCGCATCGGCAACCTCGACGTGGGCAAGGAAGCCGATTTCATCGTCGTCGATCCGGCGAAGTGGCAGCCCCTCGACGATCTGATTCGTCGTGGCATCCGTTCCGTCGACCCGGACATGGCTCGCGACCAGACTCTGTTCGCCCTGCTCATGGCGATGCGCGAGCCTGCGATCACGGAGGTCTACGTGCGGGGTCGACGCGTCGACTCCATCTGATCGGTGTCGGTCGGACTGGGTAGGGTCTGAAGACCATGCGGCGGACGGTGATTCTCCTGGGTGTGCTGTCTGCCGTTCTGGCCGGATGCGGAACGGGTGACGACGCCTCGCCGCAGCAGAACTCCACGTCGGCGTCGCCGGGGGAGGCCGGTCCGTTCTTCGGGCAGTGCGGTTCGGTGAACGACGACGAAGTTCTGAGTACCTTCGCCGTGCCGGCATTCACGATGATCACCAGGAATTCGGTGGGGTGCGAATGGGAGGTCGCGGGCAGCACCGGCCCTTCGGTGAGTTTCTCCTGGTACCGCGGCAGCCCCATCGATCGGGAGCGGTCCGGGTCCGAGCTGATCGGTCGACCCGCCGACGACATCGAGATCGACGGGAACCCTGGTTTCTCCGCGGCCACGGACGACTACCTGTGCGAGGTCGGGGTTCAGTTCGGGAAGGATTTCATGCACTGGTCGGTTACGTACGGTGACCAGCCGCCGTCGTCCGATCCGTGCGACGTCGCCACTCGATTGGCAACCCTCACCGTGGAGCGCGCGCAGTGAAACGGCTGTGGATGTCCGCGCTCGTCGTGTTGCTGGCGGGATGCAGCACGACGGTTCAGGGCACCGCGACACCCGAAACGTTCGACAGCGGCGGCGACACGGAGTTCCGAGATCTCCTGACCGAATGCGACGCCGTCGCCGACGATCGAATCGCCGCGACGGTGGGTGGCGACGCCATCGCTCGCGGTTTCTTCGGGGCGATCTGCCGGTGGGACGTGGCCGGTCCCAACGGCATCGTGAAGGTGACGTTCAACTGGTTCGAGAACGGCTCGCTCGACGCCGAGCGAGAGGCCAACGAGAAGATGATGTACCTGGTCCAGGACATAACCGTGCAGGGCCGCAAGGCAATTCGAACCCAGCCGCCGAACGAGCCGACGTCCTGCGGTGTCACGGCCGGGTCTCCGGACTCCGGAGTGGTCGGATGGTGGGTGCAGTACCTGCCTGGATCGGGCGCGCCTGATCCGTGTGAGGCTGCGACGACGCTGATGGATCTGACGATCAATCTGAGTCGGTAGCACGGCGGGGCCCGTTTTGACCCGAAGGCGCGCCGCCGGGTATCGTTATGGGTCGTGTCCGGCCTGGCCGGTCCGTCTGTGTGCCTATGCGAGGTACAGCCGTGCTCATGTTCAGTTCCGAGCGTGCGATGCGGCTGCCGTGTGGGGGTATGCGACACACCCGACCGCGGGGTGCAAGAGACCCGCGGTATGCAGTACAAGAACGACAGTAGTACGGGTGAGGAGCAGTGTTCTCTTGCTCCAACTGCTAGATCCCTGGGTCTTTCGAGAAGAAGACTCGCGACACAAAGAAAGCCGGTTCATGCCAACTATCAACCAGCTGGTCCGCAAGGGTCGCACCGACAAGGTTGCGAAGCTGAAGACCGCTGCCCTCAAGGGCAGTCCCCAGCGTCGTGGTGTGTGCACTCGCGTGTACACCACCACTCCGAAGAAGCCGAACTCTGCTCTGCGTAAGGTCGCGCGTGTGCGCTTGACCAGCTCGGTAGAGGTCACCGCCTACATCCCCGGTGAGGGCCACAACCTGCAGGAGCACTCCATGGTGCTCGTTCGCGGTGGTCGTGTGAAGGACCTCCCGGGTGTGCGTTACAAGATCATCCGCGGCTCGCTCGACACCCAGGGTGTCAAGAACCGCAAGCAGGCTCGCAGCCGCTACGGCGCCAAGAAGGAGAAGAGCTAATGCCACGCAAGGGCCCAGCACCCAAGCGGCCGCTGATCAACGACCCGGTCTACGGATCCCCGTTGGTCACGCAGCTCGTCAACAAGATCCTTCTCGACGGCAAGAAGTCCACCGCCGAGCGCATCGTCTACCAGGCTCTCGAGCAGGCTCGTGAGAAGACCGGCACCGACCCCGTCGTCACGCTCAAGCGTGCACTCGACAACGTCAAGCCGGCCCTCGAGGTTCGCAGCCGTCGCGTCGGTGGCGCGACCTACCAGGTCCCCGTCGAGGTTCGCCCCGGTCGCTCGACCACGCTGGCACTGCGCTGGCTGGTCACCTTCTCGCGCGCTCGTCGTGAGAAGACCATGGTCGAGCGTCTGGCCAACGAGCTTCTCGACGCCAGCAACGGCCTCGGTGCCGCTGTGAAGCGTCGCGAGGACACGCACAAGATGGCTGAAGCCAACAAGGCGTTCGCGCACTACCGCTGGTGACTTCCGGCCGGGAGGGTGCGGTGAAACTTTCCGCACCTTTCCGGCGTTGTACCGAGTACCTGGTCCGGCCCGGCTCACCGTTCACATACTGGTGACAAGCTGGCCCAGTCCCACTTCTTCGACTTACAAGGCGGGATGAATTCCGTGGCACAGGACGTGCTGACAGACCTCAACAAGGTCCGCAACATCGGCATCATGGCCCACATCGATGCTGGTAAAACCACCACTACCGAACGCATCCTCTTCTACACCGGTATCTCGTACAAGATCGGTGAGGTCCACGACGGCGCAGCCACGATGGACTGGATGGAGCAGGAGCAGGAGCGTGGCATCACGATCACCTCTGCTGCCACGACGTGCTTCTGGAACGACAACCAGATCAACATCATCGATACGCCCGGACACGTCGACTTCACCGTCGAGGTCGAGCGTTCGCTGCGTGTTCTCGACGGCGCCGTCGCAGTGTTCGACGGCAAGGAAGGCGTCGAGCCGCAGTCGGAGCAGGTCTGGCGTCAGGCCGACAAGTACGACGTCCCGCGCATCTGCTTCGTCAACAAGATGGACAAGCTGGGCGCTGACTTCTACTTCACCGTGCAGACCATCAAGGACCGCCTCGGAGCCAAGCCGCTGGTCATCCAGCTGCCCATCGGCGCCGAGAACGACTTCGAAGGCATCGTCGACCTCGTCGAGATGAAGGCGAAGGTCTGGAGCGGTGAGACCAAGCTCGGTGAGAAGTACGAGGTTCAGGACATCCCGGCCGACCTCCAGGAGAAGGCGGAGCAGTACCGCCAGGAACTCCTCGAGATCGTCGCCGAGTCCGACGAAGCTCTGCTGGAGAAGTTCTTCGGTGGCGAAGAGCTCTCGATCGACGAGATCAAGGGCGCCATCCGCAAGATGACCGTCAACAGCGAGCTGTACCCGGTTCTCTGTGGCTCCGCGTTCAAGAACAAGGGCGTTCAGCCCATGCTCGACGCGGTCATCGACTACCTCCCGTCGCCTCTCGACGTCGAGTCGGTCCAGGGTCACGCACCCGGCAACGAAGAGGAACTTCTCCTCCGTAAGCCGTCTGCCGACGAGCCGTTCTCGGCTCTCGCGTTCAAGATCGCGACCCACCCCTTCTTCGGCAAGCTGACCTACGTCCGCGTGTACTCGGGCAAGGTCGACTCCGGCGCTCAGGTCATCAACTCGACCAAGGGCAAGAAGGAGCGTCTGGGCAAGCTCTTCCAGATGCACTCCAACAAGGAGAACGCGATCGCGACCGCTTCGGCAGGTCACATCTACGCCGTGATCGGTCTGAAGGACACGACGACGGGTGACACCCTCTGCGATCCGCAGAACCAGGTGATCCTCGAGTCGATGACCTTCCCGGACCCGGTCATCGAGGTCTCCATCGAGCCCAAGACCAAGTCCGACCAGGAGAAGCTGGGAACAGCCATCCAGAAGCTCGCCGAAGAGGATCCCACCTTCTCGGTGAAGCTGGACGAGGACACCGGCCAGACCGTCATCGGCGGCATGGGCGAGCTCCACCTCGACATCCTGGTCGACCGTATGAAGCGTGAGTTCAAGGTCGAGGCCAACGTCGGTAAGCCGCAGGTTGCGTACCGCGAGACCATTCGCAAGAAGGTCGAAAAGCTCGACTACACCCACAAGAAGCAGACCGGTGGCTCCGGCCAGTTCGCGAAGGTCATCATCAGTCTCGAGCCTTTCGAGGGCGAAGACGGTGCGACCTACGAGTTCGAGAACAAGGTCACCGGTGGTCGTGTGCCGAGGGAGTACATCCCTTCGGTGGACGCCGGAGCTCAGGACGCCATGCAGTACGGTGTCCTCGCCGGATACCCGCTCGTCAACGTCAAGGTCACACTGCTCGACGGTGCATACCACGACGTCGACTCGTCGGAAATGGCCTTCAAGGTCGCCGGCTCACAAGCGTTCAAGGAAGCCGCCAAGAAGGCCAGCCCGGTCATTCTCGAGCCCGTCATGGCCGTCGAGGTCACGACCCCCGAGGATTACATGGGTGAGGTCATCGGCGACCTGAACTCCCGCCGTGGTCAGATTCAGGCCATGGAGGAACGTAGCGGCGCTCGTGTCGTCAAGGCACAGGTTCCGCTGTCGGAGATGTTCGGCTACATCGGAGACCTTCGGTCGAAGACTCAGGGCCGCGCTAACTACTCCATGGTGTTCGATTCCTACGCCGAGGTTCCTGCGAACGTCGCGAAGGAAATCATCGCGAAGGCGACCGGAGAGTAGATCTCTCCCGAGCTGGACACGCTGGATCCGTAACACCGCACGACCATGCAGCTCAAAAGAGCTGTACGAGACAACCGCACTGCTGCATTTCAAGCAAGCACCAACAGTCCAGGAGGACACACAGTGGCGAAGGCGAAGTTCGAGCGGACGAAGCCGCACGTCAACATCGGGACCATCGGTCACGTTGACCACGGCAAGACGACGCTGACGGCAGCAATCACCAAGGTTCTGCACGACAAGTTCCCGGACCTCAACGAGGCCTCGGCCTTCGACGAGATCGACAAGGCGCCTGAGGAGAAGGCTCGTGGTATCACGATCAACATCTCCCACGTCGAGTACCAGACCGACAAGCGCCACTACGCGCACGTCGACGCTCCGGGACACGCCGACTACATCAAGAACATGATCACCGGTGCTGCCCAGATGGACGGCGCAATCCTGGTCGTGGCAGCTACGGACGGCCCGATGCCGCAGACGCGTGAGCACGTGCTCCTCGCCAAGCAGGTCGGCGTTCCGTACATCCTCGTCGCCCTCAACAAGGCCGACATGGTGGACGACGACGAGATCATCGAGCTCGTCGAGATGGAGGTCCGCGAGCTCCTCGCTGCGCAGGACTTCGACGAGGACGCACCGGTCGTCAAGGTCTCCGCACTGAAGGCACTCGAGGGTGACCCGAAGTGGGCCGAGAGCGTTGCAGAGCTCATGCAGGCTGTCGACGACTCCATCCCGGACCCCGTCCGTGAGACCGACAAGCCGTTCCTCATGCCCGTCGAGGACGTCTTCACGATCACCGGTCGTGGAACCGTCGTCACCGGTCGTATCGAGCGTGGCGCGATCAACGTCAACGAAGAGGTCGAGATCGTCGGCATCCGTCCGGGCTCGACCAAGACCACGGTCACCGGCATCGAGATGTTCCGCAAGCTGCTCGACTCGGGCCAGGCAGGCGACAACGTCGGCCTCCTCGTTCGTGGCATCAAGCGCGAAGACGTCGAGCGTGGACAGGTCATCATCAAGCCGGGCACCACGACTCCCCACACGGAGTTCGAGGGCAACGCTTACATCCTGTCCAAGGACGAAGGCGGCCGCCACACGCCGTTCTTCAACAACTACCGCCCGCAGTTCTACTTCCGTACCACGGACGTTACGGGCGTCGTCACCCTCCCCGAGGGCACCGAGATGGTCATGCCCGGTGACAACACCGAGATGTCCGTCACGCTGATCCAGCCGGTCGCCATGGACGAGGGCCTGCGTTTCGCTATCCGCGAGGGCGGTCGTACCGTCGGCGCCGGTCGCGTCACCAAGATCATCAAGTGATCTAGTTTCACCAGCAACACCGAGAGCGGCACTCACCTTCGGGTGGGTGCCGCTTTTCGTTGTGCCAAGGGGCGTTTCGCACAGGTTGCAGTCCCCCGCACAGGGTGCAACATGAGCGAGGAACTGGAAACTGTGCGAGTAGCAGCCGTCCCCTGGGGTGCAGCTGCGCACTCAGACGTGCAGCTGCACCCGTAGGGCTACGTCGCTGCCCTCGACTGCGCCGGCGAGGTATACGGCGCGCTCTTCGGCAGTACGAGTGAATGCCTCGATGTCGATGCCCGGTGAAGTCTGCACCGTGACGGCCAACGTCGGGGTGCCGCGATCGTCGATGGCTCGACCCCGGGCCGATTCGACGCCGGGGAAGTCGGCGAGGTCCGCGGCAATGCCACGGGCCAACGCGCCCAGGTCGATTCGTAGGGAATGAGATTCGCTCGTCGAGATCTCGACGGTGCCTGTTCTTCTGGGGGAGAGGTTCCCGATCAGGAGCGCGACGGCGGCGAGTGTGCCGACGACGGCGGTCGCGGCCAGTGCGGCCTCCCACCACGATTGCGCAGGCAACGCCGCGAAGACGTCACGGTCGAATCTGGACAGGGACTCCACGGCGAACGGAACGTCGTAGTACCACGCGACCGCGAACGCCCCTGCGCCGACGAGTGCGACGCCGAGAAGCGTGACCAACAGGCGATCGATCAACGTTGTCGCGCGCTTCACGCCTTGCTCTCCTTCACTCGGACGCGGACGGTCCTCGTGTCGGCCAGCAATGCGATTGTGGGTTCCACTGCAGCGCGGACGGATTCGACCGCAGCGGTGGAACCGTTGGTACCACCGGCGGCACGATGCACGTCGACGGTCACCCGCTTCGGCGTCACGGTGGTCCGCGCGGAATCCACGCCGGGCACCGAGCCCGCATGATCGCTACAGATCCGGGCGACGTCGGTGGGACGCAACCACACCATCGGATACTGCGATGCCTTCGACCCGGCGCCCGTGTGAGTTTTCGTCCGCGGCTTCAGACCGAGAACGACGAGTATCGCACCCACCACGACGCAGGCAGCCGCCGCACCGATCATCCATGGCTGCCAATGCAACTCCGCGATCCAGTTCACGGCGTTGGCGATCCACGGTGAGCCGTCGATGGTGTCGTGCGCGATCAGGAACTCTCGTCCGGCGACGAAGGCGACACCGAGCAGAACGAGCGACAGGACAAGAGCGACCGGTACAGCGGCCGGGCTCGCCGTCGGGGGCCTCGGACGAAACGCAGCAGCGTCGGACGGCGCAGACGGCTCAGGCGAACCAGCGGGCGACGTACCGACCACCAGAACGTTGAGCTGATGCAGCGGCAGACCGATGATGTCGTTCAACGCGCGTCCGACCTTCTCGGCGATCGCAGCCCCGGCGTCGGCGATCCGGCAGGGCCAGGCCAGTGCCACGTACAGGTTGACCGACACCGAATGCTCGCCGACGGACACATCCGCACGCGGAAGTTCACGTCCGGTCAGCTTCGACATCCCGCCGACTTGCCGTACGACCGCAGGAACGGTCAGCGCTGCGGCGACCGCGACACGGGAGACGGCGCGCTCCTTGACGACAAGCGTGCCGGGTCCGCCGGTTCCTGGGACCTCGTCGGCCACGAAGCCCGTATCGACACTCGGGGTCGCTACGTCCTTGCCGCCGTCAGCCACGGCCGCGGCTGCGCAGCAGGGACGTCAGATCGAGGCGACCGTCGAAGTGAGCGCCGACAGCCAACCCGACCGCGCCGAGGAACAGTGCGAGCACGAATCCGCTGAACCCGCCGATGATCCCGGCGAGAGCGAGCAGCAGACCGGTGAGCAGTCCGACGATTGTGTAACTCATGAACCCTCCCCTGAATCGATGTCCCCTGAATCGATGTCCCCTGAATCGATGTCCCCTGAATCGATGTCCTCGACGACGACCGCGACGGGTACCGACACCAGCTGCCCGATCGCTGCCTGGACTCCGCGGGCGACGCCGTGTACGTCGGACGGGTATTCGGCGGTGATGTGCACTTCGCACCGCTCGTCGTCGACGCGGACACCGACGACCTTTCTGCCGGGCAGATAGGTCGCGATCTCGCCGAACTCCCCGGCGTGCAGGCCTGCTACGCCGGACACGGTCGTCGCGGCGGCGGCGATGGCGTCGGCGAGCTGGTAATCCGCTTCGGCGCTCACTGGACCCGAGGTGCGATGTCCGGGTCCACGCCGGTCTCGAGCTCGTCGAACAGGATGACGTCGTAGACGGTGATGTTCACTTCGGTGACCTCGAGGCCCGTCATCCGCTCGACGGCGGTGATGACGTTGCGTCGGATGCCCGCCGCGAGTTCATGCAATGCGACGCCGTACTCGGCGACGATGCCGATGTCGATGGCAGCCTGTTTCTCACCGACCTCTACGGCGACGCCCTGGCTGTGGTTGACGCGGGCGCCGGGGATGCGGTCCCGGAGCGCACCGACGACCCGAGCGGTTCCGCCACCGACGTCGTGGACGCCGTCGATCTCACGCGTCGCGATTCCGGCGATCTTCGCGACGACCGCGTCGGCGATGATCGTTCGACCCTGCGTGGTGGTCAGCGCGGCCGAACTGGCGGCCGCGAAGCTGGGGTCTGTGGTCATGGTCTCGATCGTAGACGCGCAACCGAGCCTCCGTTGCTCAGTGGACGGAGTTCGTTCTCTGGTAGAGATCTCCCCATGACGATCGTGATCGTAGGAGCAGGCCTCGGCGGATTACGTACGGCTCAGGAACTGCGCAAACAGGGGTACGACGGCGGTCTTGTGCTCGTCGGAGACGAACCGCACCTTCCGTACGACAGGCCGCCGCTGTCGAAGGAGGTGATCCGCGGGGAGCGGGAGGACACCACCTTCGAAAGCGAGGAGTACTTCGCCGAGAACCGCATCGAGCTGCGGTTGGGTGTGGCAGCGGTCCGAGTGGATACCGAGAACACGACGCTCGAGCTGGCCGACGGCTCGACGCTCCCGTACGACCAGCTGGTGATCGCGACGGGCCTACGGCCGAGACGGGTGCCGTTGTTGCCGGACCTGCACGGAGTGCACGTCCTTCGCAGCCGCGACGACGCCGAGTCGTTGCGCCGTGACGCCTCGGCTGCCGCACGCGCCGTCGTGGTGGGGGCCGGATTCGTCGGGTGCGAGGTCGCCGCAGGCCTACGGCACCTCGGCGTCGATGTCACGCTCGTCGAGCCGCAAGCCACCCCTCTCGCGTCGGTCCTCGGCTCCGAGGTCGGCGAGCTGGTGTCGAGGCTTCACCGCGACGAGGGCGTGACGGTGCGCACCGGAGTCGGCGTCGACACTCTGCGCGGAACGGACCGGGTCACGCACGTCGTGCTGAGCGACGGAACCGAAGTCGAGGCAGACCTGGTGGTGATCGGAATCGGGTCGACACCGGTGGTCGAGGTGCTGGAGGCGTCGGGAGTCACCGTCGACAACGGCATCGTTGCCGACGCGTACGGGCGCACCGATGTCCTGGGCGTCTGGGCGGTCGGCGACGTCGCAGCCTGGGATCACCCGCAGCACGGTCGCCGACGGGTCGAGCACTGGAGCAATGTCGGTGACCAGGTTCGCGTCATGGTTCCGGCTCTACTGGGCAAGGAACCGGCGGCCGCACCTCGGCCTGTCGTTCCGTACTTCTGGAGTGATCAGTACGACGTCAAGATCCAGGCGTTGGGCAGCCCATCCGCCGATGATTCCGTCGAGATCGTCGAGGACGACGGCAGAAAATTCCTGGCATACTACGTCCGTGACGGAATTCTTACGGCCGTGGTCGGCGCCGGTATGGCAGGAGCAGTGATGAAGATGCGTGCGAAGATCGGTCAGCCCACGTGAGCGGTGCGCTGCTGACGGCGTCGGACATCGCCGACGCCGAGGAATTGCTCGAGCCGGTCATGCGAAGAACCCCTGTCGTGGCGTCACGGATTCTGTCCGATACGACCGGGCACGAAGTGCGACTCAAATGCGAGAATCTGCAACGCACAGGCTCTTTCAAGCCCCGCGGAGCGTACAACCGCATAGCACGGCTCTCACCGGAGGAACGCGCACACGGTGTAGTGGCCGCCAGCGCGGGCAACCACGCGCAAGGTGTCGCCTGGGCTGCGACGCAGCTGGGTACGACGTCGACGGTCTTCATGCCTACCGGCGTCTCGTTGCCGAAGCTCGTCGCCACCAAGGCCTACGGCGCGGACGTCCACCTGACCGGCCGCACGGTCGACGAAGCGCTCACGCACGCGCACGAATTCGCCGCTCGCACCGGCGCCGTGCTGATCCACCCGTTCGACCACGCGGACATCGTTGCGGGACAAGCAACTCTGGGGACCGAGCTACTTCGTCAGATGCCCGACGTCGGCACCATCGTCGTTCCGACGGGCGGCGGTGGATTGCTGGCAGGCGTCGCAGCCGCGGTTCACCTGCACAAGCCGAACGTTCGCGTCGTCGGCGTGCAAGCCGAAGGCGCCGCCGCCTGGCCGGTGTCGCTGAAAGCCGGGTATCCCGTTGCCGCACAGTCGATGTCGACGATGGCCGACGGTATCGCCGTCGGCCTACCCGGTAGCGTTCCGTTCGACCACGTGGTGGACCGCGTCGACGAGATCGTGACCGTCTCAGAAGACGCGCTGTCCCGAGCGCTGCTGCTCTGCATCGAACGGGCGAAGCTGATCGTCGAGCCCGCGGGCGCCGCCGCCGTTGCCGCGCTGATGACCAGGCAGGACCTCCGGCTGGACGGACCGGTGTGTGCCATCCTGTCCGGCGGCAACATCGACCCCCTTCTGCTGACCCACGTCATCACCCACGGATTGCGAGCCGCAGGACGCTATCTCGCTGTCCGCGTCACCATTTCGGACAGGCCTGGCGGACTGATCGGGCTCCTCGACGTCGTCAAGGGAGTCGGCGCGAGCGTCGTCGACGTCGTTCACTCCCGCACCGGCGGTCAGCTGGGACTCGAGGAAGTCGATGTCATGCTCACCGTCGAAACCCGCGGCCCGGCACATCGCCAGGACGTCCTCGACGCACTCGGCGCCGCGGGATTCGCCGTCGACATCTCGTCCTAGGCGCGACGCGGGTACTCCCGGTCCGGTCAGAAATAGCGCTTCGTGATGATCTCGAGGTAGTTCCCGCCCGGATCGAGGAAATACACTCCTCGTCCGCCGTGCTCGGTGTTGGTTTCACCCGGACGGGTCCGTTGCGGATCCGCCCAGTGTGGGGCGCCGCGCTCCCGGAGACGGGCGTACGCCCGGTCGAACAGTGCGTCGTCGACCAGAAATGCGTAATGCTGAGGGTGGTAATCGATCGGTGGAGTCGCGAATTGGAGCATCACCGAATCGTCGAGAGTGATGTTGACGAACGGACCCCAGGACGGGGCGTGTTTCGCTTCGAGAACGTCGACGTAGAACTCTGCGGTCGACCGTGTGTCGGTAGTGGCAATGATGGTGTGATCGAACGTGATCGACATGGTGTGCCTTCTGCTAGGCCCATCGGGGGCGCAGGTGCGAGACTAACGCGAGTCACGGCGGCGAAGCAAGAGATTGTCGGTGGCTGCACGTAGGATCTCCGTCGTCGGTTCTCGGGAGGGCCGATGAGTTCTCGTCGGGCATCGAGTCTGCAGTACGTAAGCACCAAATGAATGGGGAACAGATCATGGCGAACGCCATCGAAGTCGAGAATTTGGTACTCGAGTACGGCAAGAACACGGCGCTGAACGGAATCAGTTTCTCCGTGCCGGAGGGCACGGTTCTGGGCGTCCTCGGACCCAACGGGGCGGGGAAGACGACGGCGGTCCGCATTCTCGCGACCCTCCTGAAAGCGACGTCCGGGTCCGCGCGGGTGCATGGAATCGACGTCGGCGACAACCCGAACGAGGTCCGTAACACCATCGGGCTGACGGGACAGTTCGCGGCCGTCGACGAATACCTGACCGGGTACGAGAACCTGGAGATGGTGGGCAGGCTGTTCGGCCTGAAGAAGTCGGAAGCGAAGACACGGGCGGACCAGTTGCTCGCGCGCTTCGATCTGGAATACGCACGTGACCGCACCGCGAAGCAGTACTCCGGCGGTATGCGTCGTCGCCTCGACATCGCGGCCAGCCTCATCGGCAGGCCGAAGGTGGTGTTCCTCGACGAGCCGACGACAGGCCTCGACCCTCGAAGTCGAATGGCCATGTGGGACTTCATCTCCGACCTCGTCAAGGACGGTACGACGATTCTGCTGACGACGCAGTACCTCGAAGAAGCGGACCGCCTCGCCGATCGGATCATCGTCCTCGACAAGGGGTCGATCATCGCCGAGGGCACAGCGGATCAGCTCAAGGCGCAGGTCGGTGGTGAACGCCTCGAATTCGTCCTCACCGACGAATCGCAGAAGGACCGGGCGCTCGAGATCCTCACTCCCATCGGCCTCGACGCGCCGTCGTACGACGCGCAGACCCGGCGACTCGGCATGCCGGTCAGCGGCGGAGCCGACGATCTGACGACCGCCCTCGTCGCACTCAAGGAAGCCGACATCCACGTCGTCGACGTCGGGCTACGACGGCCGAATCTCGACGACGTTTTTCTCACCCTCACCGGCCGCGCCGCCGAGGACGAACAAGCAGTGGAGGAAGAGAAATGAGCGTGCTGCGCGATTCCCTCATCATCACCAAACGGAACCTGATCAAGCTCAAGCGAGTTCCGGATCTACTGTTCTTCGCGACGCTGTCACCGATCATGTTCGTGTTGCTGTTCGCGTACGTGTTCGGAAGCGCCATCGACATCCCCGGCGTCGACTACAAGAGCTTCCTCATGGGCGGCATCTTCGTGCAGACCATGATCTTCGGTGCATCCATCACCGGGTCCTCGCTCGCCGAGGATCTGCAGAAGGGCGTGATGGACAGGTTCCGGTCCCTGCCGATGGCACGGTCCGCCGTCGTGATCGGTAGAACCGCAGCGGATGTCGGCAACAACATCGTGACGATCACCATCATGTCCATCACCGGTTTGATCGTCGGGTGGCGCATCACGTCGTCGTTCCTCGAAGCCGTCGCCGGCTACGTCTTGCTGCTGCTGTTCGCGTACTCCATCTCGTGGGTGATGGCATTCGTCGGATTGACCGTCCGATCGCCGGAGATCTTCAACAACGCGTCGTTCATCGTGATCTTCCCGTTGACGTTCATCGCGAACACGTTCGTACCCATCGAAGGCTTCCCGACGGTCCTCAAGACCATCGCGGAGTGGAACCCGATCTCCTCGGTGGCTCTCGCCGTACGCGAGCTGTTCGGCAACACCAACCCGCTCGCCCCACCGCCGGAAGCCTGGCCACTGCAGAACCCGATTCTGTACACGCTCATCTGGGTTGTGCTGTTCCTCGTCATCTTCGTGCCGCTGTCGGTACGCAAGTACGAAAGAACTCTCACCGCCTGAGGCCGAGACACGAGAAAGCCCCCGACCACCAACGGTCGGGGGCTTTCTCGTACGTCGCTCTTAAGTGTGGTACGGCTCGGCACTGAGCAGCGTGACCTTCATGGTCTTGCCGTTCGGCAGAGCGTATTCGCGAGTGTCGCCGACCTTGGCGTCGATGAGAGCGCCACCCAGCGGCGAGCTGGGGGAGTAGACCTCGAGCTTGCCGTCGCGGGCACCCTCTTCACGGGTGGCGATGAGGAACGTCTCGGTATCGGACTCGTCACCGTCGTAGTAGACCTTGACGACGGATCCGGGCAGTGCCACGCCGGACTGAGTGGGCGCCTCGCCGACCTTCGCCGAGTTGAGCAGCTCCTGCAGCTGACGGATACGAGCTTCCTGCTGGCCCTGCTCCTCGCGTGCAGCGTGGTAGCCGCCGTTCTCCTTCAGATCGCCCTCTTCGCGTCGCTCGTTGATCTCGGCGGCGATGACCGGGCGATTGGAAATGAGTTGGTCGAGTTCGCTCTTGAGCCTGTCGTGGGATTCCTGGGTAAGCCAGGTCACCTGGGTCTCGGTCATCTCGATCACTCCCTTGTAGTCGAAGTCGCGGTGGACTCCCGGTCTGTTGCTGACGGAGGGCATGCCTCTAGGCGGGTCCCCCTGGAATTGGGCGGATCCCCCTGGTGCGGCCCACTGCCTGAGCCGGCTGCTCCAGCGGTCGCTGTCGGCGTCGTGCAGGGCCAACTCGGCAACCCCGCAGGCCTGAAGGGCCGTCAATGCAGCAATACACGGTTCCAGTGCGGAACCGTGTACAGGCCTATCTTACCACGAGACGGCGGGAGGTCAGCCTGCCCGTAAATACTCGGGAACATTCGTGCTGCATCCGTACACGTCACCGACGGCAGGAGGCTGCGATGTGCGCAGAACGGTGGTCACCTGGACCTCCTGATTCGAGGAACCCGGTACGAAGACCTCGCGGCGGCCGGTTTCCGAGCCGTCGCGGGAGCGCGCTCGAACGATGCAGACAGCTTCCTGCTCCGGGTCCGCCCGGGTGACGCTGAAGCTGATGGAGATGGTCTCGTCGTCCATCAGATCGAACGTCAACGCCTTGCCCTCGACGTCCTGCACCGCGAATCGCTGGTACGCGAGGTATGCGACCACGAGCCCGACCAACACGGCCACGACGAGCAGAAGATTTCTCGTCCGGGGTGCCACTCCCCGCCGCGAGCTGGACGCCGGGTAGCGGCCTTCGGGAAGGGTGGCAGTCATGGGAACGTCGCTTTCGAGGGGGAACCGTCGATTTCCTTGCGGCAGCCGGTGCGTGCAGCGTCGGCGCCAAGTGGAACTATAGGGGGAGGATAAGTTTCCGGTGAAGCTGAGGTGAGGAAAGAACGTGTCCGGACTACGGCTCATGGCGGTGCACGCCCATCCCGACGACGAGTCGAGCAAGGGTGCCGCAACGACGGCTCGGTACGCAGCCGAAGGTAACGACGTCCTGATCGTCACCCTCACCGGCGGCGAGCGCGGCGACATTCTCAACCCCGCGATGGACATTCCGGGTGTCAAGGACCGAATCAACGAAGTTCGGCGGGAGGAGATGGCCGAGGCCGCTCGCATTCTCGGCGTCCGGCAGACGTGGCTCGGCTACGTCGACTCCGGTCTGCCCGAGGGTGATCCACTACCGCCGCTTCCCGAGGGATGCTTCGCACTGGTGCCACTCGAGGAATCCACCGAAGCCCTTGTCAAGGTAGTTCGCGAGTTCAAGCCCCACGTCATCACGACCTACGACGAGAAGGGCGGCTACCCGCACCCGGACCACATCCGGTGCCACGAGGTGTCGGTCGCGGCGTACGAGGCAGCGGGTGATCCCAGCAAGTTCCCCGACGCCGGCGAACCCTGGACGCCGTTGAAGCTGTACTACTCCCACGGATTCCTGCGGAAGAAGATGCAGCTCTTCCACGACTGGTTCATCGACCGCGGTGAGGAAAGCCCCTTCGTCGACTGGCTGAAGAGGTGGACCACGGACCGCGACGAGATCATGGAACGCATCACCACGCAGGTCACCGTCGGCGATTACTTCGAGCAGCGGGACGACGCACTGCGCGCGCACGCAACACAGATCGATCCCAACGGATCGTTCTTCGCCGTGCCGATCGAGGTGCAGCGCAAGCTGTGGCCGACGGAGGAGTACGAGCTCGCTCGCACCCGCGTCAAGACGTCCATCCCGGAGACCGAGCTCTTCGCCGGGATCGATCCGGAGACCGCCACATGATCGTGTCGCTGCTGGCGCAGGGCGCCCCAGGCCCGGAGTTCGGTAAATCCTCGCCCGTCGGCCTGGTCATCATCGTCGCCCTGCTCGTGGGAACAGCGTTGCTGATCTGGTCGATGAACAAACAGATCAAGAAGCTGCCCGAGTCCTTCGAAAAGGACGATCCGGGGCCGGACCAGGCGCTCGACGAAGGCACGGACCGCGGCGCCGTACGCGAAGAGGCACGCGAGACCAAGCCCGGCGAGAGCTGATCGTGCTCGGGGCCAACGCGCTCGACAGGTCCACCAGCCCCTACCTGCGTCAGCACGCGGACAATCCGGTGCACTGGCAGGAGTGGACGACGGAGGCGTTGGAGTCCGCCCGCGAGCGCGACGTCCCGATCCTGCTGTCCATCGGGTACTCGGCGTGCCACTGGTGCCACGTCATGGCACACGAATCGTTCGAAGATGCCGAGACGGCCGCGTCGATGAACGCGAACTTCGTCTGCATCAAGGTCGATCGCGAAGAGCGTCCCGACCTGGATGCCGTGTACATGAGCGCAACCGTCGCGATGACCGGCCAGGGCGGTTGGCCGATGACATGCTTTCTCACTCCGGACGCCGAGCCGTTCTACTGCGGAACCTACTTCCCGCCCCGACCGCGAGCGGGAACCCCGTCGTTCACACAGTTGCTCGAGGCAGTCTCGGACACCTGGACGACCCGCCGCGCCGAGGTGTTCGACGCCTCCGCCGCGATCACCGAGGCCCTCCGGGACAACTCCGGCCGGCTCCCGGCGTCGGGCAAACCCGTCGACGCGGACCTGCTCGCGGATGCAGTGTCCTCGGTGTTGGCCGACGAGGACGCAGAGAGAGGCGGATTCGGTGGCGCGCCCAAATTTCCGCCCAGCTCGCTGCTGGAAGGACTGCTCCGACACTACGAGCGAACCGGGTCGACGTCGGTACGGGGCGCCGTCACGCGCACCGCGTCGGCGATGGCTCGCGGCGGGATTCACGATCAGATCGGCGGCGGATTCGCGCGATACGCCGTCGATGCGGAGTGGATCGTTCCGCATTTCGAGAAGATGCTCTACGACAATGCCCTGCTGCTCAGGTTCTACGGTCACCTCGCCCGCGTCACCGGTGACGCGCTGGCAACGCGGGTAGCCGACGCCACCGCTGCTTTCGTTCTCGGCGCGATGCGCACCGAGCAGGGGTGTTTCGCCGCTGCGCTGGACGCGGACACCGAAGGCGTCGAGGGTCTCACGTACGTGTGGACTCCCGAGCAACTCGTGGAAACCCTCGGCTTCGAGGACGGCGTCTGGGCAGCGGGGCTGTTCGCCGTCGACTCGTCGGGCACGTTCGAGGCCGGCATGTCGGTGCTCCAACTACCGGAGGATCCCGACGACACCGAACGCTTCGAGCAAGTGCGCGCAACCCTGATGGCCGCTCGTGACCTGCGCCCACAACCGGGACGCGACAACAAGGTGATCACCGCGTGGAACGGCCTGGCCATCACCGCTCTCGCCGAGGCAGGCTCCGGACTCGGACGCAGTACCTGGGTCGATGCCGCCGCCGAATGCGGCGAACAGATCTTCGCCCGGCACGAGGAGAACGGCCGGCTGCGTCGGGCATCGCTCGGACCTCACGTGGGCGAGGCGGCCGGAGTGCTCGAGGACTACGCCTGCATGGCCGTCGGATCGCTGTCGCTGCTGTCCGCGACCGGGGACACGGTGTGGTTGGAACGCGCCGTCCGACTCGTCGACGCAGCCATCGAGCACTTCGCCGACCCGGACAACCCCGGCAGCTGGTTCGACACCGCCGACGACGCCGAAGCATTGGTCACCCGGCCCAGGGACCCCCTCGACAACGCCACCCCGTCCGGCGCGTCGACCATCACCGAGGCATTGCTCGCGATCGAAGCGCTCGTGCCGCCGGAGTCCGCCGACGCATACGGTGACCTGGCGGCAGCCGGCCTGGCTCGGGCGTCGGTCGTGATGGAACGCGCGCCTCGGTCGGCAGGGCACTGGCTGGCCGTAGCCGAGGCATCCGTACGCGGTCCGCTGCAGGTAGCGATATCGGTCGATGGTGACAGCCGACTGCTGGATGTTGCTCGCAGGCACGCACCGGGCGGCACCACCATCGTTGCGGGCGCCGTCGATTCGTCTCCGCTGCTTTCGGACCGGCCGACCGTCGACGGCAACGAGGCAGCCTACGTGTGCCGTGGGTTCGTCTGTGACAGACCGGTGACGACGGAGGAAGAACTGATTGCGGCGTTGCGCCGCTAGAACAGCACGAGCCACACCGCGACGAGGTGGCAGATCGCGGCGAGAACGGTAGCGGCGTGGAAGAACTCGTGGTGGCCGAATGTCGTCGGCCACGGGTTCGGCCACTTCGTGGCGTACAGAACAGCTCCGACGCTGTACAGAATGCCGCCGACCAGCAGCAGAACGAACGGTGCATAGCCGACGTGATCGATGAGCGTCGGCGCGACCGGGACAATCGCCCACCCCAGAATGAGGTAGAGCGGAACACCGACCCACCGCGGCGCCTGCGGCCACAACATCTTCAGCGCAACCCCGCCGAGAGCACCCAGCCAGACGATGATCAACAGGGTCCGGCCGGTGCTCGTCGGTAGGCCCAGTATCGCGAACGGGGTGTAACTGCCCGCGATGAACACGAAAATCATCGAATGGTCGGCGCGTTTCATCCACACACGGTGGGCCGGGTTGTCCCAGTGGACACGGTGGTAGGTAGCGCTGACGCCGAACACGCCGCAAACGGTGACCGCATACACGGCCGTCGCGATCCCCGCGCCGACCGACACCAGTGTGAAGGCCAACGTGACCAACACGATGCCGGACACCACCGCCACTCCGAACGCATAGAGATGGATCCAACCGCGCATGCGTGGTTTGACCGGTAGCTCGTCGATCCCGAACATCGTCATAGCCCCACCTCCGACTCGAAACGCAAGATCCGCTCCCTGGAGAACCTACGCAACCGTAAGTTCGCTGCCTACTGTACCGGCGAGTAGCTCGACACGGTCGAATCAGACGGTCATCCGGCAGGCTCCACTCCTGCCGGGCGTAAGGTTGTGCCCCGTGGTGATGTCTCGGTGAAGATTCTCCCGACCAAGGTGCGCAGCGTCCTCTACAACGTGTACGAGCGACGCCTGTTGACACAGCTCGACGACGTGGCGCATCCCCGCCACGTCGCTGTGATGTGCGACGGCAACCGCCGCTGGGCTCGGGAGAACGGCTTCACCGACGTCGCGCACGGGCACCGGATGGGGGCCCTGAAGATCGCCGAGATGCTGGGGTGGTGTGACGCAGCGGGCATCGAGATGGCGACGATCTACCTGCTGTCCACCGAGAACCTCCGTCGCGACCCCGACGAGTTGGAATCGCTGCTCGAGATCATCACCGACGTCGTCGAGGAAATTTCCGGCCCGGAACAGAACTGGACCGTCAAGATCGTCGGGACACTCGACCTTCTCCCGGCCGCAACTGCACGTCGTCTCAAGGAAGCCGCGGAACTGACGGCCGGTCGGACCGGAACCCACGTCAACGTCGCAGTCGGGTACGGCGGCAGACAAGAGATCGCCGACGCCGTCCAAGCGCTGCTGAGCGAGAAGATCGCCGAGGGATTGACCGGCGAAGAGCTCATCGGCTCGGTCAACGTCGACGGCATCGACTCCCACCTGTACACATCGGGCCAGCCCGATCCGGACCTGGTGATCCGGACCTCCGGCGAACAGCGGCTCTCGGGGTTTCTGCTGTGGCAGAGCGCGTACTCGGAAATCTGGTTCACCGAGGCGTACTGGCCGGAATTCAGGCGCGTCGACTTCCTGCGCGCACTGCGCGACTACGCCGCCCGGCACCGCCGCTTCGGCATCTAGATGAGCGGAAATGTGCCTCGTGGTCACCCCGCAGGCTCTGCCCCTGCCGACCCTGGCCTGGATTTCCGCTCACAGCTTGCGTAGCCGCAGCCTGTTGATGGTGTGGTCGGCGTCCTTGCGCAACACCATCGTGGCGCGCGGACGCGTCGGAAGAATGTTCTCCACCAGATTCGGCAGGTTGATCGAGTGCCACAGGTCTTCGGCCGCGATCTTCGCGTGCTCGTCCGAAAGATTCGCGTAGTGGTGGAAGTGTGCGTCCGGATCGGCGAACGACGTCTCGCGCAGTGCAAGAAAGCGTTTGACGTACCAGTGCTCGATGTCCTCGATGCGCGCGTCGACGTAGATCGAGAAGTCGAACAGGTCCGACACCATCAACCGTGAACCCGTCTGCAGAACGTTGAGGCCCTCGACGATCAGGATGTCCGGCTGGCGAACCATGTGGAACTGGCCCTTGATGATGTCGTACGACACGTGCGAGTACACCGGCGCCGACACTTCCTCCGCACCTGACTTCACCTCGGTCACGAAGCGCAGAAGCTTGCGTCGGTCGTAGCTCTCCGGAAAGCCCTTGCGGTGCAGGATTCCGCGGCGCATCAGCTCGGCCGTGGAGTACAGGAAACCGTCGGTCGTCACCAGGTCGACACGAGGATGGTGATCCCACCGTGCCAGAAGCGCCTGCAGCACACGGGCCGTCGTCGATTTGCCGACGGCGACGCTTCCCGCCACGCCGATGACGAACGGCACCTGTCGATCCGGGTGTTTCTCACCGAGGAACGTTGCGGTAGCCGCGAACAACCGTTGCCGCGCCGCGACCTGAAGGTGGATGAGTCTGGCCAACGGCAGATACACCTCGGCCACCTCGTCGAGGTCGATCTGCTCACCCAGTCCGCGAAGCCCGACCAGTTCCTCTTCGGTCAGAACCAGAGGGGTGGACTGACGGAGCGTTCTCCACTGCGCACGGTCGAACTCGACGTACGGGCTGGTCTCGCTCATGCGCGCCGTCCACCACGATGGGTCCGTTCCTGCAGGCGTGAACTCCGGGGGAGCGCGAGTCGCATGAATGACGATTGTGCTCGGTGCCACGAGGACTCGCACGGGCGGGGTAGTTCACTGGTTGTTCACCCGGTCGGTGACGCTAGTGTCGGACAGCATGAACGCCGATTCCTTCGTCCGCGACTACCTCACCCTCGGCCTGAAATTCGATCGCCTCGAAGAGGGGTTCGTCGACGCGTACACCGGTGACCCCGAGCTACGACGGCAGGTGGAGAACGCACCGGCGCCCGAGCCGAAGGAGCTTGCGCGTCGAGCAGGGGAGCTTCGCAAGGAACTGGGCAACACAGGCCTGCCCGAGCAGCGTGCCGAGTTCGTCGACGTTCATCTTCGGGCGCTCGAATGCTCGGCCCGCAAGTTCGCCGGCGAGGACATCGGCTTCGTCGACGAGGTCTTCGCGTACTTCGACGTCCACATCGAGCCGGGCGATCAGGACGAGTACCGCCAGGCCCACCGAAAGATGGACGACGTGTTGGCCGGCCCCGGTTCGCTCGCCGAACGTCTTGCCGCACACCGGGCGCAGGACGTCGTACCCGCGGATCGGTTGCAGGAGTGCGTCGACGCCTTTTCCAGTGCCCTGCGGGACCGCGTGCGTGCCGAATACACGCTGCCGGACACCGAACAGGTCACCTACGAGGTCGTCGGAGACAAACCGTGGTCGGGGTTCAACTACTACCTCGGTGATTACAAGTCCACCGTCGCGATCAACTCCGACCTGCAGCAGCAGATGGCGAACCTGCCTCACCTGATCGCGCACGAGGCGTACCCGGGTCATCACACCGAGCACTGCCGCAAGGAAGCCGGGCTGGTGGCGTCGGGCCAGACGGAGCAGACCCTGTTCCTGGTCAACACTCCGCAATGCCTGATGGCCGAGGGGCTCGCCGACCTCGCGTTGAAGTCGATCGTCGGGCCGGGGTGGGGTGTGTGGGCGCAGGAGATCTACGCCGACCTGGGGCTGCGCTTCGACGGTGAGAAGGCGGAACGGTTGTCCGAGGCGTCGGGGCAGCTGCTCGGTGTGCGTCAGGACGCGGCGTTGCTGCTGCACGATCAGCACAAGTCGCAGGACGACGTCGCTGCCTACCTCGAACGCTGGTCGCTGACGTCGCCGCAGCGCGCCCGGCAGAGTCTGAAATTTCTGTCGTCGCCGTTGTGGCGCGCGTACATCAGTACCTACGTCGAGGGCTACAAGCTTCTCGGTGGGTGGCTCGACAAGGGCAAAACGGTCAGCGAGCGATCCGCGCTGTTCGGCCGCCTGCTCGACGAACCGCTCATCCCCAGCGCGCTGCGTGAGCACTGAGGTGCATCTCGTAAACTGAATGCGCCAATCCCGCAGCTCACCCTTGGAGACACCTGTAATGACCGACGTCAACACCCAGTCGCTCGCCGAACTCGACCCCGAGGTAGCCGAAGCCATGGCTGGCGAACTCGGTCGTCAGCGCGACACGCTCGAGATGATCGCGTCGGAGAACTTCGTTCCACGCGCAGTCCTCCAGGCACAGGGCAGCGTGTTGACGAACAAGTACGCCGAGGGCTACCCGGGACGTCGCTACTACGGCGGGTGCGAGCACGTCGACGTCGTCGAGGATCTGGCGCGCAATCGTGCCAAGGAACTGTTCGGTGCCGAATTCGCCAACGTGCAACCCCACGCGGGCGCGCAGGCCAACGCCGCGGTCCTGATGGCACTGATCAACCCGGGTGACAAGATCATGGGCCTCGACCTGGCGCACGGCGGTCACCTGACGCACGGTATGAAGCTGAACTTCTCCGGCAAGCTGTACGAGGTCGAGTCCTATGGAGTCAGCAAGGAAGACCACCGCATCGACATGGACGAGGTGCGCAAGCAGGCACTGACGTCCAAGCCGCAGGTTCTCATCGCCGGCTGGTCCGCCTACCCGCGCCACCAGGACTTCGAGGCGTTCCGTTCCATCGCCGACGAGGTCGGTGCCCTCCTGTGGGTCGACATGGCCCACTTCGCCGGTCTGGTCGCCGCGGGTGTCCACCCGTCCCCCGTGCCGTACGCCGACGTCGTGTCCTCGACGGTGCACAAGACGCTCGGTGGCCCCCGCTCCGGCCTGATCCTCGCCAAGAAGGAATGGGCCAAGAAGATCAACTCCGCCGTCTTCCCCGGTCAGCAGGGTGGGCCGCTCATGCATGCCGTCGCAGCGAAGGCCGTTGCCTTCAAGATCGCGGCGACGCCGGAGTTCAAGGAACGTCAGGAGCGCACCCTGCTCGGTGCATCCCTCCTCGCCGATCGGTTGAACGCCAAGGACGTCGCGGACAAGGGCATCTCCGTCCTCACCGGTGGCACCGACGTCCACCTCGCGCTCGTCGACCTGCGTAGCTCGGACCTCGACGGCCAGCAGGCAGAGGATCTGTTGCACGAGGTCGGAATCACCGTGAACCGCAATGCCGTTCCGTTCGATCCTCGCCCGCCGATGATCACCTCGGGTCTGCGCATCGGAACCGCGGCACTCGCTACCCGCGGATTCGGCGAAGCCGAGTTCACCGAGGTCGCGGACATCATCGCCACTGCTCTCGCCACCGGCGAGGCAAGCGACTCGCTCAAGGAGCGCGTCGTCAAGGTCGCTCAGTCCAAGCCGCTCTACGACGGTCTGGAGGACTGGGGACTGCTGGGCTAGGCACCCGTCGTCGCACGAAAGGCTCACTCGTTCGAGTGGGCCTTTCGTGCGTTCTGGTCCGTTTTTCGCCGTTCGGTCCCGCCCGGACAGTGCGGAGGTGGTACATGTAGAAGAAGGAGCAGTCGAACGCCGAGTGCTCACCGACCGGGCGCCGCAGAACGGACGCGGACACGCCTGGTTTCGTTGCGTTTCAGCGATTCTGGTACGCCTGACCCGGTTAACGTGTTGTTCACCGACACGCCCTGAACTCGCCGAGCCAATTGCTGGTTTCGGCTGTACCGTCGGCAGTAACAGGCAGCGGGGAAGCTACCTGTGCGGGAGGTTCTGATACGTGACTGAGCTAGTGAGCGCGAGAGGGCCGGCACCCGGCCCTCGTGTCATCTGACACGCCAGGACCGACCGGCCGAGCGACAAATGTCCGCGCGGTGCCGCGCCGGACGTAGGAGCCCCACGTGACCACTTCACGCTCCGTTTCCGCCCCCCTTCGGACATTCGTGCTGGACACCTCGGTTCTGCTGTCGGATCCCTGGGCTGTCATCCGGTTCGCCGAGCACAATGTGGTTCTTCCGCTGATCGTGATCAGCGAACTGGAGGGTAAACGCCACCACCACGAATTGGGATGGTTCGCGCGGGAATCCTTGCGTATGCTCGACGATCTTCGCGTCGAGCACGGCCGCCTCGATCAGCCGGTTCCCATCGGAACCGACGGGGGCACACTGCAAGTCGAGCTCAACCACACCGATCCGTCCGTGCTTCCCGTCGGGTTCCGCACCGACTCCAACGACTCTCGCATCCTCGCCTGCGCCCTCAACCTCGCCGCCGAAGGCAAGGACGTCGTCCTGGTCAGCAAGGACATCCCACTTCGCGTCAAAGCAGGTGCCGTGGGCCTCCCCGCCGACGAGTACCACGCACACGACGTCGTCCCGTCGGGCTGGACCGGAATGGCCGAGCTCGACGTGCAGGCAAGCGACATCGATCGACTGTTCGCCGAAGGCGTCATCGACCTCGACGGTGCACGGGACATGCCGTGCCACACCGGTGTTCGACTGCTCGGTGGACGCTCCAGCGCACTCGGACGCGTCACGGCGGACAAGCAGATCCAGCTCGTCCGCGGCGAGCGTGAAGCATTCGGGTTGCACGGTCGATCAGCGGAACAGCGCGTCGCACTCGACCTTCTGCTCGACGAGAGCATCGGCATCGTCTCGCTCGGCGGCAAGGCCGGAACCGGCAAGTCCGCGCTGGCGTTGACCGCAGGTCTCGAAGCCGTCCTCGAACGCCGAACCCACCGGAAAGTCGTCGTGTTCCGACCGCTGTACGCCGTCGGTGGTCAAGAGCTGGGTTACCTGCCGGGCAGCGAAAGCGAGAAGATGGGTCCGTGGGCCCAGGCCGTCTTCGACACCCTCGACGGTCTCGCCAGCCCCGAGGTGATGGAAGAGGTCATTGCCCGCGGAATGCTGGAAGTGCTGCCGCTGACGCACATTCGCGGCCGTTCGCTGCACGACTCCTTCGTGATCGTCGACGAGGCACAGTCACTCGAACGCAACGTGCTGCTGACCGTACTGTCCCGGCTCGGAAGCGGCTCACGCGTCGTCCTCACCCACGACGTCGCGCAGCGAGACAACCTGCGCGTCGGGCGTCACGACGGCGTCGCTGCCGTCATCGAAAAGCTCAAAGGTCATCCGCTTTTCGCGCACATCACCCTCACCCGAAGCGAGCGGTCCCCGATCGCGGCACTGGTGACCGAAATGCTCGAAGAGTTCGGCCCCGCCGGCGCCTGACATGAGTGGAAATGTAGGCCCTGGCCTACATTTCCACTCACAGCGCGCGGAGCGCGCCTCTGATCAGGCCCTCGAGGAAATCGACGTTGTCGAAGTAATAACGCCAGACGAGGATTTTGCCGTCGCGTAGTTCGAAGGTGCCGCACACCCAGAACTCGATGCGCAGCCGCCGCCAGATCAGCACGTCGGTTCGTTCGGTGAGCACGGTGTCGCCGTCGGACGCGATGTTGTGGATGGTGACGTCGAAGCCGTACTGGGGTTTCGCGAGAAGTCGCATGAACTTGCCGACCCTTCTCTTGCCGCGAACCCGAGGCAATCCCACGTTGTGCCACACCACCGCGTCGTCGAGACGGTCGACGACCCTCTCGACGTCGCGGTTCCTCAGGGCGTCGAACATGCCCTCCACTACCTCGTTCGCCTTCGTCGTATCGATCACTCGGTCCGCTCCTTCACCTAGGACGTGAGCCCGCAGTCTATGAAAGTTCACAGACGTCCGGGGCACTACTCCGCGCTCACCGGGCCAGACGCTACGGTTGCTGGTATGTCTACGAATCTGACGGACGGTGACCTGCTGCTTCGACTCGAGCCAGCCGTCGAAGAGAACCTCAGCCGCCACATCGAGGAGGCGGAGGACTGGCATCCGCACGACTTCGCACCCTGGGACGAGGGCCGCAACTTCGCGTTCCTCGGCGGCGAGGACTGGGCTCCCGAGCAGTCGCACCTGTCCGATGTGGAGATCCTGTCCGCAACCGTCGGGGTGCTGGTCGCAGACAATCTGCCCGCATACCACCGCGAACTCGCTCGTGCGCTCTCCGGCCTCGGCGCCTGGTGGAAGTGGACGGGTCGCTGGACGTCGGAAGAGAACCGTCAAGCCATCGTG
The DNA here is from genome assembly GCF_002259345.1 of Rhodococcus sp. 06-156-4. Lineage (NCBI taxonomy): Bacteria > Bacillati > Actinomycetota > Actinomycetes > Mycobacteriales > Nocardiaceae > Rhodococcus > Rhodococcus sp. 06-156-4. The sequence continues at coordinate 199,308 of NZ_NPGB01000039.1, read as the reverse complement.
CTGCGCGACTACCTGGTACTGACGCGCGCAGTGGACCCCGTCGCGCTCGAACGGGTGCGCATGGAGGAAATGACGAGGGGCTACAGCGCCCCGAGCCTGCACGTCCTGGACATCATCTCGCACTTCGCCATCGACGAGACCGCGGCAGCATTGCGCAACACCAACACCGTCGCCCTCGGCGGCGACGAGGTGCTGGGCAAGATCCTGACCAAGATCGCGGCCGACGACACCCGTCAGGCAACGTTCTACGTCAACGTCGTCAACGAGGCGTTCGGCGTCGCACCGGACCAGATGGCTCGTGCTATCGCGGATCGAGTGAGCGGCTTCGCGATCCCCGTCGTCGACCTGCCGAGCAAGAAGAACAGCACCGAGGCTCTCGCGGAAGCCGGCATCTACGACGAGGACCAGCAGCGAGACAAGGTGTTCAAGCCGCTTTTGGAGCGCTGGAACTTCTTCGGCCGCGACGACCTCGGCGACGACGGCAAGAAAGCTCGTGAGGAGCTAGCTCACCTCGCCTGAGCTCGACCCCCCGAACATGACTGTGCCACCGCAACTGTATGACCGTTGCGGTGGCACACTCATGCCGGAAGGGAGCGGACGAAACTAGTCCTTGACCTTTGCCATGGCGAGGACGTCGAGACGCTTGTCGAGTTCTTCCTCGCTGAGCTTGTCGCCGATGAGCCCGCGGTCGATGACGGTCTGACGGATGGTCTTCTTCTCCTTCAGAGCCTGCTTGGCGACGGCGGCTGCTTCCTCGTAGCCGATTGCGGAGTTCAGCGGCGTCACGATGGACGGCGAGGACTCGGCGAGGGTCTTGAGGTGGTCGACGTTGGCTTCGAGGCCGACGATGCACTTGTCCGCGAAGAGGACCGAGACGTTGGCGAGTAGCTTGAACGACTCGAGGACGTTGCGCGCCATCATCGGGATGTAGACGTTGAGCTCGAAGGCACCCGATGCACCGCCGAATGCGACGGCGGCGTCGTTGCCGATGACCTGTGCGGCGACCTGCGTGACTGCCTCGGGCAGAACGGGATTGACCTTGCCGGGCATGATGGAGCTACCGGGCTGCAGGTCGGGGAGGGCGATTTCGCCGAGGCCGGTGAGTGGTCCCGAGCCCATCCAGCGGACGTCGTTGGCGATCTTGGTCAGCGACACGGCGATGGTGCGCAGTGCGCCCGATGCCTCGACGAGGCCGTCGCGTGCTGCCTGTGCCTCGAAGGAGTCCTTCGCGGCGGTCAGGGCGTCGATTCCGGTCGACTTCACCAGTTCGGCAACAACTTTGGGGCCGAAGCCGTCGGGTGCGTTGAGACCGGTGCCGACGGCGGTGCCGCCGATGGGCAGCTCGCCCAGGCGGGGAAGGGTGGCCTCGACGCGCTCGATGCCTGCTTCGATCTGACGGGCGTAGCCGCCGAATTCCTGACCGAGCGTGACCGGCACGGCGTCCATGAGGTGCGTGCGGCCGGACTTCACGACGGTCTTCCACTCGGTCGCCTTGGCGGCCAGTGCCTCGTGCAGGTGCTTCAGCGCAGGCACCAGTGAGGTGACGGCTGCCTCGGTGGCGGCGACGTGCGTGGCCGTCGGGAAGGTGTCGTTGGAGCTCTGCGACATGTTGACGTGGTCGTTGGGGTGAACCTCGACACCGTTGGCCTTGGCGATGGACGCGATGACCTCGTTGGCGTTCATGTTGGAGCTGGTGCCGGAACCGGTCTGGAAGACGTCGATGGGGAACTGATCGTCGTGCTTGCCGTCGGCGATCTCGGTTGCCGCGGAGATGATGGCGTCGGCGAGGGTGCCGTCGAGCAGCCCGAGGTCCTTGTTGACCTGTGCGCAAGCAGCCTTCAGCAAGCCCATTGCGCGGATCTGAGTGCGCTCGAGGGGGCGGAAGGAGATGGGGAAGTTCTCCACCGCGCGCTGCGTCTGTGCACGCCACAGCGCGTCGACGGGGACGCGAACCTCTCCCATGGTGTCGTGCTCGATCCGGTACTGCTGTTCGTCTGTCTGCGTCATGAGCCTTACTTTGCCAGTTGAAGTTGCGGAGGGGTGAGCGCGCCCTGGGCCGGGAGTGGAGCCTGCGGGAACGACCCGGATCAGAACGACGGAGCTTGCCCTGATTCGTCGCCGTCGAAGTCGACGGAACTGTATTCGCGTAGCTTTTCGAGGCGGTGGTAGGCGTCGATCATGCGCACGGTGCCGGACTTGGAGCGCATCACGATGGACTGGGTGTGTGCACCCCCGCCTGCGTAGCGGACGCCGCGCAGAAGGTCGCCGTCGGTGACGCCGGTGGCAGTGAAGAAGACGTTCTCGCCGGAGACCAGGTCGCGGGTGTTCAGCACGCGATCGAGGTCGTGACCTGCGTCGATGGCCTTCTGTCGCTCGGCGTCGTCGGTCGGGGCGAGGCGTCCCTGCAGGGCGCCGTCCATGCACCGCATCGCGGCGGCGGCGATGATGCCCTCGGGAGTTCCGCCGATACCGATGAGCAGATCGGTGCCGGAATCGGGTCGTGCTGCGGCGATGGCGCCCGCGACGTCACCGTCGGAGATGAGGCGGATGCGGGAGCCGGCGTCGCGGACCTGCTGGATCAGTTCGGCGTGGCGCGGACGGTCCAGGATGCACACCGTGACGTCGGATGCGGAGCCCTTCTTGACCTTCGCGATCCGAGCGATGTTCTCCTTGACCGGTGCAGTGATATCGACGACATCGGCGTACTCGGGGCCGACGGCGATCTTCTCCATGTAGAACACCGCCGACGGATCGAACATCGCGCCGCGCTCGGCGACAGCCAGCACCGAGATCGCGTTGGGCATGCCCTTGGCCATCAACGTGGTTCCGTCGACGGGATCGACGGCGAAGTCGACGTCGGGACCGTTGCCGTTACCGACCTGCTCGCCGTTGTAGAGCATCGGCGCTTCGTCCTTCTCGCCTTCGCCGATGACGACGACGCCGCGCATCGAGACGGAACTGACCAGCTGACGCATGGCGTCGACAGCGGCCCCGTCGCCACCTTCCTTGTCGCCACGTCCCACCCAGCGACCCGACGCGAGCGCACCGGCCTCGGTGACACGAACGAGCTCGAGGGCGAGGTTGCGATCTGGCGCCATGGCGCGAGTGGACTCGGTGCTGGCCGTCATCGGTTTGTAGCCTCCTGGTAGATGGGGGTCTTACCCAGGCGCGATTATCTCATTCGTGAGCCGCGTCATGCGAGCTAGGGCATGCGCCGACCGAGCGCTGGCATGCAGCGGACACCCTGGGTCGTTCCGCAGGCTGCTCTCGCGGGATACTGGAGGCGTGGCGAACAGCAAACCCCGGATCCTCAACAACAACCGCGACATGGTGTGGTCCCTCATTCCGCTTGTCATCGCCTGTCTGCTGATCGCCGGTATCGCCTCCCAGTGCTCTCTCAGCCCCGGCGGACCGACGCAGGGCCCCATCCCGAACTTCGACGTCGACGCTGCCCTGCAGTACGACGCCTCCGAGCTGAACTTCCCGGTCCGCAACCCTCGGGTGCCTGAAGGGTGGACTCCGAACTCCGGCAGCCGCCAGTCCATCGCGGGGGATCAGGGCGGCGACGTCAGCAACGTCGGTTTCATCTCCGACGCTGGTCGCTACATCAAGTTGACGCAGTCCAGCGCGAGCGAGGAGGTCCTCGTTCCGTTCGCCGTCGGCGAGGCGCGCTACGCGTCGGGCACCGAATCGATCGACGGTGCGGAGTGGATCGTCTACGACCAGGAGGGAAGCGAGGCGGTATGGGTCACCGATCTGGGTGACGTCCGATTGTTGGTGACCGGTAGCGGCAGCACCGAGGAATTCACGACGCTTGCCGCCGCAACGACGAGCGCCGAGCCGCTCACTCCCTAGTTCTCTTCTTCCTCGATGTGCGCGAGTGCGTTCTCGACGCGCTTGCGTGCACCGGCAAGGTGTTCCTCGCACCGGGTGGCCAACTGTTCGCCGCGCTCCCACAGCGCAAGCGAGGCGTCGAGATCCAGTCCGCCCTGCTCCAGGACCTTCACCACGTCGACCAGTTCGTCGCGGGCTGCTTCGTAGCCGAGTTCGGTGACCGGTGTTTCCTCGCTCATGGTGTTCCTCTCATTTGACTTTGCCCATGACCGCGGCGGTGACTGCGCCGTCGGCCACTCGTACTCGGATCTGGGTACCCGGAGGGGCGTCGTCCACCGACCTCAACACCTCTGGATCGGTGCCCGCCACCACGCGCTGGACGACGGCATAACCCCTCGCCAGCGTCGCTGCGGGCCCGAGCGTCTGCAGACGTGCCCGCAGATGTTCGACGAGAGTCTCCTGCTTCGCCAACTCGCGCAGGACGTCGCGCCTCCCTGCGTCGACGAGTCTGGTGATCTCTTCGCTGCGCCGGTCGATGCCCGCGACGGGGTCGGCCAGTGCGGGCCGGTGTCGGATCATCTCGAGCGCACGTGCTTCGCGTTGGACCCAGTTGCGCAGTGCAGCAGCTGTTCTGGAGCGCAGCTCGGCGATCAGATTCTGTTCGGCGACGGCGTCGGGAACCACCAGCTTGGCCGCGTCGGTCGGTGTTGCGGCGCGGAGATCGGCGACGTGGTCGCTGAGCGGGCTGTCGGGTTCGTGTCCGATGGCGCTGACGATCGGGGTCGTGGCCTTCGAGATGGCACGGCACAGGGCCTCGTCCGAGAACGGCAGGAGGTCTTCGACGCTGCCGCCGCCGCGAGCGAGGATGATGACGTCGACATTGCCGTCGAGGTCGGAGAGTGCGTCGAGGACCGCCGGTACTGCGGTCGGCCCTTGGACCGGGGTGTGGCGAACCTCGAAGTGCACTGCGGGCCAACGCCGTCGGGCGACAGTGAGAACGTCCTTCTCGGCTGCCGACGCGCGGGCCGTGACCAGTCCGATGGTGCGGGGGAGGAACGGCAACGGGCGCTTGAGGCGAGGATCGAACAGTCCCTCGGCGGCGAGAAGGGCCCGCAGGCGTTCGATGCGTGCCAGCAGTTCGCCGACGCCGACGGCACGAATGTCGGTGGCGCGCAACGAAATGGTTCCACGGCCCGTGTAGAACGACAACTTGCCGTACAGGATCACCCGCGCGCCCTCGGTGAGCGGGACGGGGGAGCGGTCGAGCAACTGAGGCGAACACGTCACCGACAGCGACATGTCCGCGGACGGATCACGAAGAACGAGAAATGCAGTGCGTGTACCCGGCCGAGCGTTGATCTGCGTCAGCTGACCTTCGACCCATACGCTGCCGAGCTTGTCGATCCATCCCGCCACCTTCATGGCGACGGTTCGGACAGGCCACGGCTCCTCTGCAGTACTTGCGGTCACTTGGCCTTCGCGGTGGTGATTCGATTGTCGAGCATGGTCAGAAACGGAGCGCGGCGCAGCGACGCATCCTCGTACTCACGCAGGGCCTCGAGGTCCGCGAGAGACAGCGACCGCAGCCGGGCACGCAGCTGAGCGAGGGCGAGGGTGTCGTAATCCACCATCTCGACGATTTCCGGACGGTCGGCTGCGACCGTCGGCACGTCGTCTTTCTGGATCTCCTCCGGAGGCGTCGAGTACAGCGCGAAGCGCCCTGACGCAGCGACCGGCTCGCCGGCGACATCGTCGTGATCGGGGATGTCGACGTCACCGTCGGTGGCCCCGGGAACGTCGTCCTCGAACACCGCCCAGGACGGCTGCTCCTGATCCGGTGTCCCGATGAGCGGAAGCGACGAGATCGCCTGATCGCCCTTGATGGCCAGCGCCGTCACTTGCTGCTGAAAGCGCATCGTGCTCGCCAGAACTTCGCTGACGACGGTCATCGGAAGCGTGATCGCAGTACTGGGGAGTTTGCGAGCTTCTTCGACGACCGTCACGGCCACACCGGCAGCTACGCGTGCGGCGAACGGAACACGAGTCATGCGCACCAGAGTGCCTGAATTCCGAGTGTTTGGGTAGCCGACATGCTGTGCTCGGCCGGTGAAGCCGAGCCGGGCACGTATCCTTGGGGACATGTCTTCGGCTGTTCCCTTGAATCTCGGTATCGCACGTCCGTCCGGCGACGGCGCACCTGCGTACTCCGGTGCCAAACGAGTCCTCCTCGCAGAGCCACGCGGCTACTGCGCTGGGGTGGACCGCGCCGTCGAGACGGTGGAGAAAGCGCTGGAGAAGCACGGTGCGCCCGTCTACGTCCGCAAGGAGATAGTGCACAACAGGCACGTCGTGGAGACGTTGGCGGACCGCGGCGCCGTCTTCGTCGAGGAGACCGACGAAGTTCCCGAGGGCTCTCTGCTCGTCTTCTCCGCGCACGGGGTGTCCCCGGCTGTGCACGCATCGGCGGCCGAGCGCCAGCTCCGCACCATCGACGCCACCTGCCCGCTGGTGACGAAGGTGCATCAGGAAGCCAAGCGCTTCGCCCGTGACGACTACGACATTCTGCTGATCGGTCACGAAGGACACGAAGAGGTCGAGGGCACAGCAGGCGAGGCTCCGGACCACGTTCAGCTCGTCGACGGCCCCGACTCGGTCGACAACGTCACCGTGCGCGACGAGAACAAGGTGATCTGGCTGTCCCAGACGACGCTCAGTGTCGACGAAACGATGATGACGGTTGCTCGCCTGCGCGAGAAGTTCCCGACGCTGCAGGATCCGCCGAGCGACGACATCTGCTACGCGACGCAGAACCGTCAGGTCGCCGTCAAGGCGATGGCACCCGAGTGCGACCTCGTCATCGTGGTGGGATCGAAGAACTCGTCCAACTCGGTGCGCCTCGTCGAGGTCGCACTGACGGCAGGCGCTCGCGCCAGCTACCTCGTCGACTACGCCAAGGAGGTGGACACCGCCTGGTTGGACGGCATCACCACCGTGGGCATCACCTCGGGCGCGTCGGTGCCGGAGATCCTGGTGCAGGGCGTCATCGAATTGCTCGCCGAGCACGGCTTCGGGGATGTTCAACCGGTCACCACGGCCAACGAAACCTTGGTGTTCTCCCTTCCCCGCGAGCTGCGCCCGGCGAAGGCCTGAGCCGGTTCCGGTCAGCCCCGATCGCGACGCCTCAGGCGTCTCCGCGATCGCGGTAGCGCACCTGCGGTACGGGATGCGGCGGGATGTGCGCGCCGCCTTGCGAAGCGGGTCGGGGTGTCGGAGTCGGTCTGGGTGTAGCTGCCGGCCTCGGTGTGGCAGCGCGAGGGGCCGAGTACGGGTCCACCTCGGGTGGCCGAGGAACCCGCGGGGGCTGTGACCTGGGGACGGGTCGGCGCGCGGGATCTGCAGCAGGCTGTTCGGTCCGCGCAGGCCGGTACGGATCAGCGGCCGGCCGATCGAGCAGAGGGTCGACGCGTTCGCGACGGCTCCTGCGACCCTCGCCTGCATCGGCACGTGTCGCGGTCACGGCTTCGCCGCGGCCGTGGGCAGCGCGAGTGTCGGCGCCCCGGCGCTCGGCAGCTCTGGTCTGCGTCCGCTGGCCGCCGTCTCGGGACGTCCGACGACTGTCCTGGGCCGCCCGGCGGTTGTCTTGTGCCGTCTGACGGTTGTCACGGGCGCGCTGGCGGGTTTCCTGCGCTCGGTCACGGATGGTTCGTTTGGCAGCGCCTGCCGGTGCGTGGCTCGCCTGCTTCTTCAGGAAGATGCGTGCCCCGCCGACCGCAAGGGCAAGTACCGTGCCGAGCAGCATCAGCGGGAACCGGTTGACCAGCGGAATCGCGACGTTCAGCAGAATGTCGCGCAGGCTCGTCCCTGCGTTCTCGATCATGAACTGATACGAGAGCGGCACAGCGACGAACAGAATCAGCGGTGCTTGCACCATCGCGGTGAACAACCCGCGGTAGCGCACCAGCACGACGGCAGCGACGGTGCCGACGATGTAGAAGGACGCGAAAGCCGACGTCAGTTCCGATCCGCGTGCAGCATCGATGGCGACACCGAGAAACGTCGCGCCGACGGCGATGGCCACTGCCCCCCAAGCAGGGACGCCGGGCACGGAAGCGAGAGCTGAACGTTGATCCAGCGGTACCCCGGAACGGGCACGTTGGGAGGTAGACACCCCTCGAGGTTAGCGGCTGTTCACCCCACCGCGTCGCTGACATGACCGAACTGCCCCCGAGAGTGCGACGAATCGGACGTTCTCGGGCGTTGATCGATCCGCTTCACGTCCACGACGTCCGCGTCGAACAGTTCCAGTTCGTGAAGCTTGCGGGCGGTGACGCCTACACGTGCGTCCACCGAGGACACCGTCGAGTTGAAGGAGTCGACGGCCTTGCCGAGATGCGATCCGAGCTTGTCGAGGTGCGAGGACACGACGCCGAGCCGGGTGTACAGCTCGCGTCCGAGCTGCTGGATACGAGCAGCGTCCTCGGCGAGTGATTCCTGCTTCCACGTGTACGCCACCGTCCGCAGCAGCGCGACCAAAGTGGTCGGGGTGGCAAGTATCACGTTCCGGGTGAAGGCGTACTCCAGAAGCGACGAATCGGATGTCAACGCTGCGTCGAGGAACGGGTCTCCGGGAACGAACAGAACGACGAACTCCGGCGTCGGCTCGAACGAACGCCAGTACTCCTTGGCCGCCAACTGATCGACGTGGGTCCTGAGGTGGCGTGCGTGACGCGTCATCGCTTTGCCGCGCCGCTCCGGGTCCTCCTCCTGCGCTGCGTCGAGGTAGGCGGCGAACGGAACCTTGGCGTCCACGACGATCTGCCGACCACCGGCGAGCCTGACGATCATGTCCGGACGAATCCCGTCCTTGGAGACCTGCGTGTCGAAGTCGCAGTGTTTGACCATGCCCGCCAGCTCGACCACACGCTCCAGCTGCATCTCACCCCACCGGCCGCGAATCTGCGGAGCCCGCAGCGCAGTGACCAACTGCGAAGTCTGGGTCGACAGCTGCACCGACGCACGGTGCATACCTGTCACCTGCTCGCTGAGCCCCGCGTAGGCGCGGATACGACTGTGTTCGACCTGGCGAACGTGCTCGGTCAACGCGTCGACAGCGTCGTGCAACGGCTCGACGAGATGCGAGACCTGCTGGCCGATGGCTCCCGAGTGTCTGCGTGCCGAGTCCTCGTTCACGGCAGCGAGAGACCGACGAAGAAGCGCCTCGTTGTCCCGCAACGCGGCCAACTGCGCTTCGGCTCGAACCGCGCGATTACCGGTGCGGGACGCGTGCAGCAGCCACCCGATGGCGGCCCCGACGAGCAGCGCCAGCATCATCCCGAGGGCAGTCAGAGCGTTCATGACGCCGATGATGCACGAGGGCACCGACACACCCGCCGTTCCGCAGGCTCCACTCCCGACCCTGTAGGTCGTTCCGCAGTCCGACGATTGCGGCACACAGTTCCGCCGGACGCTCCACTCCCGCCCCCCGGGTCGTTCCGCAGGCTCCACTCCCGCCGACAGGCCGCGCCACGTCACGGAGTTTGTCGGTAGGTGAAGTTAGCGTCTTGTTCCATGAGGATCCTGCACACGTCGGACTGGCACATCGGCCGCACGTTTCACGGCACCGATCTGCTTGCCGACCAGGCTGCTGCGTTGAGCGCCATTGCAGATCTGGTTGCCGAGCGCACTGTGGACGTCGTCGTCGTGCCGGGCGACATCTACGACAGGGCGGTGCCCAGCGCCGACGCTGTGCTCGTGTGCAACCGCGGGCTCGAGGCCATCCGTGCCGCGGGTGCGGTCATCGTCGCGACGTCGGGCAACCACGATTCGCCTGCACGCCTGGGCGCTGGGTCCGCGTTCGCCGCTGCAGGCGGGTTGCATCTGATGACCCGCGTGTCCGAGGTGGGCACACCGGTGCTGCTCGAGGACCGGTTCGGCCCCGTCGCGTTCTACGGCATCCCGTATCTCGAGCCGGAGACCACCCGCGGCGAGCTCGACATTCCGGGCGCACGTAGCCACGCCGAGGTGCTCGAGGCCGCGATGAGTCGAGTGACGGCAGACCTGGAGCAGAGACGCAGCAACGGTGATGCGGTGCGGTCGGTCGTACTGGCGCACGCGTTCGTCGTCGGCGGGGAAGCAACCGGCTCGGAACGGTCGATCTCCGTCGGCGGGGTGGAGACGGCGCCGGCATCGGCGTTCGACGGTGTGGACTACGTGGCGCTGGGTCACCTGCATTCTCCGCAGACTCTGACGGACCGGGTCCGCTACTCCGGGTCGCCGCTGCCGTATTCGTTCGGCGAGCGCAGCCACCGTAAGGCCGTCTGGATTCTCGATCTCGACGCTCAGGGTCTCGCCGACGTCGAACGCGTGGACCTTCCCATCGTTCGCGGACTGAGCCAGGTCCAGGGGACGGTCGAGGAACTGCTCACCGACGATCGCTTCACCGAGGCCGAGGATCATTACGTCTCTGCCGTGCTGACCGACGCCGTACGGCCGGTCGACGCGATGCGTTCCTTGCAGACGAGGTTTCCCCATGCAATTCACCTCGAATGGAAGCGTCCCGCAGACGATTCCACTGTTCGCTACCGTGACCGCGTGCGCGGCCGGACCGACAGCGAGATCATGGCCTCGTTCGTGACGGACATGCGCAGCGCGCCCAGTGCGTCGGAGATCCGCTTGCTCGAACGCGCCCTGGCCAGCGTTCAGCGAGACGAGGTCACAGCCGACGAGGCGACCGGCCAGTACGAGCTGTTCGGGAAGTCCGCGTGAGGCTGCATTCTCTGGAGATCACTGCATTCGGGCCGTTCGCCGGTACGGAGAAAGTGGATTTCGACGCTCTCGGAGCAGACGGGCTTTTTCTGCTGCACGGTCGTACCGGCGCCGGCAAGACCACTGTGCTCGACGCCGTTGCGTTCGCCCTGTACGGGACGGTGCCCGGTGCCAGGAAAGAAGGCAAGCGTCTGCTGTCCGATCACGCGGAGATCGGCGCCGTCCCCACGGTCACATTGGAAGCGACGTTGGGCGGCAGGCGGATTCGCATCGTTCGCAGCCCGGAGTTCCACCGCCCGAAGAAGCGCGGAACGGGCACCACGAAGCAGAACGCCAAGGCGTCGATGACGTGGCTGGACGGCAAGAGTCAGAACTTGACGCGGCTGGACGAGATCGGCGACGCCGTCGGCGCGGCTCTTGGTATGAGTGCGGATCAGTTCTTCCAGGTGGTGTTGCTTCCCCAGGGTGAGTTCGCCCGGTTCCTCCGGGCGGACAGCGACGAGCGCGGCAACTTGCTCGAGCGATTGTTCGACACGGCACGGTTCGGTGACATCGAGGAATGGTTCGCGGAGCAACGTCGTACCAGCGCCGCGGCTCTCGAATCGAGCCGGATTGCAACGGACAAACTACTGGGGCAGATTTCCACGGCGTCGGGCGTGGCGGAGGAGCTGGATCGACCGCCGGTGGAGTGGGCGGGCGACGTTCTCGAATCGGCGCGGCACGCATCGGTGGACGCTGCGCGCACGCTGGCCCTCGCCCGTGAGGTGTCCGAGTCGGCAACCAAAGAACTCGCGGCACTGGACGCAACTCGGCAACTGCAGACACGCAGAGAGCTGGCCCGGCAGCAGCTGGCGGAATTCCACGCCGCCGCGTCCGCGAGGGACGCACTCGCCAAGGAACTGGAGCAATCCGCAGCGGCAGGCCCCATCGCAGCTCTTGCCGCGGACTGCGCGCGTATCACCTCGGCGAGCGAGGCCGCGACGCGGGAATTCGACTCCGTCCGAACGCTGTTCGAGCGCACCGAAGGATCGACCGTCGTGCTCGACGCCCTGGCGGTGGATCGGTCGCCCGACGCCTCGGACACGCCCGAGGCCCGGGCCGTCGTCGCGGCAGCAGTACGGCAGTGGACGACGGAGGTCGCGGCCTTCGAAGAGCTTCGTGTGCTGACGCGCAAGGCCGACGCAGCGGACAGATCGGCTCGGTCTCTTCTGGCCGAGCACGCAGCCGTCGAGAAGAAGTCGAGCGCTCACCGCGCCGATCGCAACGTCCTGCCCGAGCAGATCGCTCAGGCCGAATCGTCGTTGCGCGCGGCCGTGCACGCGGCTGCCGAAGTGCCTGCGCTCGAGGCAGAGTGGTCTCGTATCACGAGCGCCGTGGAAGCAGCGATCGAACTCGCGAAGACTCGGAAGCGGCTCGTTGCTGCGGAGAAGGCGCATCACGTAGCGGTCGCGTCGTTCAACGATGCGCGCGCTCACACCCTGGACCTGCGCGAGCAACGGCTGTCCGGAATGGCCGCCGAGTTGGCGTCGAGCCTGGTCGACGGTGCGCCGTGCGGAGTGTGTGGGTCACTGTCGCATCCCGCGCCGACCCGCGCCGAGGAGTCGACCGTCACCAAGGACGACGAGGCGGACGCCGCAGCCAGCGAGCGTCGGGCGGGAACCATCGCCGAGAAGAAGGCGGAGGAGGTCACCGCCCTGCTGCGTACCCGCGACGTGCTGGTTCAGCAATCGGGAGACCGTGACAGCGCAGAGTTGGTCGCTTCCCTGGACAAGGTCTCCGTAGCGCTCCGATCCGCACGGACGGCCGCGGAGCAACGAGAGAGCCTGGACGCACGGCTGACGCACCTGCGCGGCGAGGATCAGAGACTCGCCGCCGCGATAGCCGATGAGCAGGCCGCGGCAGCAGGATTGAGTGCGCGGGCCGCGCAGATGGCCGACGACGTGGCGCAGATGAGAGCCACGATTGCCGCAGCCGTCGACGGGACGGAGGGAATCGACGCCGAGGTGAAGCGGCTGGAGACGCTCATCTCACTGTCGTCCGTCGTCGTCGAGCGGCGAGAGGAGGCTTCGCGCGCGCTCCTCGACATGGAGGACGTGACTCGAAGGCTGGATGCGCTGATCGCGGAGTCGGGCTTCTCGACTGCCCGCGAGGCTGCGGCCGCCGTGGTGTCTCCGGCGCGGGCGCAGTCCATCGAAAAGCAGCTCGCGCAAGCCAACGACATCCGCGCCCACGCCGAGCAAGTGCTCGCCGAACCCGCGATCGCGGCCGTCGCGAACCTCGACCCCGTCGACACCGCGGCGGCGCGGGTCGCCGTCGAGGACGCGCAAGTACGCTTGCATGCTGCCGTTGCCGAGCACGCCGAGTGCAAGCGGCGGGCCGAACAGTTGGAGGAGTTGACGGCAGGCTTGTGGGCGGCCATCGACCGTGCTGCGCCCATGCAGACCAAGCACGACGAACTCGCGGCACTCGCCGACGTAGTGGCCGGACGCGGTCAGAACTCGCGGAAGATGTCCCTCCGGTCGTACGTGTTGGCGTCGCGGTTGGAGGAGGTCGCGGAATCCGCGTCGGCGAGACTGCGTCGAATGTCCTCGGGCCGATACGATTTCGTCCACTCCGACGAGGCAGAATCGCGGGGTCGACGCGGTGGGCTCGGTCTCGACATCCGCGACGACTACACCGGTGCCGTGCGCTCGGCGAAGACTCTGTCCGGGGGTGAATCGTTTCTGGCCTCGCTGGCTTTGGCACTCGGCCTTGCCGACGTCGTCGCAGCGGAGAGCGGCGGTGTCGTCCTGGACACCATGTTCATCGACGAGGGCTTCGGCACGCTGGACGCCGACACCCTGGAATCGGTGATGGGAGTTCTGGACGAACTACGTGCAGGCGGCCGGGTGGTGGGCATTGTCAGCCACGTCGACGAGATGCGTCAACGCATCCCGACGCGCCTGCACGTCATTCGTGAGCGAGAGGGATCGAGGCTTCAGCTCTTCGCGGCGTCCTGATCCTTCTGTTTCTTCTCCTTGGAATCCTTGTTGACACCGTCCTCGTCGGTGACGAGATCCTCCGTGTCCGGAGCCTGTTCCTCGAGCTCCACTCGGTCTGATTCGTTGGAGTGCCTGTCGATCTGTTCCGACACGTAGCGGATCAGCACAGCTGCCACGGCTGCTGCGGGGACAGCCAGGAACGCGCCGATGATGCCGAAGACGGAACCACCGCCGGTGACCGCCAACAGAACGATCGCGGGATGCAGGTTCATGCTGCGGCTCTGCAGAATCGGTTGCAGCACATTACCTTCCAGTTGCTGCACCGCGATGATGATGACGAGCACGATGAGTGCCGTAGTCGGCCCGTTCGCGACGAGCGCGACCAACACGGCCAACGCACCTGCGACGAACGCACCGACGATCGGGATGAAGCCACCCAGGAACGTCAACGTCGCCAGCACCAGGGCCAGCGGCACGCCCAGAATGACCAAGCCGAGGCCGATGAAGAAGGCGTCGATCAGACTCACGATGGCCTGAGTGCGGATGAAGCCGCCGAGCGTCGCCCACATACGCGCGAGGACCTCGGCGAGGTGGCGACCAGCGCGGCCGCCGGCGATTCCGTGCAGCCACGGAATGAACCGGACGCCGTCCTTGACGAAGAAGAACGACAGAACGAGCACCAACGCGAGCGTGACGAGAATCGAACCCGCAGCGGAGACGCCGGTGAACACGCCCGAGGCGATCGCGGTGCCACTGTCCTGCAGTCGCGAGGTGATCGCCGACACGGCGTTGTCGATCTGCTCGTCCTGCAAGTTGACCGGCGGGCCCTTGAGCCAATCCTGAACCTGCGCGACGCCGTCGGTCGCCTTGTCCGCGAGTTCGGGTGCCGAGTCCACCACCGACGGCACGATCAACGTGATGATGCCGCCGATGACGAGGAAGAACACGACGAGTGCGGCAGTCGCGGACAACGCCGGAGGCAGCCCGACGCGCATCATCCATTTGGTCGGTGGCCACAGGACCGTCGCGACGATGATCGCGAGCAGAGCCGGCAGGATCACCACCCACAACGCCGAGATGAGCCAGCCGAGAACCCAGGCACCCGCCGAGACGGACACCAGGATCAGCGACCATTTCGCCAACCAGATTCCGCCGACACCGATGAGGTCGCCACGATCACGCCCCGGTTTCACTTCGGGCGCTGTCTTGTCCGTCACGCTGCACGTTCCTTCCGTCGCCCCGCCGCTCGGTGCATCGTTCGATCCACTCGAGTGACCTTAACGTTTCATGACTCCACTCCCGCTCCCCTGGTCATTCCGCAGGCTCCACTCCTGCCTCCCCTGGTCATTCCGCAGGCTCCACTCCTGCCTTCACCGGTCATTCCGCAGGCTCCACTCCTGCTTCCCTGGTCATTCCGCAGGCTCCACTCCTGCTTCCCTGGTCATTCCGCAGGCTCCACTCCTGCTTCGTGTGTCAGGAGCCATTCCTTCGCCGGCAGACCCCATCTGAATCCGCCGAGCGCGCCGCCGATTCGGAACACTCGGTGGCACGGCACGAACAGTGCGGCAGCATTGCGCGCGCAGGCGGACGCAGCCCCTCGAATTGCCGCCGGGCGCCCGGCCATTTCCGCGAATTGCGAGTACGTCACCGGCGACCCGGCAGGCACTGTCCGCAGAACCTTCCAGGCGTGGACCAGAAATTCTCCCGACTGTTGCGATACCGGTACGTCGTCGATGGCGTGCACGTCGCCGCGGTGATAGGCGTCGACGGCTGCGGTCACGCTGCCGAGCGTCGAGGCCTGCCGAAGATCGGTAGGCCGGAGACTTGCGTGGATCAGCGGGACCAGATTGTCGATCGAGTCCGTCCATCCGGCGGCGAGCACCGACCCCGCGTCGTCGACGACGGTCGTGAACGGGCCGATCGGGGTGTCGATCATGGCGAACGATGCAGTCATGCTGCTCTCCTTGTCAGGGCGATGTTCCACAGGTGCATGGAGACGTAGGACCGCCACGGCGCCCAGCGGTCCGAGTCCTTCAGCGAAAGTCCGAGTGCCTCGGCGCCCTGGCGGACGACGAGATCGGTGTCGAGCAATACATCCGGGTCGGCGAGAGTGCGCATGACGACGTACCGCGCCGTCCACGGGCCGATCCCTTTGAGCGCGAGCAAGTCCCGTTCCAGCTCCTCGGCCGGCCGGGCCGGATGAAGGACGATCTTGCCCGACGCCACCGCATCGGCGACGCCGATGATCGAACTGACCCGTGCACGCGGGCCGGTGAGTACCTCGTGTCCGCGTTCGGCGATGACGGCCGCGCTGGGAAACAACCGCGTGACGGTGCCGCCGAGTGGATCCTCGATGTGGTCGCCGAGCGCGTCGACCAGGCGCGCGGTGTGGGTGGCGGCGGCGCGTAGTGAGATCTGCTGCCCGATCATGGTGCGCAGCAACAGTTCCTCACCGTCGATGCTGCCGGGCGCTCGCATCCCGCGGTGTGCGGCGATGTTCGACGCCAATGCCTGGTCCTCGGACAGCGCGGAGTCGACGGCTTCGGGGTCGGCGTCCAGATCGAGCAGGTGACGGATCCGGGCGACGGCGGGGGCGAGGTCTCGCATGTCCATCAGGCTCAGCGTTGCCTCGACGTACCCGTCGACGAAGCGCATCCCGACGACGGCGTGACCGTGGGGGAGACGCAGTGACCGCCGGTAGAGGCCGTTCTCGAACGATTCGATGCCGGGTACCGCGTGGCCTTCGAGGAACCACTCGAGCCACCCGGTGTCCAGCGGCTGCCGATAGGGGAGTCTCACCGACACGGTTCCGTTGGACGAGATGGTCTTTCGGCGAGTCGCTTCGTCGCGCAACGTCGTGGGGTTGACGGCGAATACTTCCCGAACGGTGTCGTTGAACTGCCTGATGCTCGAGAACCCCGATGCGAATGCGATGTCGCTCATCGACATGTCGGTCGTCTGGATCAGGGTGCGGGCGGTGTGGGCGCGGTGGGCCCTGGCCAGCGCGAGCGGGCCCGCGCCGATCTCTGTGGTCAGCACCCGCGTCAACTGCCGGGTCGAGTACCCGAGGGTATCGGCGAGGGCGTCGACGCCACCGCGCTCCACCGCGCCGTCGGAAATCAAGCGCATGGCGCGCGACGTCAGATCCGAGTGGATGTTCCATCGCGGTGAGCCGGGGGTGGCGTCGGGTTGACAGCGTCGACACGCACGGTATCCCTCGTGTTGCGCGGCGGCAGCGGTCGGAACGAACGTGACGTTCTGTGCCTTGGGGGTGGTCGCCGGGCACGACGGGCGACAGTAGATGCCCGTCGTGCGCACGGCAGTGAAGAACTGCCCGTCGAAACGGGTGTCTCGTGCCGAGACGGCGCGGTAACACCGGTCGAAGTCCAATTCCATGGACTCCACTGTGTCACCGCGCCCCCTGTGGTCGCTAGCGGGAATCGGACACGCATGTACGACGCCAGTTCACCTCAACAGCAGCGGGCGCCGGGGTTCGTGTCGGCGTCGGCGTAGCGGTCCCGCCAGAACTGACGTTCGGACGGAACCGGTTCGCCGGGGTGGACCCGCTGCATGTGGGCGACGTAGCGCTCGTAGTCCTTGTCGCCCATCACCGAGGTGATCCACCACAGAAGTCCGCGCATGTCAGTGATGCCCTGCGTGCGCCGCACCCGGTGCGCGGACGGTGCCGTCGGCGATGAGCTTGTCCCATTCGCCCTGGATTTCCTTCTCTGCCGCGGTCTGGACGAAGCCTGCGGGTCCGAAGATCTTCGACGGAACCTCGGGTTCTTCGTTGTCCGGGAGTCCGCCTGCTCGAACAGCCTTGATGCAGACCAGAATGCCGGCTGCGGCGACGATGATGACCAGCACGGCGAAGATGATCGACAACGTTCCCTGGATGAACGTGTTCCTGATGACGGCGTCGATTGCTTCGGCGGACTTGGCGCTGCCGAATTCGGTGAGGCCCTGGTTCTTGGCGTCGACGAACTGGGAGTGCTGCGCCCAGTATCCGATGGCGGGCACCGACGAGAAGATCTTCTGGTACGACGCGGTCATCGTCACGATGAGGTCCCAGGCAAGGGGGACACCGGGAATCCAGGCCCACTTGAACAGGCCGCGCTTCATCACGATGGTCAGGACCACCGTCAAGGCGATCGCGGCGAGCAACTGATTTGCGATGCCGAAGAGCGGGAACAGCGTGTTGATGCCGCCGAGCGGGTCGGTGACGCCCATGAGAAGGATTGCGCCCCACGCTGCGACGACGATGAACGAGCACACCCATGCGCCGGGTCGCCACGACGGGTCCTTGAACTTCTTGGCCGACGAGCCGGGCAGGTTGCCGATGCTGTCGGAGAGCATGAAGCGTGCAACGCGCGTGCCTGCGTCGACCGTCGTGAGAATGAACAGTGCCTCGAACATGATCGCGAAGTGGTACCAGAACGACTTGAGGCTTTCGCCGCCGAAGACCTGATGCAGCACCTCGGACATACCGAATGCGAGCGTCGGTGCACCACCGGTGCGGGAAATGATCGATTCTTCGCCGACGTCGGATGCCGCCTGGCTCAATTCCGCTGCGGTGATGTCCCCGCCGCTCAAGCCGAGCCCGTTGACGTAGTCCGCCGCGGTTTCCGGGGTTCCGCCGGTGAGCGTCGCCGGAGCGTTGAGCGCGAAGTAGATGTGCTGATCGAGAACACAGGCGGTGACGAGCGCCATGATCGCGACGAAGGATTCGGTGAGCATGCCGCCGTAGCCGATCATCCGCATCTGCTTTTCCTTCTCCAGCAGCTTCGGAGTGGTGCCGGAGCAGATGAGGGCGTGGAACCCGGACAGGGCGCCGCAGGCGATGGTGATGAACAGGAACGGGAACAGCGAGCCGGAGAACGCAGGACCGTTGCCCTCGGTGGCGAACGACGTCATCGCGGGCATCTGGATCTCGGGCCGTGCGATGAGGATGCCGACGGCCAGCAGTGCAATGGTGCCGACCTTCATGAACGTGGACAGGTAGTCACGCGGAGCGAGAAGCAGCCACACCGGCAGGATCGAGGCGGCGAGGCCGTATCCGATCAGGCACCAGGCGACGGTGACCTTCGAGAGAGTGAACCAATCGGTGCCCCATTCGGTTTCCGCGACCCAGCCGCCGGCGACGATGGCGAACAGCAGCAGCACGACGCCGATCAACGACACCTCGGACACCTTGCCGGGACGCAGGTAGCGCAGGTAGACGCCCATGAACAACGCGATGGGGATGGTCAGTGCGATGGAGAAGACGCCCCACGGGCTCTCCGCGAGAGCGTTGACGACCACCAGCGCGAGCACGGCGATGATGATGATCATGATGACGAAGACGCCGATGAGTGCCGCGGTGCCGCCGACCACTCCCAGCTCGTCGCGGGCCATCTGGCCGAGGCTGCGGCCCCGGCGTCGCGTCGAGATCCACAGGACGAGGAAATCCTGCACGGCACCGGCGAACACGACGCCGATGATGATCCACATCGTGCCCGGAAGGTAGCCCATCTGAGCGGCCAGAACAGGGCCGACGAGGGGGCCTGCACCGGCGATCGCGGCGAAGTGGTGACCGAAGAGCACCCGCCGATCCGTCGGCATGTAGTCCTTGCCGTTCTCGAGGATCTCGGCTGGCGTGGCTCGGTCGTCGCGAGGGAAGACGATCTTACGCTCGATCAACCGTGCGTAGAACCGGAACGCGATGATGTAGGTGCAGACCGCTGCGATCACGAACCACACCGCATTGGGGTTCTCGCCTCGGACGATCGCGACGACCGTCCAGGCCACACCACCGAGCAATCCGATGAGGACGAACAGGACGCGTTTGGCGGGAGTCATCGGAGATTTGTCGACTACTCCGACCGGGGGCAGATCCGCATCGGTCTTCAACAACTCGATGTTCGGATCGTCTGCCGCTTTCAAAGCCATGGGGACCGCTTTCAGCATTCGCGAATGTGACAGCGATCACCCTAGACGCTCCTGGTGACAGCCCGGCCATATTCCGGTGTAGCTGCGGTCAATGGTTCAGATCCTGCGCCGAACGGGAGAAGCGCCGTGGGCGGACGTCAGCCGCCCAGTGCGTCGTCGACCGCTCGCGCGCTCAGTACCTGGTCCAATACCATTGCCGCGCTACCTATGACGCCGGAGTAGTCGCCGTGTGTCGTCGCTTGAATGGTCAAAGCCTTGGTGGCCAGCGCCGTCGCATTTCCGTAGACGGTCTCACGTAACCCGGCGACGAAGATGTCGTAGGCCTTGGCCATGTCTCCGCCGACGATGAGGACCTCGGGGTTGAGTAGGTTCACGGCGCCTGCCAGCGTCTCGCCGATGTGGCGGCCGCTGTCGCGAATGAGCCGACGCGCCTCGGGGTCGCCGCTCACCGCCAGGTCGACGACGCCTCGAATGTGGCCGACGCTTCTGCCTTGTTCCTGCAATGCGCGTACCAGTGCCCAGCCGCCTGCGATGGCTTCCAGGCAGCCGCTGTCTCCGCAGCGACATGCGACTCCGGCCGCGGCGGAGGTTTTGGTGTGGCCGAATTCTCCTGCTGCGCCGAGTGATCCGCGCTGCAGTTCGCCGCCGGCGACAATCCCCGCGCCGAGACCCGTCGACGCCTTGACCAGCAGCGCATTCGTGAATCGATGCCGGTTGTCGCGGCGTTCGGCCAGCACCATCGCGTTGGCGTCGTTGTCGAGAAAGACCGGCGCGTCGGTCGTGTCGGCGAAGAACGGTGCGAGGGGAACTCCGTCCCAGCCGTGCATGATCGGGGAGTCGAGACTGCACCCACGAGCGGTGTCCGCGGTGCCGGGGATGGACAGGCCGACTCCGAGAATGCGGTGATCGCTGCGTGCAGCGTCGTCGACGAGCGCTTCCAGTCGCTTGGTGATCTGCGGCATCAACTCGTCCGGTCCGATGCCGATCTCCTGGTCGACGGTGTCGCCGAGGAGGAATTCGCCACCGAGGGTGAACACGCCCAATTGTGAACGACTTCGGCCGATGGCTGCAGCGAGCACGATTCCCGCGTCGACGTCGAACGACAACCGGGCAGGTGGCCTGCCCCCGGTCGAGAGAGTGTCCTCGGTTTCGACGATCAATCCGAGTGTGGTGAGCGCAGTGACGCGTGCGGCGACGGCCGATCGCGACAGGCCGGTCGTCTTTCCGAGGTCCGCTCGGGTGTCGGCATCACCGTCACGGATCAGCGCGAACATCTCACCTGCTGTCGCAGGTGGAGCACTTGCACGTGACATTCGCATATACGTCATTCAACCAATCCGCAACCGTTGCGGCAACAACGCAAGATCGCGGACTTAGGGCTTTGAAAAACGTAAGTTGGGTTGTCGTGACGCGTAAGTGCCTCTAGTCTGAATCGTGAAAGACCGAACAGGGAGACACCTCATGGACACCATCCACCCGGTCCTGCGTCAGGTCACCGACCGCATCGCAGCCCGCAGCCAGTCCGCCCGGGCCACCTACCTCGATCGCATCGCCGCAGCAGGAAGTCGAGGCCCCGCTCGCGGGCGGCTTGCCTGCGCCAACATCGCCCACGGTTTCGCCGCGTCGGGAAAAGCCGACAAGCAAGCCCTGCGCGGCATGGTGAAGCCGAACATCGCCATCGTGTCCGCGTACAACGACATGCTCTCGGCGCACAAGCCGTTCGAGACCTACCCGGCTGCACTCAAGGCCGCTGTCATCGAAGCAGGCGGAATCGCGCAGTTCGCCGGGGGAGTGCCCGCGATGTGCGACGGCATCACCCAGGGCCGCGACGGGATGCAACTCTCGCTCTTCAGTCGTGACATCATCGCGATGTCCACCGCAATTGCGCTGTCGCACGACATGTTCGACGCCACCCTCATGCTGGGCGTGTGCGACAAGATCGTGCCAGGAATGCTCATGGGCGCCTTGAGCTTCGGCCACCTGCCCGCCGTGTTCGTCCCCGCGGGCCCGATGACCTCCGGACTTCCCAACGGCGAGAAGGCGAAAGCTCGCCAGCTCTACGCCGAAGGCAAGGTGGGACGAGAAGCGTTGCTGGACGCGGAGGCGGCGTCGTACCACGGCAGTGGCACGTGCACGTTCTTCGGAACTGCGAATTCCAATCAGTTGCTGATGGAGGTCATGGGTCTGCACCTACCCGGCTCGTCCTTCGTCAATCCCGGAACCCCGTTGCGCGACGCCCTGACTCGCGAAGCCGCCCATGTCGTCACCGGTCTGACCGATCTCGGTGAGAACTACACACCGGTCGGCGAAATCGTCGACGAGAAGGCGATCGTCAACGGCTGTGTTGCACTCCTGGCCACCGGCGGCTCGACCAACCACACCATGCACCTCGTTGCGATCGCCCGCGCCGCCGGTATCACGCTGACCTGGCAAGACCTGTCGGATCTATCGGCTGTCGTGCCACTGATGGCACGGATCTACCCCAACGGCAAGGCGGACGTGAACCACTTCCACGCCGCAGGCGGCCTCGGTTTCGTGATCGGTTCGCTTCTCGATGCCGGTCTGATGCACGACGACGTGAAAACCATTGCGGGATTCGGTCTTCGGCGTTACACGCAGGAACCCAAGCTCGACGGCGAGGGTGTGATGTGGCACGACGGTACGCGAATGAGCCACGACGACAGTGTGCTTCGCGGCGCCGACGAACCGTTCAGCGCCGACGGCGGCCTGAAGATGCTGACCGGCCCGATCGGAAAGAGCGTCATCAAGACCTCCGCGCTGGCGGCCGAGCACCGCGTGGTCACCGCGCCCGCGAAGGTGTTCGACGACCAGGCGGACTTCCTCGCAGCGTTCGACGCAGGAGATCTGGAAGGCGACTTCGTCGCAGTGCTGCGTTACCAGGGGCCGCAGGCCAACGGAATGCCTGAACTACACAAGCTGACGCCGGCCTTGGGAATCCTGCAGGATCGCGGCTACCGCGTCGCGCTCATCACCGACGGGCGCATGTCCGGAGCGTCCGGGAAAGTTCCTGCAGCAATTCATCTCACGCCCGAAGCAGCCAGTGGGGGTGCGATCGCGAAGATCGAGGACGGTGACATGATCACCCTCGACTCCGTCGCCGGAACGCTCGACATCGACGTGCCACTCGCGGACTTCGAGGTCAGAGTGGTCACCGGCCGGGCGCCGGCGCAGGACGAATGGGTCTCCACCGGCCGAGACCTGTTCTCCGGCATGCGCGCACTCGTCGGCCCCGCCGACGAAGGCGCCATGTTCGTGATGCGCTGACAGTTCCGCCGTTCAGAAGACCCGACGCACAGAAGAAGGACTACACATGACCGAATCCCTGCTGGACCGCGTACCCGTCATCCCCGTGGTGGTGGTCGAAAATCTCGACCACGCCGTGCCGATCGCCCGCGCCCTCGTCGCCGGCGGCCTGCCCGTCATCGAACTCACCCTACGCACCCCGGTGGCCCTCGACGCGATCGAACGCATTGCCGCCGAGGTGCCCGAGATCCTTCTCGGTGCGGGCACGATCGTCACGCCCGGCCAGGCAAAGCAGGCATCCGACGCCGGCGCGCAGTTCCTCGTCTCACCCGGCAGCACACCAGGGTTGACACAGGCGATGCGCGACACCGGTCTGCCCCACCTACCCGGTGCCGCCACCGTGTCCGAGGTGCTCGCGCTGCTGGAAGCCGGCTACACCGACCTGAAGTTCTTCCCGGCCGAGGCGTCGGGCGGCGCGAACTTCCTGAAGTCGATCCACTCACCCGTTCCAGCGGCCCGCTTCTGCCCGACGGGCGGGATCTCCACGGCCAATGCGTCGACGTACCTGTCGCTGCCGAACGTCGGATGCGTCGGAGGGTCATGGATCACCCCGGCGCCCGTTCTTGCTGCCGAAGATTGGGACGCCGTGACCACCCTCGCCCACGCGGCACGCGCCCTCACCTAGGGTGGCGATGATTCTCCCGTCGTCACGTCCTCCGACGAAGATCCTGGGCGACGCGGTGCTGGTCCCGACGTCAAAGTAGACTCCATAGACCGTGAGCCTCACCCTCGGAATCGTCGGACTGCCCAACGTCGGCAAGTCCACCCTCTTCAACGCATTGACCAAGAACGATGTGCTGGCCGCGAACTACCCGTTCGCGACCATCGAGCCCAACGTCGGTGTCGTGCCGTTGCCGGATCCGCGGCTGGGCAAGCTCGCCGAGGTCTTCGGCTCCGAGAAGGAGGTTCCGGCGCTCGTGTCGTTCGTCGACATCGCCGGCATCGTCAAGGGCGCGTCCGAAGGCGCTGGCCTCGGCAACAAGTTCCTCGCCAACATCCGTGAGGCTGACGCTATCTGCCAGGTGGTGCGCGTCTTCGCCGACGACGACGTCGTGCACGTCGACGGCCGCGTCGATCCCGCCGCCGACATCGAGGTCATCGAGACCGAGCTCGCGATCGCCGACCTCCAGACGCTCGAAAAGGCCATCCCGCGCGTCGAGAAGGAAGCGCGGATCAAGAAGGACCGCAAGCCTGCACTCGACGCCGCCATCGCTGCGCAGGCAGTACTGAACGACGGCAAGACTCTGTTCTCCGCGAAGGACAAGCTCGACTTCGAGCTCCTCAAGGAGTTCCAGCTGCTCACCACGAAGCCGTTCCTCTACGTCTTCAACGCCGACGAATCGATCCTCACCGACGACGCACGCGTCGGCGAGCTCGCACGATCCGTCGCACCCGCAGACGCGGTGTTCCTCGACGCCAAGATCGAATCCGAGCTCCTCGAACTCGACGCCGAATCGGCCGCCGAACTGCTCGAGAGCGTCGGCCAGACCGAACCGGGCCTCGATGCTCTCGCCCGCGCCGGTTTCCACACCCTCGGTCTGCAGACCTACCTCACGGCAGGACCGAAAGAAGCCCGCGCGTGGACGATCCACCAGGGCGACACCGCTCCCCAGGCTGCCGGAGTCATCCACACCGACTTCGAGCGCGGCTTCATCAAAGCCGAAATCGTCAGCTACGACGACCTCATCGAAGCCGGCTCCATGGCCTCGGCCAAGGCCGCAGGCAAAGTCCGTATGGAGGGCAAGGACTACATCATGGTCGACGGCGACGTCGTCGAATTCCGCTTCAACGTCTAGACAGCGCTTCACCCGCTTCGCATATCCTTTCGGAGAACGGAACGTACGGCGGTCGGTGATCACGGACGAGGCGATCGATGAAGAAGACCTTGGCGGCAGTGGCGTGTGTGCTGTTGCTAGGCGGATGCGCTACTGCGACGGACAACCAGCCCGAACCACGGGACCCTCTGTCCGTGGACACCACGACGGGCCTGCTGCGCGGTAGCGAGGTCGGTGGCACGCGGCAGTTTCTCGGAGTTCGATATGCGCAGCCACCAGTCGGTGATCTGCGGTGGGCGTTGCCGGAAGCTGCTCCGGACACCGAGGACACCGTCGACGCCACGTCGTTCGGCGCGCGGTGCCCGCAGGGGACAGGTCCGGATGTGCAGACCGACGAGGACTGCCTGTTTCTGAACGTGACGGTTCCTTCGGACGCGGGTGACGGCCGGCTTCCGGTCGTCGTGTGGTGGCACGGGGGCGGTTTCACCAGCGGCGCGGGCTCGGACTACGACGCCACGCGTTTCGCCGAACAGGGCAACGTGATCGTAGTGACGGTCAACTATCGGCTCGGAATGCTCGGCTATCTCGGTCTTCCCGGCCTGGAGGGCTCCGGTAACTTCGGGCTCGCCGATCAGCTCCTTGCGCTGAAGTGGGCGAACGACAATGCCGAGGCGTTCGGTGGCGATCCCGACAACGTGACCGTGATGGGGGAGTCGGCCGGAGGAATGTCTGCCTGTGCAGCGCTGGGATCCCCTGCTGCGGAGGGGCTCGTCGACAAAGCGATCATCCAATCGGGGTCGTGCCTGATCGACTGGCCCGCCGGAACTCTCTACCCGGGGCTGCCCGAGTTGACGCCGTACGCTCCGCTTGCCGAAAGCGAAGCAACGGGCAGTGCAATCGCAGACGCTCTGGGCTGCACCGACGATCGGCTGCGTTGCCTGCGGGAGTTGCCCGTCGAGAAGGTTGTCGAGCAATCGTCGTCGTTCGGCAATGGTCTGGCCTACGGTACGGACCTGCTTCCGACCAATCCGGCAGACGCAGTTCGAGACGGACGCACGATGCCGATCCCAGTGATCATGGGTGGTAACGCGGACGAGCATCGATCGTTCGTCGGGGGCGCGTTGCTGGCAGATCCGACGTCCGTCACCGACGAGACCTACAGGTCGCTCATCGAGCAGGCATTCGGCACGCGTGCGGGCGAGGTGGAACAGCGTTACCCGAGAAACGGATTCGACAGTGCAGCACTGGCATGGTCCACCCTGGTCACCGATGCGGCCTGGTCGTGCCCGATGCTGAACACGTCCGCGTTGCTGTCTGCGAACGCCGACGTGTGGTCCTACGAATTCGCCGACGAGACAGCCCCGGATGTGAGCGGTGTATCGGCCACGGGATTGGCTCAGGGCGCTGCACATGCGACCGATCTGCCGTACACGTTCGACCTGAACGGCAGTGACCTTCTCACCGGTCCCGGCCAGAAAGACCTGTCGGAGAAGATGATCGAGGCTTGGTCCGAGTTCGCACGATCCGGCAACCCGGGGGAGGGCTGGCCGAAGACAACGGACGCCAGCGGTCCGGTGCTGGAATTCGGCAACCCGGACATCGCGGTGGGCAACTACTACGACGCTCACCAGTGCGGGTTCTGGTGACTCTTCCGCTGTGTCCGCGGATTACCTGGCGCACCAGCGCGCAGGATGCCTAACTCGCGGTGTCGACAGCTTGGGCCACCATGTCCGCAGCGTCGGCCGTTGTCGCAGCGTAGCGGACATTCTCGAACCGGTGTAGGTACGCCGTGTAGATCCCGGACACCTTCTTGTTCGCGTTGTCCATGGCTATGACCTGTTTGCCCATCATCGCGGCCAGCACCGCAGCGTGCAGCCTGTCTGTAAGCACTACCCGGCCCTGGCTCAGTATTCGTCGTGCCACTCGTAGGTTCAACGCGGCAATCCGCGGATAAAAGCGAGACAGGGCGGGGTACAGCGTGGTGGTTGTCCTCGGGTAGCTGTGCGTGATCCGGGTTGGAACAGTGAGCGCATGCCAGACGGCGAGATTCCTACCGTGCAGACCCCAGTCGTACTGGACCGACGAGTGCTTTGTTTCGACGGTTCCGTGATCGGCCTTCTCGGAATCGACTCGAAGTAGTTTGACGACGTCCACCGACGGCTCAGCGGTGTCGGGCGAGATGTGTGCTCCGAACGCCATGTCGGGGCAGAAATCGACGCGGTTGTGTGGGAAGTGTTCGAGTGCGATCTCGTACGAACGCGTCTCTCGCAGCAACAAAGTCAGGTCCGGATGCTGTGCGTAAACAGCTGCTGTTTTCTCGAGCTCCCCAGGGTCGGCATAATCGATGCCTTGGGGGAGCGCGACAACCTTGTTGTGGGGGTAAGCAGAGATGATGCGTTCACGGAACTGCTGCACCTCGGACCAGCGGTCGCCGAAGTTCCCTCCACCGTTGAGTAAAATAGTGTTCCTGCCCACTCGGTTCTGCAGTAGCTCATCGGAGTGAGTGAACAGATCGGACACGTAACAAGGTTTCACACCGAGTTCTTCGAGATAGTTCGATTGGCCGACCCAGATCAGTGAGTCGCCGGCGTTGTGGTGCAACGGGAAGTCCAGCAGTGCGACGTGTTCGTCGGCGTCGACGTGCCGGCTCAGAACAGCGCGAGTCTCGTTCCGAATGGAGTCGAGTGCGGAACCTGTCATCGGCTGTTCGTCCTCATTCCGTGTCCGAGTAGACGTAAGCGCATCGTCAGTGCACCGTATTGCAACCCGATACTGTGCACCCACTGACCGCGGGACAGCGGTCGCAGAATCGATGGCACCCAGGGGTTCCGGACCAGTGTCAAGTACACGATGGTTGCGAGGTGGGCAGGAATCTGCGGCAGCGGCTTGGCGTCCGGGCAACCGAAGGGGCTGTGTTTGCGCGTGAGCAGACAGACAGTTCTTCCGTAACTGGTGCCCTGGCGAAAGGTTTCCCGAAGAGTGCTTCTCAGGCGATAGGCAACCACGGCATCGGGTGCGTGGCCCAGCGACATGCCGGCCTGCTGAATCCGCCACGAGTAGTCCACATCATCGCCGCCTCCGACGAAATCCTCGTCGAAGTACCCGACAATGTCGACTACGCGACGCCACATCGCGAAGTTGCTGCCCGGTGCGTACGGAAGGTACGGCGTAGCAAAGAGTTGCCCGGCCGGTGGAATATCGCGCCAGGTGGCCACTTCGGGCGAGTTGAGCGTGGACACCTCGATCGCGCCCCCGATTGCGTCGTAATTCGAGGCCGCATGGGTGAGCGCTGTCAGCCAATTCGGGTGAACAGCATCATCGGCATCGACAATGGCCAGAAATTGTCCGCGGGCGGCGTCGATACCGACGTTTCGTGCGTGGGAGACCCCTCGCGTACCGGAGGAATCAACCCATCTCAGAGGGAACGGGACGGTCACCTCGTCGAGGTGTTCGCGAAGCCCGTCGGTCGAACCGTTGTCGCTGACTACTACTTCGAAGGTGCCGTCGTAGTCCAGCGCAGCGAGCGCAGTGAGCTGAACGTCGAGATGGGGAAGCCCATTGCGGACGGGGATGATCACGGATACAAGACCGATTGGCACGTTATGACAATACCGATCGCGGGCTTGGAGGTGAATCCGAGCGCATGCTCGGAATCACTCGCCTTGGACGTCGAGATCGCGGATCCGGCGGGCGGGTGAACCGACGTACAGACCGTTCGGCTCACAGTCGCGTGTTACCAACGAGCCAGCGCCGATCACGCATCCACGCCCGATAGTGACGCCGGGCGCAACGACGACGTGCGCTCCCAGCCAACTGCCTGCACCGATCGTCACGGGCGCTGACATGAGTGTCCCAGCTCGGCGCGAAACAGGGCCGATGCGGTGAGTGCTGGTGACGACGGTGACGTTCATTGCGAGGAATGCGTCGTCGTGGATATCGACGGCGTCGGTCGAATCGATGTAAACCCGGTGATTCAGGAACACCCGATCTCCGATGGTGACATTTCCTGGTCCGAAATGGCAGCCGGCGTAGATCAACGATTTCCCGACTTTCCTTCCTAGCCCCCGGTACACAACCCACCGGTATCGCGATGGGATCAACGCCGATGCCGCGAATCGATTAACGACGACGTCGTAGAGTGTTCCTCGAATGTCAGCTGCAACTGTTGCCATGGTGTTCAGTCTGCTATCGGCCCGTGCAGCCGCTCAGGTAAGCCCCTGCGCCGCATGGAACTGCCGACCATTCGGAGCCGGCCTTGCATCGACCCGATTTGCATGCCGATGATATGTGCCCAGCGTCCCCGAGGTGGTGGCTGCAGAAAATTGGGCAACAGCGGATTCCGGGCTGTCGCGAGGTAAAGGATCGACGCGAGATTGGCTGCCACGGACAGCATGGCCGGCTGGCTGGGGCATCCCTGCGACTTGTGCTTTAGCAGGACCGGCCACGCCGCCCGACCGTACAAGATGCCCTGTTCGAACGAGGCCCGGACAGTGCGCCTCAGTCGATAGGACATCATTGCGTCGGGAACGTGACCCAGCGTCATTCCCATCTCCTGAATTCGCCAAGAGTAGTCGACATCTTCCCCTCCCATTGTCAGGGATTCGTCGAAGTATCCGACTGTCTCGGCGACCCGCCGCCACATTGCAAAGTTGCAGCCCTGGGCATAGGGGAGGTACACGGTTTCGAATCGCTGATCGGGTTGGGGAATGCGTCTCCACGCCGCGACTTCGAGAGTATTCAGTGAGTCCAGCTCTACCGGCCCGCCGAGCGCGTCGAAGTTCTCGGCTGCGTCCGTCAACGCGGACAACCAATTGCTGTGCGCAGCATCGTCGGAATCGGTGAAAACGAGCAACTCTCCACGCGCAGAATCAATTCCTACGTTTCGGGCGTGCGAAGCGCCGCGGACGTCCGAACTGTCAACGCATCGAACGTCGAGTTCGACTGTGTGATCCCGAATGAAGTCCCGCAGATCATCGGTCGAGCCGTTGTCGCTCACGATCACCTCGAACGCGCCCTTGTAATCCTGAGCCTCCAGAGCCCTGAGCTGCACGTCCAAGTGCGGCAAGCCGTTGTAGACCGGCACGATGACGGAAACGAGACTGATCGGCATGGTTTAAAACTGTACTGGGTGCACTTTCGCACCGAGTCGCTTACCTACCGCGCAGTCGTTTTTCCAACGGCGTCGGGAAGGACGGTACGACGGCGGTGCCGTCGAGGAGTGTTGTGATCCGCTCGGCTTCGGCGGTGACGTCGGCGGTGTTGGATCCGATGTCCTCGAACAGTTCGGTCGCGACTTCGCCTGCCGGAGTGACTGCCCATCCGCCGACGATTCGGCCGTCGAGCCAGATGGTCGGACCGATGTTGCCGAAGGTGTCGAACAGCGGTGGCTTGTAGTCACCGAGGTACCAGTCGCGGTGCTTCCAGCCCATCGGCGTCGGGTCGAGGGCGGGGAGCAGCACGACGCCGCGCGCGGAGCCGGACAGGTCTGTATCCGGCAGCATGATGCCTTCGCCTGCGGTCAGTTCGACGGCGACCGTGTCGATGGTTGCCACCGCCGCACGTGTCTGGGTCTTGTTCCATCCGGTCCACCATTGGATGTCGGCCATGGTGGCCGGACCGAACACTTCGAGCCACCTGCGCACGAGTTCTCGGCGACTGTCGGTCTCGTCGACGGCGGGGATGCCGCCTGGCCACCAGTGATCGATCGGAGCCCACGCGTGCCGCCGTGACGTCCAGGCGCCGCGAGGTTCGACCCTCACCATTTTTCCCTCGGCTGCCATCATCACCAGGACTTCGGAGGTGACGTAGCGCCTGACGTCGTACGACTTGTCGGTCGTGGGCAGAAACGCGGTCTTGAGCAGTGGAACCGCGGCGGACAACTCGGCTCCCGTTGCTGTGCCGACGGCCTTCAGGCGTGTCTCGGTCTCCTGTTCGACCTGCGCGATCCATGCCGCGGGGTTCTCGACCACCGGATCGGTCGGTCCCTTCTCGACTTGGGTGAGCAGCCGCTTGCGCATCGTTCGTGCGACGCCGAGACTCGCTGCGGCATGGACGAGCGGTAGGTCGTCGTGCGCGAGAACGAACAGCGTGCGGCGCATCGCCATCGAGCGGACCAATGTCCGACGCTCGTACATCGCGGCGCGGACGTCGTCGATGCCCAGCGACCGGGCACGCGCGAGAACGGACAGGTAGACCGTCGCTGGATCGGTGGCGTGCAGGGCCAACACGGACTCGACGACGGCCTCCGGCGTCGATGCCGCCGCGAACTGCCGTGACACCAACCGGGCGCGGCGTTGTGCATCGGTGATCTTCACCCGAACAGTGTGCCTCGCGGGGCCGACATGGCACGATCCGTGCGTGGACGAATCGCAGAACTTGAAGGATCTCGCGCGCCTGCGACGCGTGCGTGACCGGATGGATCGCGACTACGCTCAGCCGTTGGACGTCGAGGCGTTGGCACGCGGTGTGCACGTGTCGGCCGGCTACCTGAGTCGGCAGTTCAAGCGTGCCTACGGCGAATCTCCTTACTCGTACTTGATGACTCGCCGGATCGAACGTGCAATGGCGCTGCTGCGACGAGGAGATCTCTCGGTCACCGACGTGTGCTTCGAAGTGGGGTGTTCCTCGCTCGGCACGTTCAGCACGCGCTTCACCGAGCTGGTGGGAATGTCGCCGAGCGTCTACAAGCGACGTGCGGCCGGAGACGCGGCAGGCATACCGTCGTGCGTCGTGAAACAGGTGACGAGGCCGATCAGAAGCGGCGCACGCCGATGACGTGTCGAGATGCTCGCCCGTACAGCTCCGTCTACAACTCGATTCCGGTTGCCTCCACCACCGTCGACCACAGGGCATCCCTGGCGTCGGGGGAGTCCTTGCGCCACGACGGGTAGTGGGTCGGCCGAATGGCTCGGTCGTGCCAGAACTTTCCGGTGCTGGTGAGCGCTTCGTCGCCGGCGGCGAGCCAGACGATGGTGTCCGCGCCTTCGTCGGGTGTGCGGAGGATGGGTTTCATGACCGTGCCGAACATCGGAATCGAATCGGTCACTCCCGGTGTCGCGGCCCAGCCGGGGTGCATGCTGTGCACCACCGGATCGTGTTCTTCGGTCATTCGCTGAGCCAGCTGCTCGGCGACGACCACCTGCATACGTTTGGTGCGGGCGTACGCCGTCATGCCGGAGTACTTTCCGGAGGCGAACTCGAAGTCGCGCGTGTGCAACGGCACCGGATACATGCCGCCGCTGGAGACGAAGACGACTCGGGATCCGGCGTCGAACAGTTCCCTGGCGCCGACGGTCAGGGCGACGGGGCCGAGGACGTGGGTCGCGAATGCGGCCTCGTGGTTCTGTGCTGTCGACGTGCGCTCCTCGGGCATGACGCCCGCACAGTGGACGATGGCATGCAGCCCGGTCAGCTCCGACGTCAGGTCCGTCACCAGCCGTGCGACGGAATCGAGATCGCTGACATCGCATTCTCGGACGACGATCGACGCTTCCGATGCAGCTGTCTTGATGATCCCGGCGGACTTCTCGAGTCTTTCGGCCGATCGCCCGACGAGGTGTACCCGGGCGCCGAGTTTCGCGAGGGACGTCGCTGTGGCGGCCCCGAGCCCGGAGCTGCCGCCGGTGACGACGACGTCGATCGGTTCGGGAAACGGTGCCGGGTCCGACGCCCAGAACCTGCTGCGCACCGTCGACCCGATGCGGGAGTAACCGGGTACGACGGTTCGATCGAGGACGGTGTCGAGGATGCGCGTCACGGAGACCATGCGTCCTTCGTACCCCACCGTGTCATCATGCAAGCATGGTTCTCTCCGAGGAGGCACGCGATCTGCTCGCTGATCTACCTGCGCACAGACGTCAGACGTTCGAGCTGCGTCTGCAGCAGTGGGGGCCGGATCTGCTCGACGCGGTGACCGCGCTGTATTCCGCACCGGACGACGTGGCGTCGGCTCTCGTCACCGTCGCGGCCCGGGGGTTCGCCGCGCGGTCCGACGAGTTGCACCGGCTCGACGAACGCAGGTTGTTGCAGCCGGACTGGTTCCAGCGGCCGAACATGTTCGGGTACGCCTGCTACGTCGACAGGTACGCGAAGACGTTGAACGGCTTGGGGGACAGGCTCGATCATCTGACCGACCTGGGGGTCACGTATCTGCACATGATGCCGTTGCTGAAGCCTCGTCCCGGTGACAACGACGGCGGATATGCCGTCATGGACTTCTCCTCGGTGCGTGAGGATCTCGGTACCAACGAGGATCTGGCGCAATTGGCCGCCACGTTGCGTAGCCGCGGAATCAGCCCCGTCGTCGACCTGGTTCTCAATCACGTTGCTCGCGAACACGACTGGGCGGTCGCCGCGCGCGCAGGTGACGCGAAGTATCGTGACTACTTCCTGATCTATCCCGATCGCGACACTCCCGACAGGTTCGAGCGCACCCTGCCCGAGGTGTTCCCGGACTTCGCGCCCGGTAGCTTCACCGAGGTCGACGGCGAATGGGTGTGGACGACGTTCAACGAGTGGCAGTGGGACCTGAACTGGGCGAATCCCGCCGTGCTGCTCGAATTCGCCGAAGTAGTGGTGCATCTGGCGAACCTGGGAATCGAGGTGCTGCGCCTCGACGCCATCGCATTTCTGTGGAAGAGGCTCGGGACCAACTGTCAGAACCAGCCGGAGGTGCACGCCGTCACGCAGGCGCTGCGGGCGACCTGCCGGTTGACCGCTCCTGCGACGTTGTTCAAGGCCGAGGCCATCGTCGGGCCCCGCGAACTCATGCCCTATCTGGGCGAGGGGCGCCATGCGGGACGCGTGTCGGACATCGCCTATCACAACAGCCTGATGGTGCACGTGTGGTCGATGTTGGCGTCCGGCTCCACCGATCTGGCCCGGCACGCGCTCGCTGGGTTGCCGCCGACACCGCCCGGCGGTACCTGGGTGACCTATGTCCGCTGTCACGACGACATCGGCTGGGCCATCGATGATTCCGACGCCTCCGCCCGGGGTGTCACCGGCGTCGGGCATCGGCAGTTCCTTGCGGACTGGTACTCCGGCGAGTTCGACGGATCGTGGGCGGAAGGGCTTGTCTTCCAACACAACAGGGAGACCGGTGATCGGCGGATCAGCGGCACGGCCGCGGCCCTCACCGGTCTCGGCCCGTCGAGGAAGGATCCCGCGGGCGGGTTCGCGCGCATTTTCCTCGCGCACGCCGTCGTCGCCGCATGGGGAGGCATTCCCGTCGTGTGGAGCGGCGACGAGATCGGGTCACCGGGCGACCCCGAGTGGGCGTCGGAGGACGGACACTCCGCCGACAACCGCTGGGTTCACCGGCCGCGGATGACCGACGCCGACCGAGCCCGCCGCCACGAACAGGGCTCCGACGCCCAACGCGTTTTCGACGGTGTAGCTCACATCGCACGTGTCCGAGCCGGCCTGCCGATGCTTCATTCCGAGGCTCCGACGCGGGTCCTCACCGACGCGGACATCGACGACGGCCTCCTCGTCGTACAGCGTCGACACCCGAGCGGGACTCTCGTCGGTGTCTTCAACGTGACTGCCGATCATCGACCACTCGCCCGTGCCCGGTTGGCGGACCTGGGGTCGGTCGATGTCCGCGAAGTGCTGTCCGGCCACGATCTGGCAGAGCACGGACTGCACGATCCCGGCGGAACGCTGTGGGTCCCGCCGTACGCCGCGTGGTGGATCGTCTGAGAATCGGCGAAGAGGCGCAGGCGTTATATCCCTGTTACCCTGCCTCCCGAAGGTCGTCGGATTCGGACGTTAGGGACTCGTTGATGTTTTCTCGTGCTCGTAGCTCGGTCGGCGTGCTCCGGGGGCTGCGCTCCCGCCTGCTGTTGGGTCTCGTCACCGTGCTGGTCGCTGCATTCGGCGCCACCTTCGTGGGGACGGGTGTTGCGCAGGCCGATTCCGCTCTGGTCTACGTCCACTCGGATGCAATGAACAAGGACATCCCCGTCAAGGTCCTGAAGGCTGCAGGTGAGGGTCCTGCTCCGACGATCTACCTGCTCGACGGCCTGCGCGCGCCGGACGACAACAACGGCTGGCTCATCGAGACCGACGTGGAGCAGTTCTTCGCCGACAAGCACGTCAACGTGGTCATCCCGTTCGGTGGCGGCGGAACGTTCTACACCGACTGGGAGCGCCCCGACCCCAAGCTGGGCGTCGTGAAATGGGAGACCTTCCTGACGCAGGAGCTGCCGCCGGTCATGTCCGCGCAGTTCGGCAGTGACGGCGTCAACAATGCAGTCGCCGGTCTGTCCATGAGCGGCACCTCCGCGCTGAACCTGGCCGCGAACCACCCCGACTTCTACAAGGCCGTTGCATCGTTCAGCGGCTACCCGACGGCCAGCAGCCCCGGCTACGCGCAGGGTATCCAGGTGTCGGTCGGCGAGATGGGCGGCAACGCGCGCAACATGTGGGGCGCATGGCCGTCGGCGTCGTGGCTCGCCAACGATCCGCTGCTCAACGTCGGCAAGCTCCGCAACACCAAGGTCTTCGTCTCGGCCGGTACCGGTTCGCCGTTGACCGACCCGACCGTCAACCCGGTCAGCGCCAGCTTCGACCCGGTCAAGTTCGCACAGATGGTTCCACTCGAGACTGCGTCGGGTCTGTCCAGTCGCGCCTACGTCGGAGCTCTCCGCGCAACCGGCAACAACCCGGAGGTGCGCATCACCGGAGTCGGAACGCACTGGTGGAACTTCTGGGAAGAGCACCTGAAGGACGCGTGGTTCACCACCTTCGCACCGTCCCTGGGACAGTAGGCATTCCCTCGTATTAGCGTGCACGCATGACTGCACCCAAGATCGAGGTCGACTACACCGTTCTGGACTGCCCGGACCCGGCTGCACTCGCCGGGTTCTACGCGAAGGTTCTCGGATGGAAGCCTACGAGTGACGACGGCGACTGGGTCGTGATTCAGGGACCGGGGGAACTTCGCCTCGCGTTCCAACGAGCCCCCGAGTTCACACCGATCGACTGGCCGTCCGACGGCATCAAGATCCACCTGGATTTCGTCGTCGACGACATGAAGGAAGCCGAGGACTACGTTCTCGAAATCGGCGCGACGAAGATCGAGGGCAACGAGAACCACCCCGGCTTCGCCGTGTTCCGGGATCCTGTCGGCCATCTGTTCTGCCTGTGCCGCAGAGGGTGACTACTATTCGCGCATGAGTTCCTTCCTGGTACAACGCACTACGGTGATCAACGCGTCGCCGGACAAGATCCACCCGTTGATCAACGACTTCCGTGAGTGGCGTACCTGGTCACCGTGGGAAGGCGCCGATCCTGATCTGTCACGGACCTACACGGGTCCGAGCAGTGGCGTCGGCGCCTCCTACGCCTGGTCCGGCAACCGCAAGGCAGGAGCGGGATCGATGACGATCACGGATTCGAAGCCGGGGCAGATCGTCGTCCTCGACCTGGTGTTCACCAAACCCTTCAAGGCGAAGAACGTCACCACGTTCACCATCGACCCGGGCGCGAACGGATCCGAGATCACCTGGTCCATGACCGGCGAGAACAACCTCTTCTTCACTCTTCTCGGGAAGATCTTCCCGATGGACAAGGTCGTGGGGAAGGACTTCGACAAGGGTCTGGCTCAGCTCAAAGCACGGGCGGAAGGTCAGGCGACCAGTTCGTGACTGCGGGGTGACCGATGATCGGCGTGCACCTGCAGCCACTGCGCGAGTAGCTGGCAGCCGGTGATGCCGCTTCCGTCGACATCTGCGGCGTCGAGCGGTTCGGTCGCGTACGCGATGTGGCGGTCGCCCGACGGATTGGTCACCGACCAACGACGCCACGCCAGGGTCTTCGGAAGGTACCCCGAAAGTTCCCGCAGGGCGACGCGTACGCGTCGGGCATCCTTTCTCCATTGCCGCGGCGAGAAGCCGGTCTTCGACGCGTTCTGAAAACCGTTGGTGCGGATGAGATGCCACACCTGTCGAAGCCACAACCGGGTCGTGCGGAACGACATCCACCTCGTGAGATCGGCGATGTCGCGGATGTAGCTGTCCTCGCTGGCGTTGCAGATCATGTCGTGTGGGTGCCCGATCCACATCGTCTCGACCTCGGCCGGTACGTTCGGGCCGACGCCCGCGACTCCGCGACCGGTACAACCGTCGACGGCACCCGCGGGTTGCTGAGGATCGGAGATCAGCCCCGCTGCCGTCACCGTGGGCAGGTGGATCGCCCCGGAAGCCATCTGTCCCAGAACTTCGCGGATGACCGAGCAGCCCTGCGAGTAGCCGATCAGTGCGACCGGGCCTGGGGTCGCTTCGACGGCAGCGATGAGTCGGCGGACTCCCAGTGCGGTGCTGTGCCGATAGCTCAGCCCACCGACCGCGACGGGACCGTACGACGCCGGGTATCCCACCCATCGGCAGGCGAACCGATCGTCCAGCGCGCCGGTGACGTGGCCGAGCAGTCCCGTGACGAAAGTACGGTGGTCGTCCGGTCGGGACTCTCCGGTTCCACCTACGGCGAGAACGGTCAGCTGGGTCATGTCCTCGACTATGACGCGGCATTCTGTGAAATCTCTGGGAAGACGACCGCTACCGGGCGCAGCTCCGGCGAAGCGCGGTCGAGACCTCGTCGATCGCGCGGTCCAGGAACGAGCAGTAGACGTCGGGATCCGGCATCGCCGACGCCGCCGATGTCACGCTGACGGTCACGGCGTCGCCGATGCCGTGGACTCCGTGCGTGAGGCCCATGATCGGAGACAGCGCGGGGAAGCCGGCGGTGAAACGAACCGGTCCGCCACCGACCTCGAGGTCCGCGGCACCACGCGCGACGCTCGACAGGACCGTGTTTCCGGTGACCGTGTCCGGAACGGCGGTGGCGTCGAACTGGCGGACACCCCAGTGCAGCAGTACAGCGGGAACGGCTTCGGATGCGAGCGACTGAGCCTCGGCTGCGGGATGGGCTGCGCGGCGACGACGAGCCTGCAGTGACTCGGAGATGGCGTGCGCTCGGGCGGCGAGATCGGTGATGTCGGGGCGTAGGTCCACTCCGGCATTGCCGAAGTGGTTGCGCGCCCGGCGTTCACCGTGCTTGCCTAGTGTCGCCTCGGCACCGAGCTCGGGAGGTACCGGGTCTCCGTGGTGTGCGAGATAGCGTTCCAGGGCGAGTGATATCGCGGTTGCGGCACCGACCGTGACGCTGATGCCCGGGGCGGTGAAATCGCTGCGATCACGAACGAGGCATCGCACGGACGTGCGGCCCGCCGGTGCGACGTTGACTCGGATCCTGGGCCTACCCGGCGCAGGAGCGGGGACGGTTCCCGCGGCGGTGTCGGCTGCCAGCTGTCGTTCGAGATCGTGTGCGCGAGTGGCTCTTCGGAAGAATTCGCGCGGGCCGATTCGGGTCCGGTCGGCGATGGGGGCCGGCGCGGACCGGTCGTCCCCGAAGAGTCTTCGGGCCAGGCTCGACGCGACACGGCCGTCGCCGAACGCATGTGAGATCTGCAGTATCGCAACGAGTGCCGGGCCGTCGCACCGCGGGGCGCCGGTGACGCCACCGACAAGGTGCAGACGCCAGACGGATCCGTGGGGGTCGAGCTGATCGGTGAATGCCTCGGCAACGGTGTCGAGGCAGTCCCTCCACGTGCGGCCGGTCTCCCGGATGTGTACGAGGTCCGTTGTGTCGGGTGCCCGACGAAGACTCGGATAGCGAAGCGAGAGTGGGAAATCGACGATCCGCATACCGAGGTCGCTGATCTGTTCCGCGCGGCGCAGCAGTTCTTCACGGACGGACTCCGCAGGCGAGTCGGTGTCGAAGCAGTACAACAGAAATTGATCGTTGGGAATCTTCGCGGACATCCAGTACGTCTGGGCATCGGTGGGGTGCAGACGAACGGTCACCTGCCGAGACCAGCTGCGGCAGGTGACCGGTGCGTGGACGACGTGAGAGACGTCAGGCTACGTTCACCAGACCGACCGTCGGGAAGAAGAAGCAGCTCTTGTCGCTACCGTCGACTGCCTTGTGGTTCACGGTGCCGAAGACCGCGGCGAGTACGGTGCCGGCGCCGGTCTCGACCGGGACGGCCCGCGCGCCTGCAGCGGGCAGCACGGCGAGTGCGTCGGTCAGTGGTCCGCGAACCAATTCCTTGACGGCCGGGTTGACGTCGAGGTTGTCCAGAATCGACTGCACCAGCGTCGATGTCGCGCCGCCGAAGTCCGCGAAGCCGCCCTTCAGGGTATTGACGTTGAACCACGCCACCTGCATGCCGCTCTTGTCGCCGGAATCGTCGACGATGCCGGCCGGAACGAATGCGAACAGTGTCTCTCCGGCCTCGGCCGCATTGAGTGCCGGCAACGGGACGGGCGAGGGGATGGTCAGGTTGGGCCACGGGCCTGCGGCCCCGCCGGCCACACCGGGCACGATGCCGAGCGGTGCGCCGGGCGCGGCGGCGCAGTTGATTGCAGCCGTCGGGTAGAAGAACGGCGTGATGCCGACTTCAGTCAGAATGCCGTTCACCGTGTCGAGTGCAGCGAGCGGATTGGCGCCGGTCGGTTCGGCTACCTCCGTGCGAGTCGCCGCGATGGCGTCGGCAGCAGCCTGGGACACGGCATCGAGAGCTGCGGGTGCAGGCGACGCGGGGCCGGGATCGGCCGCCGCGGTCGCGGGAACCGCGAGTAGAGCCGCGCACGACAATGCGACGGTTCCCGCTAAACGGCTGAGACGACGAGACATATGTGACTCCTGGGACTCATGAGGTCAAAGTTACGAATGGGGTGATGGGACCACAATTCTTACGAAGTTCTCAAGCCCAGGAGTTCACGGTTATGCAATTGCAACGTCCGCCTACGCGGAGTTCGGTGCGTCAGCTTGCGTCGATTCCGTAGTCACGCACAATGCCGGCGAGGCCGGAGGCATAACCCTGGCCGATAGCTCGGAACTTCCATTCCTGGCCGCGGCGGTAGAGCTCGCCGAACACCATCGCGGTCTCGGTGGAGGCGTCTTCGGTCAGGTCGAATCGCGCGAGTTCACGACCGTCGGCCCGGTCCACGACACGAATGAATGCATTGATGACCTGGCCGAAACTCTGCCCCAACGCGTCGGCGTCGTGGATGGATACCGGAAAGACGATGGAATCGATCTGCGGGGACAGTGCGACGAGGTCGATGTCGATCGACTCGTCGTCGCCCTCACCTTCACCGGTGCGGTTGTCGCCGGTGTGCTCGATGGCGCCGTCGGGGGAACGGAGATTGTTGTAGAAGACGAAGAACTGATCGCCCGCAGACTTCTTGTCCGCGCCGAGTCCGATGGCGCTGGCGTCGAGGTCGAAATCCCCGCCCGTCGTGCTGCGCACATCCCAGCCCAATCCGATGGTCACGGCAGTCAGGTTCGGGGCTTCCTTCGACAGCGATACGTTTCCGCCCTTGGCCAGGGTGACGCCCATTCACTTACTCCTTCATTCGTAGATGAATTGCCTGCTCTCCACAGTAGGTGGTGAAGAGAGGGGAGGGTGTGACTAGCGATGCTGGAGTGATTGTGGTCAAATACCGAAACCGAAAAAGTTATCAGGGCGGCCGGCGTGCGCGTCGGCGACACGCCGAGCGAAACTATCGATCTGGGGACTTACGTGCACGTATCGCGTCGAGACTTGTTCAAGTACGCCGCTGTGGGATCGGCGGCTGCCGTCGGTCTGGCCGCAGTGTCCACCCAGGCGGCACGCGCCGACGGGCTGGGGACGTTGATCGATTACTCGGGCGGGGTTCCGTCGCCGGAATCCATCCGCGCTGCCGGGCACGTGGGCGCGATCAGATACGTGTCGGACCGTAGGCCGGGAGCCGAATGGATGCTCGGCAAGCCCATGAAGCGTGACGAGGCGGACGCCCTCACCGAGGCAGGCCTCGAAGTGGTGTCCAACTACCAGTTCGGCAAGGGCGAAACCTCGGACTGGAAGGGCGGATTCGCGGCCGGCGTCAAGCATGCGAAGCGCGGCCTCGAACTGCACCGAGCAGCAGGGGGACCGGAGAATCGCCCGATCTACGTCTCCATCGACGACAACCCCACCGCGGTGCAGTTCGCGACCCTGATCGCGCCGTACATCCTGGGCTGGGAATCGATCGTCGGCCCGGAGAACACCGGCATCTACGCCAATTCACCCACGATCGAACTGGCGTCCATCGCCGGGCTCGGTCAGTGGTACTGGCAGCACAACTGGGGCACTCCGAAAGGATTCCGCCACCCGGCTGCGCATTTGCATCAGGTTCAGATCGACAAAGCGAAAATCGACGGAATCGGCATCGACCTGAATGTAATTCTGAAGCCCGATTACGGCCAGTGGTCGTTGGCCTGAACCGGAAAGAATTCCGCAATGAATCTCATCGATGTCATTTATTCGATCGCGGCGTATTTCTATCAGCTTTTCTCGGATTCGCTCGGCTCCTGATTCGCTGTCGTTCTTCCGAACAGCAGAATCAACGACACGACGGCCAATGCTGCGACCGCCGCAGAGAACACGACACCTGCGGTGACCAGACCCCACGCCGTCGCTGCAGCACCTGCGCCGATGACGGGGACAGAAATGGCGATGTAGAGGACGACGAACAGCGTCGACGTCACCTCGGCGCGGCGGTCCGGGGGTAGTTCCTCGGTCACCGACGCCAATCCCTTGCTGAACGTGATGCCCTGACCGATGCCGCACACCACCGCGGCGACCAACAGTACGGGCAGGGATGCGGTGGCCAGAGCCAGGCACAGAGCGCCGACGCCGACGCCGACGATCAGCGTGACGCACCCACCGCGTAGTGCGACGGTGGTGTCGAGACCGCGCAGGGCGATCTGCGCGGCCGCCGACGACGCGAACGTCACGAAGACGACGGCGCCGACGACAGCGTGGTTCTGCACTCCCAGAATCTGCGTGACGAAGCCGGGGGAGACGCCCGTGAACAGCCCGAGAACGGCGAAGCCGGCGAACCCACCGATCGATGCCCGGACGAACGTGGCCCGGACCGGGCCGGGCACGGACAATCTCTGCATGTGCGGACGCGCTCCGGGCAGCACGGTCACCGGCTCCGGAACCAGGAACACGGCGACGCCTGCGACCGCCAGCAGGACGAGGTTCACGACGAACGTCAGCTGCGTCGGCTCGGGGAGGTACTCGACCAGCAGTCCCGCCACGAGCGGTCCGAGCCCGAGTCCGCCGATGTTCGCTGCCGTGGCTATCGCGGGAGCCCGGGACTTCCACGTCGAGGCGCTCGAACCCTCAGGCCCCGGACGTGGAGCGGGAGCCAGTTCCACCAGGGTGACCGTGGCCGTTCCGACGAAGATGCCCGCGGACAGGCCGGACAGGACACGTCCGACGAGAAGGGCAGCGAGAGACCCGGCGAAGACGAACACCAGTGCGCTGGCGATGCCGAGCGCAATGCCTGCAAGCAGGAGCGGGCGCCTACCCAGCGAATCGGACCAACGTCCGAACGCCAGGAGGGCGGCCAGGACGCCGAGCGCGTACGCCGCGAAGATCACGGTCACGACGAACACCGAGAACCCGAACTCGGCCTGGTACAGCGAGTACACCGGGGTGGGCATCGTCGTGCCCATCATCGCGATCGTGAACGCATAGGTGATCGCTACGAATGCAACAGGTTTGCTCACCAGCAAACCTTAGTGGGCAATGCCGGCCAGGGAACGACCAGGCTCGGTCGATCAGGGAACGAACACGGTCCCGATTGTCGGCAGGAATCCGCACGTGCGTGCCGGAGCGGCCGGATCTTCCTTGGACTGCGTCGTGATGGAACCCGAGACGACGGCGAGCACGCGGCCGGGACCGGTGTCGGCGATAGCCGAGACGGTGGCCGGTCCGTCCGGGTTGATGTTCGATGCCCCGGTGAGTTCCGTGGTGCCTGTTCGACGGTTGTCGAGGTTGAGCCACGTGACCGTCAGCGGAGCTTCCTGGACCTGCGCGATGGGCGCGGTGCCGAGCGCGGTGAAGACGAAACCTGCCTGGCCGGCGGGCGGACCGGGAGGGGGCAGCGTTGCCGGGCCGGGTACTGCGAGTGCTGTGCCGACCGAGTCCGCGCTGTCGGAGATGCATCCCTTACCGATGGTGGGGTACAGGAACTGCGCGATGACCGGACCGTCCGCGGGAGGAAGCTCCGGGCCACCGCCGCCGGAACCGTCGAGGAACGTGATGACCCGCTCGAGGGTGGACTTGACCTGATCCGGCAGAGCCGAGTTCTCGAGGAGCGCGCGCGCCTGGGCGAGAAGATCCGCCTGGGGTGCGGCGGCGACATCCGTCGGACCGGCTGCAGCGCCGAGAATGGCCGGCGCGAACGAGGCGAGAGCTTCGATCTGTGCGTAATCGGGAAGCGGCTGATCCGGAGTAGGGAGGAAGAAGGGAGGTACCTGCGTCCCGGGAGTCGGGGACTCGGGAGCGGCGGGGGCCTGCAGTGCAGGTTCGGCCGATGCGGT
The DNA here is from genome assembly GCF_002259345.1 of Rhodococcus sp. 06-156-4. NCBI lineage: Bacteria > Bacillati > Actinomycetota > Actinomycetes > Mycobacteriales > Nocardiaceae > Rhodococcus > Rhodococcus sp. 06-156-4. Next base: position 156,275 of record NZ_NPGB01000039.1, on the reverse strand, counting down.
GGCCGGCACTGCCAGCGCGGCAGCGATTGTCACAGCCACTGCGGTGACGGTCCTGCGCGTTACCCCGTTACGAAGCACTTGATTTCCCCATCCTCATCGAAAGCGGGCCGTGGAACTGTTGCTGGCTCGAGGGGTCACTCTATGTATACGGCCCATCGTTGTACAGCCGATGCCGATGCCAGACTGCCACCGTAGATTAGCCTGTTACAGAAGTGAATAGTGTTACTGGTGATGAAACTGTTATTTGTGACAACCCAACACGAGGCCGCGGAATTGTTGTGAACGGCTGTTTCGGAACCGGATCCGGCGCCCTATAGGCTCAGGCGTCAATCGCGGTCGAATCGAACGGGAGCAGTTACTTCAGTGAACCCCCCGCCCCGTCTGTCGATCCTCCGGCTCGCACCTCTCCTGCTGGCTGTGTCGGTGATCGCGCGTCTCGTCTGGGCGTTCGCAACCGAGAACGGCATGAACCTCGTCGACCTGCACGTCTACGTCGACGGATCCGCGGCGCTGCTGCGGGACGACCTCTACGACTTCACGTATTCCGAAGAGACTCCGGACTTTCCGCTTCCGTTCACGTATCCGCCGTTCGCGGCACTCGTGTTCTTCCCGCTGCACTACCTGCCCTTCACGTTCGTCGGCGTGTGCTGGCAGCTCGCGACGATGGCCGCACTGTTCCTGCTGATCAAGCTCGCACTCGAGATGATCCTCGGCGACGACGCGGCAACCGTGCGACCCGCCATGGCGTGGACCGCGCTGGCTCTGTGGACCGAACCGGTACGCACCACGCTCGACTACGGGCAGGTCAACGTCTTCCTCGCCCTGGGGGCCGTGCTCGCGGTACGCAGCTCCAGATGGTGGGTCGCAGGCGGCATCGTCGGTTTCGTCGCCGGCATCAAGCTGACGCCCGCGATCACCGGACTGTTCTTCCTCGCCACCCGACGATGGAAGGCCGCTGCATTCTCGGCCGTCGCGTTCGGGGCGACTGTCGCCGTCAGTTACGCGGTCCTCGGACACCAGGCGGGCACGTACTTCACGACTCTGCTGGGCGACGCCGACCGCATCGGTCCCGTCGGATCGGTGTGGAACCAGTCGCTCCGAGGGGCGATGAGCCGCATCGCGGGATACGACGTCGAATCGTCCGTCGCCTGGATCGCCGGCGTACTGGTGATCGCTGCCCTCGCGGTCGCTGCGTGGCGGGCGCTGCCCCCCGGTGACCTCCTCGGCACGCTGATCATCGTCCAACTGCTCGGGCTCGCCGTCTCGCCCATCTCCTGGTCCCATCACTGGGTCTGGGTCATGCCGATGCTCGTGTGGTTGCTGCACGGCCCCGACCGCCGACGAATCGGAACCCGCATCGTCGCCGGATACTGGCTGCTCACGACGCTCGTCGGAGTGCCGTGGATACTCAGCTTCTTTCAGGAATCGATCTGGCTGGTCTCCCGGCCCGGAGTGCTCGCCTGGTTCGGTGCCGTCGACATCGTCGGAATCGTGCTTGTCTACGGCTGGGTCGTCTACCTCGGTCGAGATCGCCTGCGCGAGCAGTTGCTCAGTCTTCGGGCAGCAAGGCGTCGATCCGATGCGCCAGATCCACATCCTTCTGCGTGAGCCCGCCCGCCGAATGCGTCGACAGAGCGAACGTCAGCTTGCGCCATCGAATGTCGATGTCCGGGTGATGGTCGGCGGCCTCCGCGGCAGCCGCCACACTGGAGACGAACTCGATCGCGGACGGGAAGGTCGGAAGTTCGACGGTGCGGACGATCGACGAGTCCACCCGTCGCCACTGGGGGAGGGCGCGAAGGGCGTCGTCGACATCGGAATCGGAGAGTAGGTCGTCCATGACTGACGATGGTGGCACGAAGAGACGTCTCGTGGTGGCAGGAGCGATCGTCTCCGACGGATTGTTGCTGCTCGCGCAGCGCTCGCGGCCCGCCGAACTCGCCGGCCTGTGGGAGCTTCCCGGCGGGAAAGTGGAGCCGGGCGAAACCCCCGAGGCGGCGTTGGCGCGCGAGCTGCGTGAGGAACTGGGCGTCGAGACCGCCGTCGGCCATGCGTTGACCGGTGATGTCGGTCTGGCCGAAGGCCGTGTGCTCCGCGCCTACCGCGTCGAGTTGATCTCCGGTAACCCGGTACCGCTCGATCACTCCGCGCTTCGCTGGGTGGATGCGTCGGCGCTGTCCACAATGGACCTCGTCGACGCCGATCGCGCCTGGGTCCCCGAATTGAGTGCCTTTCTCAGGCAGCCCGAGCCTTCTTGAGGCCCTTCTTCAAGTCCTTGCCGGTGGCGCCAGCATCTTCGAGTTTCTTCATACGCATGATGACGACGGGGCACTTCAAGCACCGTGTTTTCTTGCGGCAACACTTCTTCTTGGGCTTCAGACCCGAGATGTCCTTGGCCTTGACCTTGCCCATTTTGGTGGCTCCGCTTTGCTCGACTCGAAGGTGAATTCCTACCCAACAGTACTGCGTGGTGCAGGTCACCCTGTGCGAGCGGGTAAACTCGATCGGTCGCGAGAACCTCGCGGTGCAGCGCGCTTCTCTAGCGACATAAGCCCGCTAGCGAACAAGAGCCCGCATTCGACCCAGGAGAATTTTTCGCGTGAGCGCCCCAAGCAGTGCAGACAACATCGACAGCACCACAACCTTCCGCAACGTAGCCATCGTTGCACACGTCGACCACGGCAAGACCACGCTGGTCGACGCCATGCTGCGGCAGTCGGGAGCGTTCGAGGAACGCGCCGAACTCGTGGACCGAGTCATGGACTCCGGTGACCTCGAGAAGGAAAAAGGCATCACCATCCTGGCGAAGAACACCGCCGTTCACCGCCACAACCCGGACGGCACCATCACCGTCATCAACGTCATCGACACCCCCGGCCACGCCGACTTCGGTGGAGAGGTCGAACGCGGCCTCTCGATGGTCGACGGCGTCGTCCTGCTCGTCGACGCGTCCGAAGGCCCATTGCCGCAGACGCGCTTCGTGCTCCGCAAGGCGCTCGCCGCGTCGCTGCCCGTCATCCTGGTCGTGAACAAGACCGACCGTCCCGACGCGCGCATCGAAGAGGTCGTCTCCGAGAGCCACGACCTGCTGCTGGATCTGGCGTCGGACCTCGACGACGAAGCGTCCGAGGCAGCCGAGCTCGCCCTCGACCTTCCCGTTCTGTACGCCTCCGGCCGTGAGGGCAAGGCATCGAAGGTGCAGCCCGAGAACGGCAGCGCACCGGACGCCGAGAACCTCGACGAACTGTTCGACGTCCTCCTCAACTACGTTCCCGCGCCCAAGGGCAACGTCGACGCGCCGCTCCAGGCGCACGTCACCAACCTCGACGCGTCGGCCTTCCTCGGCCGCCTCGCGCTCGTCCGTATCCACAACGGCACGCTCAGCAAGGGCCAGACCGTCAGCTGGATGCGTGAAGTCGACGGCGAGCCCGTCGTCCAGAAGACCAAGGTCACCGAGCTGCTCAACACCATCGGTGTCGAGCGCGTCCCCGGCGAGAAGGGTGTCGCGGGCGACATCGTCGCTGTGGCCGGTTTCCCGGACATCATGATCGGTGACACCCTGGCCGACCTGGAAAACCCGGTCGCCCTGCCCCGCATCACCGTCGACCAGCCGGCCATCTCGGTCACTATCGGCACCAATACGAGCCCGCTCGTGGGACGCGTCAGCGGCCACAAGCTCACCGCTCGCATGGTCAAGAGCCGTCTGGATTCCGAGCTCGTCGGCAACGTCTCGCTCAAGGTCCTCGACATCGGTCGTCCCGACGCCTGGGAGGTGCAGGGTCGTGGTGAGCTCGCCCTCGCCATCCTCGTCGAGCAGATGCGCCGCGAAGGCTTCGAACTGACCGTCGGCAAGCCCCAGGTGGTCACCCGCCAGGTCGACGGCAAGATCCACGAGCCCTTCGAGGAGCTCACCATCGACACCCCCGAGGAATTCCTCGGCAGCGTCACCCAGCTCCTCGCGGCACGCAAGGGCAAGATGGTGCAGATGACGAACCACGGCGCAGGCTGGGTTCGGATGGAGTTCATCGTCCCGTCGCGAGGCCTGATCGGTTTCCGCACCGACTTCCTCACCGACACCCGCGGCACCGGTATCGCCAACGCCGTCTTCCACGGCTACGCACCGTGGGCAGGCGAGATCCGTGCACGCCACACCGGCTCGCTCGTCTCGGACCGCAGCGGAAGCGTCACCCCGTTCGCCATGATTCAGCTGGCCGACCGCGGAACGTTCTTCGTCGAGCCCGGCGCGGACACCTACGAGGGCATGGTCGTGGGTATCAACCCGCGTCAGGAAGACCTCGACATCAACGTGACCCGCGAGAAGAAGCTGACCAACATGCGTCAGTCCTCCGCCGACGTCATGGAGACCCTGGCCAAGCCGAAGAAGCTGGACCTGGAAATGGCCATGGAGTTCTGTGCAGGCGACGAGTGCGTCGAGGTGACCCCCGAGGTCGTTCGCGTCCGCAAGGTGCACCTCGACTCCAACGAGCGCGCTCGCGAGCGTTCGCGTAGCAAGTCCCGCGACAAGGCTGCTCTGTAATAAGCCTGTTTCGGTAAATTCTGGGCTGATGTCTCCGGTTCGAGCGTGGTGACCCTGCAGAGGGCCATCACGCTCGTGACAGGAGTGGAGCTCGAGGAGTGGACAGGTGCTGTGACGACGAAGGAGCGGCCATAGTGCGGCGGACGAAGAGTGGCATTGCAGTCGCAGCCATTGCACTGGCGTTGGCAGCCTGCACGGCCAATCCGCCGCCTCCCGTCGAGAGCGAACCCACCCCCGAGACCACGACGACCACTCCGGCGCCGACCGAAACCGGCGATCGGGTGGTCGTGGCCATCGACGACGTGGGGATCGGTTTCAATCCCCACCTGCTCTCGGATCAGTCGCCGGCAAATTCTGCTGTCAGTTCCCTCGTCCTACCGAGCCCCTTTCGTCCGATCGCCGATCCGAACGATCCGGCGAGCACCGTCTGGGCTCTGGACTCGACTGTCCTCGTGTCGGCCGAGGTGACGTCGCAGAACCCGTTCACGGTCAGATACCAGCTGCGCAACGACGCACAGTGGTCCGACAGTGCGCCGATCGCCGCCGAGGACTTCAGATACCTGTGGCAGCAGATGATCTCGCAGCCAGGCGTCGTCGATCCCGCTGGATACGCGCTGATCGAGGACGTCGCCTCGTCCGGTGGAGGCAAGACCGTCGACGTCACCCTGTCTCAGCCGTACCCGAACTGGCAGCGACTGTTCACCGACCTGCTGCCGAGTCATCTGCTCAAGGACTCGCCCGGCGGCTTCGAGACCGGCCTCAGCGACAACGTTCCCGTCTCTGGCAGTCAGTTCAACATCAAGTCCATCGACCGTGGGCGCGACGAAATCCTGCTCGAGCGCAACGACCGCTATTGGGGTGAGCCCGCCCTGCCGTTCCAGATTCTGCTTCGCCGGGGCGGAACTCCGGCTCAGCTCGCGGATTCGCTGCGTTCGGGCGACGCACAAGCTGCGCAGGTCCGAGCAGGAACGGCTACGGAAGCGCAACTGTCGGCAATCCCCGGTATTCGCACCGGCATTCGGTTCCAACCCCGCGTTCTGGATCTGACGCTGAACGGGCGCACGCCCGTGCTGGCCGACCCGGTCGTGCGGCGAGGGATGCTGGGTCTGCTCGACTCCTCGCTGTTGTCCACCGTCGCAGCAGGATCCGGATCTGCCGATCATCCTGCCCGTGCGCATCTGACCTCTCCGTCGGACACGCGCTACGACGCCACCGCGCCGGCTCCGATCACTCGCGAGGCCGCGGTGACGCTGCTGGAACAGGCCGGGTACGTTCCTTTGGCCGACGGGTCTTTCGGAAAAGCCGGTGTGCCTCTCGATTTCGTGATCGGTGCCGTGGAGAACGACACGGTGTCGATCGCCGTCGCGAACACCGCGGCGGACCAGCTGTCCGGCGCAGGAATCAAGGCAACGGTCACTGCGCTGCCTGCGGAGGAGTTGTACAGCACCGCTCTGACCGACAGCGAGGTCGACGCGATCGTCGGGTGGTCCGCGGCCGGAGTGGATCCGGCAACCGTCATGGCGTCTCGATTCGGTTGCCCGGCAACGCAGACCGACGCGCCCGCGCAAGTGGAGACCGAGGGCGACGACGCGCCTCTGCCGTCACCGAGCAATCTGTCCGGGCTGTGTGTGCCGGAGCTCGAAGGCTCGGTGGACCGCGCGCTTCGAGGGGAACTACCGGTTGACCGCCTCGTCGCCGAAGCCGAGCCGAAGCTCTGGGAGTTGGCCGCGGTGCTCCCGATCATGCAGGATTCTTCCGTCGTCGCAGCGGGCACCGGCGTGGAAGGTGCGTCGTTGACCGGTCCCATCGAAACGGGGATCTTCGGCGACGCATCGAAATGGGTGAGGACACCGACCAAGTGAAACTGCTACTCGTTCACGCACATCCGGACGACGAGACCATCACCACCGGAGGCACCATCGCGCGTTACGCGCGAGCAGGCGTGGAAGTGACGGTCCTGACGTGCTCGCTCGGCGAGGAGGGCGAGGTCATCGGAGACACGTGGGCACACCTCGTGGTCGACGAAGCGAACCAGCTCGGTGGATACCGCATCCTCGAATTGGAAAGGGCGCTGGCAGTTCTCGGTGCACAGCCTCCGAGATTCCTCGGTGGAGCAGGGAAATACCGCGACTCGGGAATGGCCGGAACGGCGGCGGCGGCCAATCCGCGGGCGTTCGTCAACGCGAATCGAGACGAGGCGCTCGAAGCGATGCTGTCGGTGGTACGCAGTGTGCAGCCGGACGTGATCGTCGGCTACGACCCGGAGGGCGGCTACGGTCACCCGGATCACCAGCAGGTGCATTCTCTGGTGACGGAAGCGTTCGACCTGGCGGGAACGGACCACTATCCGGACGCGGGTGCGCCCTGCACGCCGAGGAAGTTCTACTGGACCGTCACCGGCGAGAAGCAGCTGCACGACGGTATCGACGCGATCGGCGAGGTGCCCGACGGTTGGAGGATGCCGGAGGACGGTGAACTCCCCTCGGTTCCGGAGAGTGTCGTGACGACGTCGATCGATGTGCGTGAGGTCTTCGACCTCAAGCGTGATGCCCTGCGTGCCCACGCCACTCAGGTGACCGTGGCGCCGTCGGGTGTCGAGTACGCGCTGTCCAACAACATCGTGCAACCCATCCTCGCCGACGAGCAGTACGTGCTGGTCCGCGGCGAGCCGGCGGACCTCGATTCGTCGGGTAGGGAAACGGATCTGTTCGCCGGCGTACTAGGATATGGCGTGAATCACTAATTTGATTGCATCTGGGGTGGGTCACACATGTACAACTGGATCGTGCAGGACGCCATAGTCGCGTTCGTCAACTCGCTCATGCCGGACTTTCCGCGGCAGGAAATGCTCTACCAGCAGGGACTGACCGATATCGCGTCGGCGCTGAGCAACCTACTGACCTCGTTGGGATACCCGCCGGTCTCCTGATCGATCTCGATACGTCAGTATTGGACGCATGATCTCGAAGGCCGCATCCAATGCTGTCGTCCTCGTGTCGAGGGCAACTCTCGCAGTACTGATCTTCGACGGTTTTCTGTGCGGCGTTCTGTCGATCCTGTTTCTTCCCACCTACCTCGGCTCGGTGCCGTTCCCGGTGAGTGCGCTCCTTGCCGGGGCTGCGAACGTTGCGTTGCTGTTCGCGGCCCGCAAGGTCGCCGAGGAACCGGTTGCCGTCGCGTCGCCGCTGATCGCGTGGTTCGTGGCCGTCCTGCTGTGCATGTTCGGTGGCCCCGGCGGAGACGTCCTGCTCCTGGCGGACTGGCGCACGGCGGTACTGCTTCTCGGCGGACTCGTTCCACCGGGTGTCCTGCTGTTCAGCTGGAGGCTGCAACGCCTCACAGCAGCCCCGCATGCTCACCCGCATCCCGGAGCACATTCTCGATCATCGTCGGGGTCAGCCTCCCGGTGAACGTGTTCTGCTGGCTGACGTGGTAGCTGCCGAACAAGCGGACGCCGTCGAGTTGGACGTGCACGCCGTGCCCGAACTTCGGCCGCGGTCGCGGGACTTCCCACCCGTTTCGTTCGAGCATCGGCAACAGTGATTGCCAGCCGAAGCCGCCGAGGACGACGATCGATCGCAGTGTCGGCTTCAGCAGGCGCAGTTCGATATCGAGCCACTTCTGGCACCGGTCACGCTCGGTGACCGTCGGCTTGTTGTCCGGGGGAGCACAGTGCACGGGAGCCGTGATCCGTACACCTCGTAGCTCGAGGCCGTCACCGATATGGGTCGACGTGGGCTGGTTGGCCAGCCCGACGGCGTGCAGCGCCGCATAGAGAAAATCTCCGCTTCGGTCGCCGGTGAACATGCGCCCGGTGCGATTGGCTCCGTGAGCTGCGGGCGCGAGCCCGACTATCAGAACGCGTGCATCCGCCGGCCCGAATCCAGGGACCGCTCTGCCCCAGTAGGTTTCGTCGCGGAACGCCGCCCGCTTCTCGACGGCCACCTTTTCACGCCAGTTCACCAGGCGTCGGCAGGCCCTGCACTGCGATACCGCCGCGTCGAGCTGAGGAATGTCTCGTGGGGTCATCGAGCCCACTTGTCACCGGCTCCCGGAGTCACCGCCTCGACGAGTGACCACGCCTGGTCGACGGGTACGTCGAGGATTTCGTAGTGCCCGACACCTGCGGGAGTCGCGGCGACGATGGTCGCGACCCCGGCGCGGCGCTGGAAGAAGCTCTGGCGCACGGTCCACCCGATGATTCCTGCAGCCTCGAGGCTGTGGCGCTTGCGATCCAGCGAACCGTGCTGCGTGATCAGCCAACCCGGTAGAACGGCGTGGCCGAGACCCCGACAGCGGTCCCAGGCAACCAGGAGTGCGCCGACGAACAGAACGGCCAGTGCGGCCCAGACGAGGATGGGGATCGGTGCACCTGCGTACTCCGCGACGCCGACGCCTGCTGCGACGACGGCGACAGGTAGCACCGCCCGTGTGTAACGCCGACGCTGTGCAGCCGGGCCGTGCACCACCAAAGGTTTTCTGGCGTCCCCGTGAAGTCCCGCGTCACCGAGGACGACGGTCATCATTCGTCTGGCTTCGACAGCGGGAGCCTGGGGGAGCAGCAGTGACGACTCCTTCTTCTCCGCACTGACACCGGTCATGATGGCGTCGAGCTTCGCGCCTTTCGCGACCCGCAGCAGCAGCGGCTCGGACAGTGACGTCCCGCGCAGACGTTTACGGTCCAGTGTCGTCGACCGGGTCCTCAGCAGTCCGTGTGCGACGTGCAGTCGAGTGCCGTCGTCGGTGACCGTCAGGTTGCCGTACGCGATCAGGTAGCGGACGCAGGCGAACACGCTCGCTATCGCCAGCAGGACGAGGAGTCCGACCACGATCACCACTGCGATCCCGAATCGCTCGGCGGAGTCGATGCTGTCGGTGACGACCGAGGACTCGGTGATCGTTTCCGCGAATCCGTACTGGAACAGGACACCGATCGCTGCGGCGATGGTGACGACGCCGGTGAACGAGAACGGTGCATAGCGCACCCACGACGTCCGCCAGTGCGCGATCTCGTTCTCTGCCGGTGGCGCTTCGTTCGGAGAGTCCGGTCGTCTCGTGACTCGCTCGAGCAGCTCTTCGCGCAGGGCAGGTACGACCTTCGAGTCGAGTGCGTTCAGCTCGAACTTCTCACCCTTGCCCGCCTGCTGACCCGTGCCGATGCGCAGGATCGACAGACCGAGCACGCGGTGGAGCACACCGGCCTCGATGTCCACGGACCGAATGCGGCTGCGCGGCACCGACAGGAGCTTCTTCTGAAAAACGCCGGTACGCAGCTGCACGTGCACCGGGCCGATTCGGTAACTCGTGGTGAACCAGCGCAGAATCGCGAACACGACGACCACCGCGACGATGATCAAGCCCCACAGATGATTGCCGCTCTGACTACCGACGATGAACGACACCAGCAGGACCGGCAGAACCTTCACTGCCTCGTTGACCGGATGCACCAGCAGCATCCGCTTGTCGAGCCGCAACCACGGTTGCTGCTCTTCCTCGGCGAGAAGTTCGTTGCTCATGTGGCGTCGCCCAACGTCCGTCCCGCGATGTCGGTCAGCTGTGCGACGGTCTTGTCTGCAACCTCCTTGTCGAGGGCCGTGATCTTGACAGCACCCGCGGAGGACGCCGTCGTCACCGTCACCGTGGACAACCCGAGCAGGCGATCGATCGGACCACGCTCGGTGTCCACTGTCTGCACCCGGCTGATCGGGGCGACACGTCGCTCCTGGTTGAACCACCCCGTGCGGGTGTAGACCGCGGTGTCGCTGATCTCCCAGCGGTGCACTCGATACCGCCAGATCGGCGTCACCACGATGTCCAGTACCGCGAGCACAACCGACACCCCGAACACCGTGACGTGCGGCCACGTCGTCCACGTATCAACGACCACCGCCCACACGACCTGTGCGACGAACACCGGAATCCAGATCAACGTCGCATTGATCGCCCACAACTGCTTGGCACGGGGACTCGGACGCCACGCCGGGTCGGTCATCGTGATCATGCCTACAGACCCTATCCGCACACCCTGGCCGCGCGGGTTGTAGCGGGAGCGCGGGTTGCAACCTGCGCGGTGGAACGGAACGTGCGCGGGGAGTGCGGTGACGAGGGATGTTGCGCCGAGCACGTTTGCAGCGGGAAACCCCTGCAGGGTGATCCGGTCGTTGTCGTGACGATTCACCCGCGAAGCGGTCCCGGTGGCACGTCCGTGTGTCGGAGGAGCATGATCGACTGGTGACCATGTTGCCCGATCCCGTTTCCGTGCCGTCCGCAACAGAGAAAGCTTCCGCAGCCGAGAAAGCTCCTGCACCGTCCGCTATGCGTCGGGTGCTCCGGCGCGCGCGTGACGGTGTCAGCCTGAACGTCGACGAAGCCACTGTGCTGCTGCATGCTCGCGGTGACGACTTGGTGGACCTGATGGCGTCGGCGTCTCGGGTTCGCGACGCCGGTCTTCTTGCGGCCGGGCGGGAAGCCACCGTCAGTTATTCGCGCAAGGTGTTCGTGCCGATCACGCGGTTGTGCCGGGACAAGTGCCATTACTGCACGTTCGTGACGGTCCCGGGAAAGCTGAAGGCAGAAGGCCACGGGCTGTTCATGGATCCCGACGAGATCGTCGAGGTCGCTCGGCAGGGTGCGGCATTGGGCTGCAAGGAGGCGTTGTTCACGCTCGGTGATCGTCCCGAGGAGCGGTGGCCGGAGGCGAAGGAATGGCTCGATTCGCGTGGCTACGACTCGACGTTGGATTACGTGCGTGCCATGGCGATCAAGGTGCTCGAGGAGACCGGTCTTCTGCCGCACCTGAATCCGGGTGTGATGTCGTGGCAGGAACTCTCGCGTCTCAAGCCTGTCGCGCCGTCGATGGGCATGATGCTCGAGACCACGTCCCGTCGGTTGTTCGAGGAGAAGGGGCAGGCGCATTACGGCAGCCCTGACAAGGATCCCGAGGTGCGCTTGCGCACGCTGACCGACGCGGGCCGGTTGAACATTCCGTTCACCACGGGAATCCTCGTGGGTATCGGCGAGACCATCCGTGACCGCGCGGAGTCGATCATGGCAATCCGTAAGGTGCACAAGGCGTTCGGGCATGTGCAGGAAATCATCGTGCAGAACTTCCTCGCCAAGCCGGACACCGCGATGCGCCAGGCGCCGAATGCCGGCATGGAAGAGTTCCTCGCGACCATCGCGGTGACCCGGATCCTGCTGGGGCCGGCCATGCGAATTCAGGCTCCGCCCAACCTCGTCGAGGCAGCGGAGACGGCTGCGTTGCTGGGCGCGGGCGTCGACGACTGGGGCGGTGTGTCACCGTTGACGCCGGACCACGTCAATCCCGAGCGGCCGTGGCCGAATCTGGACACCCTCGCCGAGCTGAGCCAGGCCGCGGGATACACCCTCGTCGAGCGGACCGCGGCGCAGCCGCAGTACATCCTCGCCGGCGCGCCCTGGATCGATCCGAGGATCTCCGCGCACGTCAAGGCGCTGGCCGACCCCGAGACCGGGATGGCGCGCGAAGGCGTCATCCCGGAAGGGCAGCCGTGGCAGGAGCCGGACGAGGAGTGGGAATCGTCGGGACGCGTCGACCTGAACACCGAGATCGACACCGAAGGCCGAAACACCGACACTCGAAGCGATCTCGCGAACGCGTTCGGTGACTGGGAGTCGATCCGTGAGCAGGTTCGTGACCTGGCGGGCCTCGAGCGGGTCGACCGAGACCTGGTGTCGGCGTTGAATGCGGCGGAGAAAGACCCGGCAGGGCTGTCGGACGAGCAGTATCTCGCGTTGGCGACGGCCGAGGGCCCTGGCATGGATGCCGTTGCGGCGTTGGCCGACGATCTGCGCAAGCAGGTCAACGGAGACACCGTCACCTACGTCGTCAACCGGAACATCAACTTCACCAACATCTGCTACACCGGTTGCCGATTCTGCGCGTTCGCGCAACGTAAGGGCGACGCCGACGCCTTCACGCTGTCGACGTCCGAAGTCGCCGATCGTGCATGGGAGGCGCACGTCGCGGGGGCGAGCGAGGTGTGCATGCAGGGCGGCATCGATCCGGAGTTGCCGGTCACCGGCTACGCGGATCTGGTGCGTGCGGTGAAGGAGCGGGTGCCGTCGATGCATGTGCACGCGTTCTCTCCGATGGAAATCGTCAACGGGGCCTCGCGCGGCGGTCAATCGATCCGTGAGTGGCTGACGGAACTCCGGGCGGCAGGCCTGGACACCATCCCCGGCACCGCCGCCGAGATTCTCGACGACGAGGTCCGCTGGGTGTTGACCAAGGGCAAGTTGCCTGCAGCCGAGTGGATCGAGGTCGTCACCACCGCCCACGAAGTGGGACTGCGCTCGAGCTCGACGATGATGTACGGGCACGTGGACAACCCGTCGCACTGGGTCGGACACATGAACGTGCTCAAGAAGATTCAAGACAAGACCGGGGGATTCACGGAATTCGTGCCGCTGCCGTTCGTGCACCAGTCCTCGCCGTTGTACTTGGCGGGTGCGTCGCGTCCCGGCCCGACAAATCGGGACAACCGCGCTGTTCATGCGTTGGCGCGCATCATGCTGCACGGACGGATCGACTCCATCCAGACGTCCTGGGTCAAGCTCGGTATCACGGGAACTCAGGTGATGCTGAACGGCGGAGCGAACGACCTCGGCGGAACGCTGATGGAGGAGACCATCTCGCGGATGGCGGGCAGCCAGAACGGGTCGGAGAAGACCGTCGCCGAGTTGCACGAGATCGCTAACGGCATCGGGCGCCAGGCACGCGAGCGCACGACGACCTACGAACTCGTCGACCGTGTCCCTGCCGTGGAGCTGGTCTGACATGGAGGATCGCACCGTAGCGGCGGCTCTGGGGCGCGCCGTCGCCATCATCGACCCCGTACTCGACCTGCTGGCCCAACGGGACCCGGTGGGACTCAAAGGCAGAACGTTCAGGACATCGACGGACACCGACACGGCGCTCGACAAGGTTCTGGACACACTGGCGTCGGCGCTCGATGCGACCGACTTTCCGGGGACCAAGGGGTGGGAGGCTCTCGACGAGGACGCGCGATCGCAGTGGTGGGTGGCGCGCATCGGCGCGTTGAACACCGTCGCGGTCGCGTTCCCCGGAGTGTTCGGCGTTCTCGTCAACCGGCTTCCGCTGCAGGACCTGCTCGGTTTCGCCAACCAGGCGATGGTCCTGGTCGCGGTGGCGCGCGAGAGCGGCGTCACCGACCGAGCGGATCACGTCCGGATGCTCGCGTCGGTGCTGTGCGAACGTGAGATCGATCTCTCCGCCCCCGAACCCGAGCGTCCTGCCACACCGAGAGGTCGCGGTCCTTTCGCGTTGTTGCGCGGAATGTGGGACGTGGCGAACGTGCTGCGCGATGTGTCGGGCGAGCTGGCGAAACGCCCACGTAGCCGGGGTGTGCTCCGGGTGCTCTCCGCCATCCCGGTCGTCGGGGGCGTCGCCGGATACCTGGGAGAACGTGGTGCCCTGTCCCGGGCTGCGGAACAGGGGAGGCAGTGGATCCGTGCGCACCGGAACGACGCGAGCCACGTAGGCTCGAAAGTGACTGTGCGTAAGTGAGGACACCCTGCGCTGGTTGTCGGAATTCTCCGGCGCGATACTAGGATCTTCAGGGCGCCAGGTTCGATCGGATCGTGGCGCCGACTTTGCGGAAAGGGAGGGAGAGCAGCAGTGCCCTACACGATTGCGGAACCGTGCGTGGATGTGATGGACAAGGCATGCATCGAAGAATGCCCGGTGGACTGCATCTACGAGGGCAACCGAATGCTGTACATCCACCCCGACGAGTGCGTCGACTGCGGTGCCTGTGAGCCGGTCTGCCCGGTCGAAGCCATCTTCTACGAGGACGACGTTCCGGATCAGTGGAACGGCTACATCAGCGCCAACGTCGACTTCTTCGACGAACTCGGTTCGCCCGGCGGCGCGGCCAAGCTCGGCCGAGTCGACCACGACTCGCCGTTCGTCAAGGCACTTCCCCCCATGGCCGAGAACTGACGTTGGCGCGCATCTCCGTTGCCGCTGGACTCCCGGATTTTCCGTGGGATTCGCTGACCGCGGCCAAGGACAAGGCGTCGGCGCACCCGGACGGCATCGTCAATCTGTCGGTGGGCACTCCGGTCGACCCCGTCGCTCCGATCATCCGTGACGCTCTGAACTCGGTCTCGGACCAGCCCGGCTACCCGACGACCCTGGGAACGGATGCGCTGCGGAGCGCAGCAGCCGAGTCGTTGGCTCGCCGCTACGGAGTCACCGGTATCGACCCGTCCGCGGTGCTCCCGGCCATCGGTACCAAGGAAATGATCGCCTGGTTGCCGAAGCTGCTCGGCCTCGGCGCCGACGATCTCGTGGTGATCCCGGAACTCGCCTACCCGACGTACGAGGTCGGCGCTCTGCTCGCCGGCGCGCGCGTCACCCGGGCCGACGGGCTCAACCGTCTCGGGCCCGAGAACGCGTCCCTGGTCTTCGTGAACTCGCCGTCCAACCCCACCGGCAAAGTGCTGCCGGTCGATCACCTGCGGAAGGTGGTCGCGTGGGCGCGGGAGCGGGGTGCCGTCGTCGTGTCCGACGAGTGCTACCTCGGTCTGACGTGGGAGGCGGACGCCGTGTCCGTCCTCGACCCGCGTGTGTCCGACGGAGACCACACCAACTTGCTGGCGGTGCATTCGCTGTCCAAGACGTCGAACCTGGCCAGCTACCGTGCCGGGTTCGTGACCGGTGACCCGGTGCTGGTGAAGGATCTGCTCGAAGTGCGTAAGCACGCAGGCATGATGGTGCCTCTTCCGGTGCAGGCGGCCATGACCGCGGCCTTGAACGACGACGCGCACGAGAACGAGCAGCGTGAGCGATACCGTGCACGCCGTACCGAACTGAAGTCTGCCGTCGAGAAGGCCGGATTCACCGTCGACCACTCCGAGGCAGGTCTGTACCTGTGGGCGTCGCGCGGCGAGTACTGCCGTGACACGGTCGACTGGCTCGCCGAACGGGGCATCCTTGCTGCGCCGGGGGAGTTCTACGGCCCGGGCGGGACCCAGCATGTGCGCATTGCGCTGACGGCCACCGACGAGAGAATCCACGCGGCAGCGGAGCGGTTGCTCTCCTGACGTCGAACTCTACCCTCACGTGAGGGTAGAGTAGCGCTACGTGCCGACCGACGTACTGAGCGCGCTGCGTTCACCCAAGATCCTCAAAACCGAGATCCTCGCCGGACTCGTCGTTGCCTTGGCGTTGATTCCCGAGGCGATTTCGTTCTCGATCATCGCCGGTGTCGATCCGCGAGTCGGTCTGTTCTCCGCCTTCACGATGGCCGTCACCATCGCGATCGTCGGCGGCAGAACCGCAATGATCTCCGCCGCGACGGGTTCCGTCGCACTGGTCATCGCCCCGATCGTCCCGAAGTACGGTCTCGACTATCTGGTCGCGACGGTCTTGCTCGGTGGACTGATGCAGATCGTCCTCACCGCGTTCGGGGCAGTGAAGCTGATGAGGTTCATTCCCCGCAGCGTCATGGTCGGATTCGTCAACGCGCTGGCGATCCTGATCTTCATCGCCCAGATCCGATACTTCGTCGACGTGTCGTGGCTGGTGTTCCCGATCGCCGCGGCCGCGATCGTCATCATGGTGGTTCTGCCCCGACTCACCACCGCGATTCCGGCGCCGCTGGTTGCCGTCGCAGCTCTGACCGTCGTCACCATCGTGTTCGGAGTTCAGGTCCCGAACGTCGGCGACGAAGGGGAGTTGCCGTCGTCGCTGCCGTCGCTGTTCTTCCCGGACCTTCCGATGAACCTCGAGACGCTGAAGATCATCGCGCCCTTCGCTTTCGCCATGGCGCTCGTGGGACTGCTCGAATCCCTGTTGACCGCGAAACTCGTCGACGACGTGACCGACACACCGTCGAACAAGACGAGGGAAGGCGCCGGGCTCGGTGTCGCGAACATCGTGACCGGCGCGTTCGGAGGCATGGGCGGGTGCGCATTGATCGGCCAGACGATGATCAACGTGAAGATCTCCGGAGCCCGGACGAGGATTTCGACGTTCCTCGCGGGAGCGTTCCTGCTCGTCCTCGTGGTGGTCTTCGGCGACGTCGTCGCGCGCATACCGATGGCCGTTCTCGGAGCCGTCATGATCATGGTCTGCTTCGCGACGTTCGACTGGCACTCGATCGCGCCGAAAACCCTGCGCCGCATGCCGCTCAGCGAAACCGCCGTGATGGTGGCGACGGTGGCGGTCACGGTCGCCACCGACAATCTGGCCTACGGCGTCATCGTCGGTGTCGTCGTCGCGATGATCCTGTTCGCACGTCGCGTCGCGCACGTCACGGAGGTCGTCGAGATCGCGCATCCCGACGACGACACTCGGGTCTACGGCGTACGCGGCGAACTGTTCTTCGCGTCGAGCAACGACCTGATCCACCAGTTCGACTACGCGACAGACCCGGCCAACGTCGTCATCGACCTGTCCGACGCGCACATCTGGGATGCGTCGACCGTTGCTACCCTCGATGCCGTGACGACGAAATACGCCAAGTACGGCACGCACGTCTCCATCGTCGGACTGGCCGGGGCAAGCAAGGAAAGGCATGATCGACTGACCGGACGCCTCGGCGGAGAAGGCTGAATCATGGCTGCGCACATGCAGATCGGTGAAGTCGCCGAACGTACCGGCTTGTCCATCAGAACGCTCCGCCACTACGACGAGGTGGGCTTGGTGCCGCCGTCGGAGCGCAGTGCCGGCGGGTTCAGGTTGTACACCGACACGGACGTCGAGCGACTGCTGGTGATCCGGCGCATGAAACCACTCGAATTCACGCTCGACGAGATGAGCAGACTACTGGCCTCGCTGGACACCATCGAGTCGGGCGGCGACGACGCCCAGGAGGCAGGCGCTTTCGTCGACGAATGCCATGCCAGGGCCGAGGCAGCGTGCGCGAACCTGCGGAAGAAGCTGGCGTACGCCGAGGAGTTGACCGCAGTTCTGGCCGCTAACCGACATCCCAGCCGCCGCGCCTGATACGCAGGATGTACACCAGCTCGGTGCTGCCGAACGCCTCGACCGTCGTGAACCTCTTCGGTTCGGTGTTCGTGGACGGGTTGCGGGCGAACTGCTCCTCGTAGAGTTGCCCGGCCCGAAGGTCGGCAAGTTCGACGCGTGTCCAGAAATCGTCGGACTGCACCGAATACACAAGCCGCGGCGCACTGTCGGTGACATGGTCGAAGTCGAGATCGTCGTCGTCGGCGGTGTCGTCCGCCAGTTCGTCCGACTCCTCGTCGGTATCGACGTCCTGTTCGGCGTCGGTGCCGATGAGGTACACCCCGGGTTGCAAGCTGCCGGCCGGGACCGTCAAATACTCGGCGTAGTCGCCGGAGTCGATTCCATCGGCGTCCATGTATGTACGGTAACCATGTGCTGCTTCGTTCACTGAACCCACTCGCCGTTGCGCGCGGAGACGATATTCCCGACGCCGTCACCATCGACGGAGTCTCGCTGTCACGAGGAGACATTCTCGGGGCGGCGACGTCGGTGGCGGAGCGTGTCGCCCAGGCGGACCGGCTTGCCGTGCTGGCGACGCCGTCGGTGAAGACGGTGCTGGCAGTGGTCGGGTGTCTGATCGCAGGCGTGACGATCGTTCCCGTGCCCCCGGACGCGGGGCCGGCGGAACGGGCTCACATTCTTCGAGACTCCGGTGCCCAGGCGTGGCTCGGAGCCGCTCCCGACGACACCGCCGGGTTACAGGTGCTGCCCGTGCGTCAACACGCTCGGTCGTGGCACAGCTACCCGGACCCGCATCCGTCGTCGACGGCGTTCGTTCTCTACACCTCGGGCACCACCGGCCCACCGAAAGGCGTGCTCCTCTCGCGTGAGGCCATCGCGGCGGGAATCGACGCCCTCGCCGAGGCCTGGCAATGGACGTGGAAAGACACACTGGTGCACGGTCTTCCGCTGTTCCACGTACACGGACTGATTCTCGGTCTGCTGGGACCGCTCCGGGTGGGAAGCCCCGTGATCCACACCGGCAAGCCGACGCCGGAGCTGTACGCCGCCGCGGGTGGCTCGCTCTACTTCGGAGTTCCGACTGTCTGGTCGAGGGTCGCCGCGGACGCCGACTCCGCTCGCGCACTGTCCGGTGCTCGTCTGCTGGTATCGGGGAGCGCGCCGTTGCCGGTACCCGTGTTCGAGAAACTGCGCGAGTTAACCGGTCAGGCACCGGTCGAGCGGTACGGCATGAGCGAAACGCTGATCACACTGTCGACGCGTGCCGACGGAGAACGCAGGCCGGGATCGGTGGGTCTTCCCGTTGCCGGCGTCGATACCCGGTTGGTGGGCGAGGACGGCGCGGTGCTGCCGCACGACGGTGACTCCATCGGTGCGCTCCAAGTCCGCGGACCGATGGTGT
This sequence comes from Rhodococcus sp. 06-156-4, assembly GCF_002259345.1. Lineage (NCBI taxonomy): Bacteria > Bacillati > Actinomycetota > Actinomycetes > Mycobacteriales > Nocardiaceae > Rhodococcus > Rhodococcus sp. 06-156-4. The sequence goes on along the minus strand of NZ_NPGB01000039.1, from coordinate 137,339 downwards.
TCGACGGCTACCTGAACAACCCCGAGGCAACGGCCGAGTCCTTCACTGCCGACGGCTGGTTCGACACCGGGGATGTCGCGGTGATCGAGCCCGACGGCTTTCACCGAATCGTCGGCCGCGCGTCGACGGATCTGATCAAGTCCGGCGGTTATCGCGTCGGGGCAGGGGAGATCGAGACGGTACTGCTCGGTCACGCGACGGTCGACGAGGTGGCCGTGGTGGGGCTTCCGGACGAAGACCTGGGGCAGAAAATCGTTGCATTCGTCGTCGGGACGGGTGTGGAGCCGACGGTGTTGATCGACCTGGTGGCGTCCGAATTGTCGAACCACAAGCGGCCCAGGGAAATTCGTGTCGTGGATTCGCTACCGCGGAATGCGATGGGGAAAGTGCAGAAGAAGCAGCTCAGCTAGGAAAGTCGGCCGAAACCGACTATCGCGGAATCGGACAGAACGTCGACGGAGTGCACGCGGATCTTTCCGAGTTCGTTGCCTCCCACCGTCGTTGCGGTGTCTCCGTCGACCGCCACGACGATGTTGGTGTGCTGGCCGACCCAGCTGCTGTTGTCGTACAGCACGACGTCGCCGACGGAGGGGACGTAACCCTTGGGCTCGAACGTGCCCTGCTGCTGGTAGTACTCGGTCAACGTGTACACCCCGGGGATGCGCCAACTGCCGGAATGCGGGTTGCTCAGCGGGCGGCCCGCTTCACGCATGATCCAGCTGACGAAGTTCGCGCACCAGGCCTCCTCGACGCCCTCGGAGTAGAAGGTGCCGGGGCGTTGCCGTTCGTGCTCCGCCCGAGTGAGGTCGACGACGGCCGCCTGCTCGGGAGTTAGTGCGGACGTGTCGACGTCGGGAAACGGCGTCGTGTCCCACGGCAGGTACCGGCTCGGGGCCAACCACAGCACGGCGCCCGCCACCACCACGACGACCGCGACGAACGCCACGAACCAGCGGCCGACGCGTCGGCGACCGCGTTGCGGGGCGGTGGGGACCTCGATGCTCATCCTTCGAATGTACCGGCAGGTCCGTTCGAGCCGACGGTGAAGAACCACGCTTGACCTTCGACCGACCGGAGACCCCAGGATGGGCTCGTGACCACATCGGAATTGATGACAATCGGCGCATTCGCCCGCGCAACAGGGTTGACCCCCGGTGCCCTGCGCTTCTACGCGGACTCGTCTCTCCTGGAGCCCGCCAGGATCGACGAGACCACCGGCTACCGCTACTACGCGCCGGGGCAGCTCGAGCAGGCCGAGGTGATCCGGAGCCTGCGGCAGATCGACATGCCGTTGGACATGATCGAGTCGGTCCTCGCCGGCGACGCCTCACCGATCGATCGGCACGTGAGCACCCTGACCGATCAGGCGCGGCTGGCGGCTCGTTCCGCCACCGCCGTGCACGCAACACTCGACACCGAAAGCAGGAAGCCAATGTTCACTGTCAACGGCCCGGTCCTCGCCGCCGCACTCGATCAGACCCTCACCGCGACGTCGCATCACCCCGAGCATCCCGTTCTCGCCGGGGTGTACCTGGAATGGCGGGACGACACGCTGGCCATGACCGCGACCGATCGATTCAGGTTGGTGTCCCGGTCGCTGGTGGCGAAAGCGGTTGCAACCGAGCCCGAATGGACCGCAGTGGTCGACGGGGACGATCTGCGGTCCGCGGTCCAATCCATCAGGCAGCACCATCGAGTGCAGGTGGATCGCACCCCCTCGGCGGTGACCTTCCGGCCGGGCGACGACCGTGCCCGCATCCTTGCGGCCGAGTTTCCGGACTACCGCGCAATGCTCGGCGCGCTGCCGGACGTCACCACCCGGATGGTCGTCGCCAAGTCGACGTTGCTGTCCATGCTCGACACCGAGAACGAGTACATCGATTTCACCACGTCCGACATGGATGCAACCGTGTCCGGACCCGACGTGGACATGGCGTTCGCCGTGACCAACCTGTATCCGGCCGTCGTGGCAGCGCTCGGCCCCGACGTCATGATCGACGTGTCGGGTCCGGAGTACCCGGTGGTGATTCGCTCCGCGGACAGCGGCGACCTCACCACTCTCGCGATGCCCGTCGACCGGAAGCTGCTACTGTCGCGTTCGTGACCGCGACCCACGTGACAGCCGATGTGCTGGTGAGGCGTCGCACCGTCGATTTCGGACTGGTCTGCTCTTCGCGTTGTTGCGCGTCCTGATCCAACCAATCAGGTCAGCACCCAACACACCTCACGAAGGGGACAGTCATGTCCACAGCTCTGTCGCACCTCGGATCCGTCACCAGCGCAACCAAGAACGCAGTCGACGCCGATCCACACAACGCCCTCGTCGTCTTCCGTGCATCCGCAGCCGCGCACGATGCCGTCGCCAGCACGGTCACGCTCGGCAAGTTCAGTGTCGAGGTGGACGAACCGCCCGCCCTCGGCGGCGAGAACACCGCGGCCAACCCCGTCGAGTACTACCTGGCGTCTCTGCTGTCCTGCCAGGTCGTGACCTACCGGGTCTGGGCGGACAAGCTCGGTATCGCGGTCGACGACATCACCGCGCGTGCCGAGGGTGACCTCGACGTTCGGGGCTTCTTCGGCTTCGACGACTCGGTTCGGGCCGGGTTCGGCGAGGTCCGAGTGATCGTCAAGGTCACCGGGCCGGAATCGCGTGAGCGCTACGAGGAACTGCAGGAAGCGGTGGACGCGCACTGCCCGGTCCTCGATCTCACACGCAACCGGACGCCGGTGCACACGACCCTCGAAACGGCCTGACGGATGAGCGAGAGGTCGTTCGGTCTCCGAACGCGCGCGATACATGCAGGTGCCAGACCCGATTCCGAGACCGGCGCGCGGGCGGTACCGATCTACTCGACCGCGAGCTACGTGTTCGAGGACTCGGCGGACGCCGGCGACCTCTTCGCTCTGCAGAAGTACGGAAACGTCTACAGCCGGATCGCCAATCCCACCGTCGCCGCCTTCGAGGAGCGCATCGCCAGCCTCGAAGGCGGCATCGGGGCGGTCGCATTCGCCAGCGGCCTGGCTGCGGAGTTCGCAGTGTTCGCCGCGCTCGCCGGCACCGGTGACCACATCGTCGCGGCAGCCGGGTTGTACGGCGGCACCATCACACAACTCGACGTCACGCTGCGACGGTTCGGTGTGGACACCACGTTCGTTCCGGGTACCGACCCGGCGGACTACGCAGCAGCGGTGACCGACCGGACGAAGCTGATCTACGTGGAGGTCATCGGCAACCCGTCGGGTGACATTGCCGATCTGCAAGGCCTCGCCGTCGTCGCCCACGAGCACGGAATCCCGCTCGTCGTGGACGCCACCATGGCAACGCCGGTGTTGTGCCGGCCGATCGAGTTCGGCGCCGACATCGTCGTCCACTCGGCGACGAAATTTCTCGGCGGTCACGGGTCGACGCTCGGAGGAGTGGTCGTCGAATCCGGCAGATTCGACTGGGGCTCGGGGCGATTCCCGCAGATGACCGAACCCGTCGCGTCGTACGGAGGCCTGTCCTGGTGGGGGAACTTCGGCGAGTACGGCTTCCTGACGAAACTTCGCAGTGAACAACTCCGCGACATCGGTGGGTCCTTGGCCGCGCAGTCGGCGTTCACCCTGATACAGGGCGTGGAGACCCTGCCGCAGCGGATGGAGGCACACGTGCAGAACGCCCGCGACGTGGCAGCCTGGCTCGACGCCGATCCGCGAGTGGACTACGTCGCGTTCTCGGGTCTGCCGAGCCATCCCCACCACGAGCGTGCCCGAAATACCTTCCGTCGGGACCTGGTGCAGTGTTCACCTTCGGGGTCGACGGCGGCAGGGACGCCGGCCGAGCATTCGTCGAGAACGTCCGAATCGCGAGCCACGTAGCGAACATCGGCGATGTGCGCACACTCGTCATTCACCCGGCCAGTACGACACACCGCCAACTGACCGACGATCAACTACACGAGGCCGGTGTCCGGCCCGAGGCCGTCCGCATCAGCGTCGGGCTCGAGGACATCGACGACATCGAGTGGGACCTCGACCAGGCACTCACGGCGGCAACGGGACGGGAGCGGTCATGACCATCAGGCAGATCCTGCAGCAGACCACATCGGTCGCGATCGTCGGCGCATCGAAAAATCCATCGCGTGCAAGCTATTTCGTGAACAAGTATCTGTCGTCGACGAGCGCGTACGACATCTACCTCGTCAACCCCACGATCACCGAGATCGAGGGCACGCCGGTGTATCCCACACTTGCCGACCTTCCGGTGAGACCGGACCTCGTCGACGTCTTTCGCAAACACGACGACCTGCCGGCCGTGTTGGCGGAAACAATTGCCGTCCAAGCGAAAACGATCTGGCTGCAACTCGGACTCGTACACGACGAGGTCGCGCGCGACGCCGAACGCGCAGGACTGTCCGTGGTGATGGACAAGTGCCTGAAGATCGAGCATGCACGGTTCCACGGCGGACTTCACCTTGCCGGTTTCGATACCGGCGTCATCGACTCACGGAGGCGTCTAGCATTATGACCATGACCGAGCAGCCCCGAACCGTCGCATTCGTGCAAGCCACCTGGCACAAGGAACTCGTCGATCGAGCGCGCGAGGGTTTCGTCGCCGAATTCGGTGCCGAGGTCGAGATTTTCGAGGTACCGGGCGCGTTCGAAATTCCGCTGCACGCCCAGCGGCTCGCACGGACCGGCCGCTACGCGGCCATCGTCGCCGCAGCACTGGTGGTCGACGGCGGAATCTACCGACACGAATTCGTGGAAACCGCCGTCATCGACGGCCTCATGCGGGTCCAACTGGACACCGACGTTCCCGTCTTCTCGGTGGTGCTGACTCCGCACCACTTCCACGAACACGCCGATCACACCGACTTCTTCGCCGACCACCTCGAGAAGAAAGGCGTCGAGGCGGCACGGGCAGTCACACGAACCCTGGTATCGCTGAACTCGATCGGCTAGAGCGCGCACCTGGCATCGCCGGCGCTCGGGGTGATCGAGCGCTGCCGAACCCTCATGCGCATGTTCTGCGGCTTCAGCGTCAACGATTCCTGGATGTCCAGTTCGTAGCCGTCTTCGAGGTCGAAGTCGAAGGACCGCACCAAGTGCGCGAGCGTCAGCACCGATTCGTGTAGCGCGAACTGACGCCCGATGCAGCCGCGCATTCCGGTTCCGAACGGCTTGTACGCCTGGGCCGGGCGAGATTTCGAGCGGGCCGATGAGAAACGATCAGGATCGAAGACGTGAGAATCCGGGCCCCAGATCGGGTCGCGGTGCAACCCGAGTGTCAGGACGAATGCCCACTCACCGGCCTTCATCGGATATCTGCCGTCCGCCAACGACGTGTCCTGACGCGCCTTGCGGAAGTAACCGGGAGCCGACGGCCAGAGACGTAGCGTCTCGTCGACGACGCTGCGGGTGTAGCGCAACTTGGAGACGTCCGCGTAGCTCACCACGTCGGATGCGTGGTCCGCCTCTTGGCGGACTCGGGCGGCGACATGGGGATGTGTCGCGAGGAAGTACAACGCGAACGCCAAGGTACCCGCGGTGGTTTCGTTTCCCGCGACGAGGAACGTCAGAACCTGGTGGCGAATGTTCACCTTGTCGAGCAGTTCCCCGGTCTCGGGATCGGGGGTGTGCAGCATGAGGTCGAGCAGGTCGTCGTGACGAGTCTCTGTGTCCAGCATCCTTTTCCGAATGACGTCGTCGACCACGCCGTGCACGTACTCGATGTCGCGCTCGTTCCGGACCCGAGCTTTCCTGTCGAACAACCGCATGAACGGCAGATCGTTCGACGTCCGGTTCACGTGACCGAGCACGCGGACTATCGCGGAGACGAATGCGTCGTCGTCTCGTCGGAACGAGTCGAAGCTGTAGCCGAACCCGGCGCGGGCCATGTTCTCCAGTGTCAGCTTGTTCAGATCCGCCGTCACGTCGATCGACTGATCGGAGCGTGTCCGCCAGTGCGAGGTGAGCTCGTTCGCCACGTCCTGCATGACGTGGTGATGACGTTGCATTGCATCCCGGCTGAATCCTGGCATCAGAAGTCGATGTGCCGCACCCCAGTTGGGCTCGGAGTTGAACGCGGTGAACAAGCCGTCGCCACCCAGTGCGCGCAGCTTGCGATGCGGGAGTGCGAGAAACTTGGCGAACCGTGTCTCGTCGTTCAGCTCGGCTACCAGATCAGCACCGCTGACCACGACAAGGCGGTGCGACAGGATCTTCCGTTCGAATATCGGTCCCAATTCCGACGCCATCTTCAGTTCACGCTGGGTCGGTTTTGCCGCATCGATGCTGAGGATGTCACCCACTATCGGGAGGCGGAATCGAGGTTTGGGAATTGTCACGCCGACAGTGTGCCCCATACCGAGCGGATGTTCGATGTGAGAATGCGGTCGTAGGCCTGTGTCGTGGAAGGCGACAGATCAGCTGCGGTGACAGTGGATCCGGACGAGAGGTGCGGATCGTAGGGCACTTCGAGAACGTCGAAGACTCGGTCGAGGTCGCGCCGCACGTCGTCGACCGCCGAGGTGTTCGGTCCTGGAGTGCAGTGCGCGACCACAACAGTGGTGCGGCGCAGTGCTTTCTCACCGGCAGCCAACCCGATCGTGTGGAGCGCAGCCCTCGAGCGTCGAACCGCATCGGGCCTCGCAGGGACCACGAGCACCACAGCTGCCGACGGCCCGCTCCGCAGTGGGCTCGCGCTGTCGCGTTCCACACTTCCGTGCCCGAAATCGTAGATCGCCGCGTCGGTCGTGCAGGTCAGATGCCAATCGAGACGGCCGAAGTCGGGGTCGATCGAGTCCGGCCACGCCCGTCCCAGGACCTGAGCCCCGGTACTGGTGGTCGACAAGTCGACGCCGACATACCCCGATTCGACGGTCGCTGCGGTGACAGTATTGTCGGCGGCGCGTTCGACGAGATCACCGCCGCCGACGGTCGCATCGACGACCACCACGGACTTCCCGTGCAGCGAAAGAGCATTGGCAAGACCGACCGACGTCGTCGTGGTCCCGGCCCCGCCGCACGCCCCGAGTACCAACGTCACACTCATGGAGCGCCTTCTCGACAGGTTCGGTGCAACGTCCGGGCCGAGCGTCAAGCCGCGGGAAGCTCCCAAGCGGAAGCGCGGGGGTAAGTATACAACCGGCGAATCAGTCGTTCGCGTGCAGAGCGGCGTTCAACTCGACGCCGGTGCCCTTCCACGGAACGACCTCCACCGCACCGGACACGGAGTTCCGACGGAAGAGCAGATTGCTCTTTCCGCTGAGCGTCGCAGCCTTGACCACGGTGCCGTCGGGACCGGACACCTTGGTGCCCGCGGTGATGTAGAGACCGGCCTCCACCACGCAGTCGTCACCCAGCGAGATACCCAGACCGGAGTTGGCGCCGAGCAGGCAGCTCTTACCCACCGAGATGACGTTCTTTCCGCCGCCGGACAACGTGCCCATGATGGACGCGCCGCCGCCGACGTCGGAGCCGTCGCCGACGACGACTCCGGCCGAGATACGACCCTCGACCATCGAGTTGCCGAGCGTCCCGGCGTTGAAGTTCACAAAGCCCTCGTGCATGACGGTGGTACCGCTGGCCAGGTGTGCACCGAGGCGCACACGGTCGGCGTCGGCGATCCGCACGCCGGAGGGGGCGACGTAGTCGACGAGGCGGGGAAACTTGTCGATCGAGTACACGGTGACCTGGCCGCGGGCACGAAGGCGAGCGCGAACGGTCTCGAAGCCCTCCACCGCAGCCGGGCCGAAGTTGGTCCACACGACGTTGGCGAGGAATCCGAACTGGCCGTCGAGGTTGACACCGTGCGGCTGTACGAGCCGGTGAGAGAGCAGGTGAAGGCGAAGGTAGACGTCGTGCGCGTCGACAGGTGCATCGTCGACGGACGCAATGGTGGTGCGCACGGCCACGACGTCGACGCCGCGAGCCTCGTCCGGGCCGACGAGTGCCGCGAGCTCGGCGGGGATGTCCGCACCGTCGAGTCGGGTGGTGCCGGAATCGGTGTAGTCACCGAGCTCAGGGCTCGGGTACCAGGTGTCGAGTACGACTCCGCCGGTGGTGATGTTGGCAAGACCGATTGCAGATGCTCCCTGTGCGCTCACAGGTATCGAGAATACGGTGTGGGTCCGCAGGGTGTGGACACGGCCGATGGATGTCACCGCCGGGGTGTAGACATGAACGTGGGTAGCGGGGAGCCATCGACGTGTGGGGGATGAACGTGCGCGTAGCGAAACGAATTCGGACAGCAGTGACAGCAGTGACCGTGGCGGCGGTCGCCGCCACCGGCGCGGTGCTCGTCGGGACACCGGCCGCGTCCGCGGCACCGGACTGCGCGGCCGCTGCGGCACCGGTCCGGGTCGGTTCGGTCGGCGGCGCGGCGCTCGAAGGACTCGCCGTCGACTCGTCGGGCAGGCTCTACACGACGGACATCATCACCGGAGGCGTCTTCCGGATCGACGCACCTGGGCTGCCCGCCTACGAGATCGCGCGTGTCCCCGGCGGCGGTGGCGCGCTCGCCTGGATGCCCGACGGCACCCTGCTCGTCGGCTACGGAGCCAACCCGACCGTCATCGTCGGCGACATCGTCAAGGCAGCCGGGATCGTGCGGTTGAATATCGACACGCTCGAGACCAGCACGTTCGCCACCGGCCTCAGTGCGGCCAACGGTCTTGCCGTGGCCGACGACGGAACTGTGTACGCGACAAACGATTTCGGTAGCCTGGTCGGCCAGGTCGCGTCGGACGGGACGGTGAACCCCGCGTGGGCGCGGCTACCCAGTGCCAACGGCGCGGTGCTGGACGAGGCTGGTCGGTACCTGTACGTGTCCCGAACGTTCGTGAACTCGGGCGTCAGCAGAATTCCCATCGCGAACCCGTCCGCACCGGAGAGCATTCTCGACCTGAACGGACTCGACTCGCTCAGCGCACCGGACGGGCTCACCCTCGATTCCGCCGGCCGTCCGGTCGTGCCGCTGAACACCCGAGGCCAGATCGTCCGAATCGATGCGCCCGGGAAGTACTGCGTCCTCGGCAGCGGAATCCCCACCTCGAGCGTCGTGATCTACGGACGGGGCGAGCAGGGCTTCTCCAGCGGACGGCTGTTCCGGGCGGGCTTCGACGGGTCGGTGTACGAGATCCCCGGCGGCCGCGACCTCGGCTAGAGCTTAAAATCGTCCGATGAGTGTTCCCCGCCTGGACTTGCACGCCGACCCGATCGACCTGACAGCCGCACTCGTCGACATCCCCAGCGTCTCCGAGGACGAGTCGGTGATCGCCGACGCCGTCGAAGCCGCACTGCGCGAGCAGACAACCGGGTTCGAGATCGTCAGGAACGGCAACGCTGTACTCGCGCGGACACACCGTGGCCTGCCCACTCGCGTGATGCTCGCCGGACACCTCGACACCGTTCCGATCGCGGACAACGTGCCGAGCCGTCGTGAACGCGACCACGCCGACGGCGACGTGATCCACGGTTGCGGCACGGTCGACATGAAATCCGGGGACGCAGTCTTTCTGCACCTGGCGGCCACCGTCGACGCTGCCCACGACCTGACCTTGGTCTTCTACGACTGCGAGGAAATCGCGGCGTCCAAGAACGGGCTCGGCCGCATCGAACGTGAACTGCCGGAGTGGTTGCAGGCGGACGTCGCCGTTCTGGGCGAGCCGTCGGGAGGGTTCATCGAAGCCGGCTGCCAGGGCACTCTGCGGGTGCGCCTGACGGCGAGTGGCACCCGTGCGCACAGTGCCCGATCATGGCTGGGAGACAACGCCGTTCACAAACTCGGTGCAGTGCTGGACCGGCTGACGGCGTACGAAGCTCGGCAGGTCGACATCGACGGCTGTGTCTACCGCGAAGGACTGCAAGCGGTGTGCATCTCCGGAGGCGTCGCGGGAAACGTCGTCCCCGACGCCGCCGAGCTCGACGTCAACTTCCGATTCGCCCCCGACCGCAGCGTCGAGCAGGCCGTCGGTCATGTTCGCGACGTGTTCGCCGGGCTCGATGTCGGCGTCGAGGTCGCCGACTCCTCGCCCGGTGCACTGCCCGGCCTCGGAGCTCCTGCCGCGGCTGCGCTGATCGAGGCCGCAGGTGGCCAGTTCCGCGCCAAGTACGGGTGGACCGACGTCTCCAGGTTCTCCGCTCTCGGAATCCCCGCCGTGAACTACGGGCCGGGCGACCCGAATCTGGCGCACAAGCGTGACGAGCGGGTGCCGACAGCACAGATCACCGACGTCGCAGCAGTCCTTCGTGCCTATCTCTCGAAGTCGTGAAGGGCCGCCGGATAGCCTGTCCGCATGGACGACGACAAGGCAGCTAGGCACAAGGGTTCGGTGGTGTTGCGGCGCGGACGCAACTCCGAGACGTCCACGTCGGATCAGCGTCTGCTGGATCAACGCGGCCCCGGCAACTGGATCCACACCGACACGTGGCGGGTGCTCCGCATCCAGAGTGAATTCGTCGAAGGGTTCGGTGCGCTCGCCGAGGTGCCAAGGGCCGTCACGGTATTCGGCTCCGCCCGCACCCCGCAGGATCACCCTGAGTACGAGCGCAGCCGGCAGCTCGGACAAAGCCTCGCCGAGGCCGGATTCGCCGTCATCACCGGTGGCGGGCCCGGCGTCATGGAAGGAGCCAACCGCGGCGCATCCGACGCCGACGGCTTCTCCATCGGCCTCGGAATCGAGCTGCCGTTCGAGCAGGGACTCAACGACTGGGTCGATCTCGGCGTCAACTTCCGTTACTTCTTCGTCCGAAAGACGATGTTCGTCAAGTACTCCCAGGCATTCGTGTGCCTACCCGGCGGATTCGGCACCCTCGACGAACTGTTCGAGGCACTCACCCTCGTTCAGACCCGGAAAGTCACCAGGTTCCCGATCATCCTGCTGGGCACCGACTTCTGGTCCGGTCTGATCGAGTGGATCAAGAACACCCTCGTCGCCGAAGGCAAGGTCTCGCCGTCCGACCTGGAACTCATCCACTGCACGGACAGCGTCGAGGAAGCCGTGCGGATCATCCAAAGCACAACGGGGGAGCAGTCATGAGTTGGAACGTCTGCGTGTACTGCGCGTCGGGGCCCGTCGATCGGTCGTTCATCGACTTGGCGCGCGAGCTGGGAACGGAGATCGGACGCCGAGGATGGGGGCTGGTGTCCGGCGGCGGCAACGTGTCGATGATGGGCGCCGTCGCGGAGGCAGCTCGCGCGGCAGGCGCGAACACCGTCGGCGTGATCCCGAAGGCGCTCGTCCACCGTGAAGTCGCCGACGTCGACGCCGACGAACTGATCGTCACCGACACCATGCGCGAGCGAAAGAAGATCATGGAGGACCGCGCCGACGCGTTCATCACGTTGCCGGGAGGCATCGGGACGCTCGAGGAACTGTTCGAGACCTGGACAGCGGGTTACCTGGGAATGCACGCCAAACCGATCGTTCTGCTGGACCCGGTCGGTCACTACGACGGACTCCTGCAGTGGATCGACAGCCTGTCCTCGACGGGATTCGTGCAACAGCGGGCCCTGGACGCGCTGGTCAGAACCGACACCGTCCGGGGTGCACTGGATGCATGCGCGGAGCCTGCGGAGTGACCTCGAAAACGGCCGGGAGCGGAGCCTGCGGAGTGACCTCGAAATCGGACGTTACTCTGGAGTAAGGTTAGCAAGGTCACATCGGACTAAGGGGAGTTCATGGCTGTCGATGCCCGTCAGAAGATCAAGGTGACCGACGTCGCCGTCGCGTTGCCGAAAATGGTGACGGAGGTGCCCAGCCTGCTTCGGGGTGTCGCCGGGTTCACCCGCAAACCCCATCACAAGGCGTCGATCGGCCTCGTGTTCCAGGATGCTGCGGCGAAGAACGGTGACAGGCCGTTCGTACGGTTCGAAGGGGAGTCCACGTCGTACGCGGACGCCAATGCGATTGTCAATCGGTACGCTGCTGTCTTCGCGGACCGGGGTGTGACGCGCGGGGATGTCGTCGGGGTGTTGAGCAAGAACCGCCCGGAGGCTCTGTTCGCGGCGTTGGCTGCGGTCAAGCTCGGTGCGACGGCTGGAATGCTGAACTACAACCAGCGTGGTGACGTGCTCGAGCACAGCCTGGGAATTCTCGATGCGAAGGTCCTGGTGTTCGACGAGAACACGCAAGAGGCACTCGATTCGCTCGAGGCCGCTCCGCAGGCCGGTTCGGTGCTGCCGCTGAAGGAACTGGACGAGCTGTCGCAGAAGGCGTCGCCGAAGAATCCGTCGGTCACCGCGGAGATCCTGGCGAAGGAGAAGGCGTTCTACATCTTCACCTCGGGCACGACGGGAATGCCGAAGGCGAGCCTGATGAGCCATTTCCGGTGGCTCAAGTCGATGTCGGGTCTGGGCAACATGGGTGTGCGTCTGCGTAGCGACGACGTCATCTACTGCTGCCTGCCGCTCTATCACAACAATGCTCTGACGGTGACGCTGTCCTCGGTGCTCGCCGGTGGTGCGACGATGGCGATCGGCAAGCAGTTCTCGGTCAGCAATTTCTGGGAACACATCAAGGTCAACAAGGCCACGGCGTTCACCTACATCGGTGAGCTGTGCCGGTACCTGCTCACCCAGCCGAAGAAGGCGACCGACCGGGACAACACGGTCAAGCTCGTCGTCGGCAACGGCCTTCGCCCGGAGATCTGGGAGGAGTTCACCGAACGGTTCGGCATCCAACGCGTCGCCGAGTTCTACGGCGCCAGCGAGTGCAACATCGCCTTCATCAACGCGCTGAACATGAAGAAGACCGCGGGCATCTGCCCGCTGCCGTACGCGGTGGTCGAGTACGACGAGGAGTCCGGCAAGGCCAAGCGCGGTCAGAACGGCAAGCTGCGGAAGGTCGGGACCGGTGAGGTCGGTCTGCTGCTCTCCAAGGTCACCGATCGCGCCCCGTTCGACGGCTACTCCGACGACGAGGCCACCGAGAAGAAGCTCGTCCGCGACGGGTTCAAAGACGGCGACGCATGGTTCGACACCGGCGACCTCGTGCGTAAGCAGGGTTTCCTGCACGTCGCTTTCGTCGACCGCCTCGGCGACACGTTCCGCTGGAAGGGTGAGAACGTCGCGACCACGCAGGTGGAAGGTGCCCTCGGCGGCCATTCCGCCATCGACGGTGCCGTCGTCTACGGCGTCGACATCGACGGTGCCGACGGCAAGGCAGGCATGGCTGCGGTGACGTTGCGCGACGGTGAGTCGTTCGACGGCAAAGCCGTCGCAGCGCATCTGTACGACAAGCTTCCGACGTACGCCGTGCCGTTGTTCGTGCGCGTCGTCGACAGCCTCGAACAGACGTCCACGTTCAAGAGCCAGAAGGTCGCCCTCCGCAAGCTCGGCTACGAGGAGGACGGCGAGAGCGAGCTCTACGTGCTGCGCGGCAAGTCCGGCGGTTACGACAAGGCGTACGACGGTTACGTCGACGAGGTCGCGGCAGGTAAGGCGCCCAGCAGCAAATAATGCCCGTGCCAGTATTGAAAGCATGAGCACTCTCTGCGGCAAGCCGGTGGCCGACGATCGCGCGCTCGTCATGGCGATCGTCAACCGCACTCCTGATTCCTTCTACGACAAGGGTGCGAACTTCACCGACGAGGCGGCGATGGCGTCGGTCCATCGCGCCGTCGCCGAGGGTGCCGACATGGTCGACATCGGCGGCGTCAAGGCGGGCCCGGGTGTGCTCGTCGACGCTGCCGAGGAGATCCGTCGCGTCGTTCCGTTCGTCGAGGCCATCCGCGGTGAGTACCCGGATCTGCTGATCAGTGTCGATACCTGGCGTAGCGACGTGGCGAGGCTTGCGTGCGGTGTCGGTGCCGATCTCATCAACGACACGTGGGCCGGGGCGGACCCTGGCCTCGTCGGGGTGGCCGCCGAGGAAGGCGTCGGCATTGTCTGCTCGCACACCGGAGGTGCCACACCGCGTACCCGACCACACCGTGTTCGCTATACCGATGTCGTTGCCGATGTCGTCGAGGAAGTGACAGCCGCGGCCGAGAAAGCTGTTGCCGCGGGTGTGCGTCGCGACTCGATTCTCGTCGATCCGACCCATGATTTCGGCAAAAACACCTTCCACGGGCTCGAGTTGTTGCGTCGCGTGGACGTTCTTGTAAACACCGGATGGCCAGTGCTCATGGCGCTGAGCAACAAGGATTTTATCGGGGAGACTCTAGGTGTAGAACTCGCCGACCGGTTGGAGGGAACATTGGCAGCGACAGCATTGGCCGCAGCAGGCGGCGCCCGAATGTTCCGGGTGCACGAGGTTGCGTCGACCAGAAGAGTCGTAGACATGGTTGCGGCGATACAGGGAAACAGGGCTCCGGTGCGGACCGTCAGGGGGCTGGCATGACGCTTGCGGACCGAACCACCGTCCTGGATTCATGGGCGGACACGAATACGTGGGACACCCCGTCGTGGTCCATCGCCGAACTCGAGGCAGCGAAGGCGGGCCGCACCGTCTCCGTCGTACTGCCTGCGCTCGACGAGGAAGACACCGTCGCGGCAGTAGTGGATACCATCCACCCGTTGCTCGGTGGTCTCGTCGACGAACTGATCGTCCTGGACTCCGGGTCGACCGACGCCACCGCCGAACGTGCCACCGCCGCCGGCGCACGAGTGATCAGTCGCGAGGAAGCAATTCCCGGACTCGACCCGGTCAAGGGCAAAGGTGAAGTGCTGTGGCGAGCGATCGCTGCCTCGACGGGTGATCTGATCGCGTTCGTCGACTCCGATCTGATCAACCCGGACCCGGCGTTCGTACCCAAGCTCCTCGGCCCCCTGCTGATGGGCGACGGTATCCATTTGGTGAAGGGCTACTACCGACGTCCGTTGCGCACCAGCGGCACCGAGGACGCCAACGGCGGTGGCAGGGTCACCGAACTGGTTGCCCGGCCGATGCTCGCCGCCATGCGCCCGGAGCTCACCGGCGTGATCCAACCGCTGGGCGGGGAGTACGCGGGAACGAGAGAGCTCCTCTCCGCGGTGCCGTTCGCGCCCGGCTACGGCGTGGAGATCGGGCTGTTGCTCGACACCTACGACAAACTGGGACTCGGCGCGATCGGTCAGGTCAATCTCGGTGTCCGCAAACACCGCAACCGCCCGCTGGTGGAACTGGGCGCGATGAGCCGTCAGATCGTGGGCACCATGTTGAACCGCTGCGGAATGGTGGACTCGGGGGCCGGACTGATGCAGTTCCGCGTCGACGGAGATTCCTTCGTGCCGTTCTCCACCGAGGTGTCGCTGGCCGATCGACCCGCCATCAACACCTTGCACGTGTAACGCGCAGAACCGTTCGAGAGCAGGGCTGTGAGAAGATTCTGCGATGCTGACGCTTCTGCTGTACGTCGTCGTCATCGCGGTCATCGCAGCCCTGCTCTTCTTCGTCGCAAGTGCCGTGTTCGGTCGCGGTGAAGAGCTCGAACCCTTGCCCGAGGGGACGACGGCCACCGTCCTACCTGCAGAGGGCGTGACCGGCGACGACGTGAAAGACCTCAAGTTCCAGCAGACGTTGCGTGGCTACAAGCCCAGCGAAGTCGACTGGGCCCTGGAACGACTCGCCGCGGAGATCGACCTGCTCCGGTCGCGCCTGGACGATACGACGAACGTGGACAAGTGACGGCCGTACCCGGCCCCGACGGCAAGCTGCGGTGCCCGTGGGGAGCAACCGACGACGAGCTGTACCGGACCTATCACGACACCGAATGGGGTCGTGAACTCCACGGCCGAGACGCCCTGTACGAACGATTGTGTCTCGAAGCGTTCCAGTCCGGATTGGCGTGGATCACGATCCTGCGCAAGCGCGAGAACTTCCGTCGCGCCTTCTCCGGATTCGATCCGGAGAAGGTCGCGGCATTCGGCGCCGCGGACACCGAGCGGCTGATGCAGGACAGTTCGATCGTGCGCAACCGCGCCAAGATCGACGCAGCCATCGGCAACGCGAGGGTGATCCTCGACCTGGACCCCGACCTCGATTCGCTGCTCTGGTCGTTCGCTCCGGCCCCGCGAGGACAGCGTCTCGATTCGATATCGGACGTACCTGCGGTGACCACCGAATCCACCGCGATGGCCAAGGAGCTCAAGCGTCGTGGGCTGCGGTTCTTCGGTCCGACCACGGCTTACGCATTGATGCAGGCCACCGGAATGGTCGACGATCACCTGACGGGATGTTGGGTGAAGTCCCCGAATACCGACTCCAGTTCCCGGTATCGGTCCCGATAGGGAAGAATGGAGCGCAAGAACCATTCTCGCTCACGGCGAGAACACTTTTTTGGCCGAAGCGCAGAGCTGGGTGGCGCAGATCTGGAGGGAGCAGAGGATGGCGGCGATGAAGCCCCGGACCGGGGACGGTCCCCTCGAAGCAACCAAAGAGGGACGAGGGATCGTGATGAGGGTGCCGCTCGAAGGCGGAGGACGCCTGGTCGTCGAGCTCACCCCTGACGAGGCAGCCGCCCTCGGTGAAGAGCTGAAAGGCGTCACCGGTTAACTGTTTTTCGTTTCTGTGCCCAGCCCCGCTTGCCGATTACGGCAGGTGGGGCTTAGTGGTGGTCGGGGTGCGCGGTAGGCGGGGTGTGTCGTGCTCGCCGACGTGATCGACCTGCTCGTCTGCCCGCACTGCGGCTCCGACCTCGACGTGGAGGACCGCACTCTCCTGTGCGATCGAGGGCATTCGTTCGACGTCGCACGTCAGGGATACGTCAGTCTCCAACCGGGCAGCGCAGGCAAGATCACCGGCGACTCACCGGACATGATCGCGGCCCGCACCGCGTTCCTGAGCACCGGCCACTTCGACCGGGTGACGGCGGCCCTCGTCGACGCGGTCGGTGCGTCTCGCACCGTGCTCGAGATCGGCGTCGGCAGCGGTCATTATCTGGCGGCCGTCCTCGATCGCACCGGTGGACGCGGAATCGGCATCGACGTGTCCAAGGCCGCGGCTCGTCGTGCGGCGCAGGCTCATCCCGCGATCGGGTCCGTGGTCGCCGACGTCTGGAACGGTCTACCCGTCCGTTCCGGCTCGCTCGACGCGATCACCTGTGTCTTCTCGCCGCGCAACGCCGCAGAATCCAGGCGGGTCCTCGCACCGGGAGGCAGGCTCGTCGTCGTCACCCCCACCGTCCGGCATCAACAGGAACTGATCGGCGAACTCGGCCTCATCGGCGTGGACGAGGACAAGGCCAGGCGGCTCGGTGATTCCCTGTCCGGAGGGTTCGACCAGGTGGACCGGACAGCCGTCGAATACCGCATGGAGCTCACCCACGCCGAGGTGGGCAGCCTCGTCGGGATGGGTCCGTCCGTTCGGCACACCACCGAAGCGGACAGGCGTGCCGCAATCGAATCCTTGTCCGAGCCGGTGGCCGTGACCGCGTCGGTCGTCGTCGGAACCTACGAGCGACGGGCGAGCGCCGCGGAGTAGACGTCCAGCGTCTGCTGAGCGATGGCCGCCCACGAGAATTCTGCGACGGCACGGGCACGACCCGCCTTGCCCATCGATGCCGCGAGCGTCGGATCCAGCGCGACCTCGTTGACCGTCCGGGCCAGAGCCTGCTCGAACGCCTGCGGTTCGTATGCGTTGTAGTGCACGAGGCGACCGGTGACACCGTCGTCGACGACCTCCGGGATGCCGCCGACGTCGGACGCGACCACCGCGGTTTCCGCTGCCATGGCCTCGAGGTTGACGATGCCCAGTGGCTCGTACACCGACGGGCAGACGAAAACCTGTGACGCAGAAAGTATTTCGCGGATCTTTTCGGTGGGAAGCATTTCGCGCACCCAGTGGACGCCGTCGCGCGCAGCGGACAGCTCGGCAACCGCACGTTCGGTCTCCGCGGCGATCTCCGGAGTATCGGGAGCGCCCGCGCAGAGCACCAGCTGAATCGACGGATCGAAATGGTGCGCGGCCGCGATCAGATGCCCGACGCCCTTCTGGCGCGTGATCCGCCCGACGAACGCGACGATCGGCCGATCCAGGTCGACACCGATGGCGTCCAACGCGGAATCCGACGGATCCGCGGCGGGTCCGGCGTGCCAGTTCTCGGTGTCTATTCCGTTGCGCACCACATGAACACGCTGCGGGTCCAGGCGCGGGTAGGCATCGAGGACGTCCTTGGCCATGCCCTCGCTGACGGCGATGACCGCGTCGGCGTACTCGACGGCATTGCGCTCGGACCACGACGAGATGCGGTAGCCGCCGCCCAGCTGCTCGGCCTTCCACGGACGGCGAGGCTCGAGCGAATGCGCGGTGAGGATGTGCGGAACGTCGTACAACTCCGCGGCCAGGTGGCCGGCGAGACCGGTGTACCAGGTGTGCGAGTGCACCACGTCCGCGTCCGCCGCGGCGTTCGCCATTCGCAGCTCCGCCGACAGGGTCGTCAGCGCCGCATTGGCGCCTTTCAGTGCCGGATCGGGATCATGGACGTGCGCGGTGTCCCGCGGCGCACCCATGCAGTGGATGTCGACCTCGCACAGCGCTTTCAGCTGCGCCGCGAGTTCGGTGACATGCACCCCGGCGCCTCCGTAGACCTCCGGCGGGTATTCCCTAGTCATCATCGCCACGCGCACATCTGTAAACCTACATTCCCGCGGTGAAACGCGTGTACTGCTAGCAAGCTTCACCCAGTGCGGATAGGTTGGCTCTGTGAGGACACAACCGCATGTTCTAGGGATCGTGCTTGCCGGCGGTGAGGGTAAGCGGCTCTACCCCATGACCGCGGACAGAGCAAAGCCAGCCGTACCGTTCGGCGGCGCCTACCGACTGATCGACTTCGTTCTGAGCAATCTCGTCAACGCCGGATACCTCCGGCTGTGCGTGCTGACCCAGTACAAGTCCCATTCACTGGACCGCCACATCTCCCAGACCTGGAGGCTGTCCGGATTCGCCGGCGAGTACATCACCCCGGTCCCGGCGCAGCAACGCCTCGGCCCACGCTGGTACACCGGCAGCGCCGACGCCATCTTCCAGTCGCTCAACCTCGTCTACGACGAAGACCCCGAGTACATAGTCGTTTTCGGTGCCGACCACGTCTACCGCATGGACCCCGAGCAGATGGTCCAGCAGCACATCGACTCCGGTGCAGGCGTCACCGTCGCCGGGATCAGGGTGCCGCGCAGCGAGGCCTTCGCGTTCGGATGCATCGACAGCGACGAGAACGGCAAGATAACCCAGTTCCTGGAAAAGCCCGCTCAGCCTCCAGGCACACCCGACGACCCCAACGTCACCTACGCATCGATGGGCAACTACGTCTTCACGACGAAAGTACTGATCGACGCCATCAAAGCGGACTCGGAGAATTCCGACTCCGACCACGACATGGGCGGCGACATCATTCCCGCACTCGTCGAAGCCGGTGTCGCCTCGGTCTACGACTTCAACGACAACGTCGTACCCGGCGCCACCGAACGCGACCGCGGATACTGGCGCGACGTCGGAACCATCGACGCCTTCTACGACGCACACATGGACCTGGTGTCCGTGCACCCGATCTTCAACCTCTACAACCGCCGGTGGCCCATCCGCGGCGCCGCCGAGAACCTCCCACCCGCCAAGTTCGTGCAGGGCGGGCTCGCGCAGGAATCCGTCGTCGGCGCCGGATGCATTCTCTCGGCCGCGACCGTCCGCAATTCAGTACTCAGTTCCAACGTCATGATCGACGACGGTGCCACCGTCGAAGGCAGCGTCCTCATGCCAGGCGTACGCATCGGCAAGGGCGCAGTGGTTCGCCGGGCGATCCTGGACAAGAACGTCGTCGTCGGGCCCGGCGAAATCATCGGCGTCGACATGGAACGCGACAACGAACGCTTCAACGTCTCCGCAGGCGGCGTCGTCTCCGTCGGCAAGGGCGTCTGGATCTGACGGGAGTGGAGCCTGCGAAATGACCCAAGGTCAGCTGCGCGAAGCCCCGGGAGTGGAGCCTGCGAAATGACCCAAGGTCAGCTGCGCGAAGCCCCGGGAGTGGAGCCTGCGGAACGACCCGAGGTCAGCTGCGCGAAGCGCAGATCAGTCCGTCGCCGAGCGGAAGCAGGACGGTGGTGAGACGCTCGTCTTCGGCGATGGCTCGGGCTGCTGCCCGGACTGCGACGGTGGTGGCGTCGCGCTGAGTCGAGTCCGGCACCCGGCCGTTCAGCAGTGCGTTGTGTAGCACCAGTACACCGCCGGGGCGTAGTAGTCGGACGCTCTCCTGAACGAAATGAAGATGGTCGACGGGGCTGGCGTCGATGAACACGAGGTCGTAGGTGTCGTCGGCGAGGCGAGGGAGGACGTCGAGCGCCCACCCGTTGATCAATCGCGTACGTGACGGCGGGATACCTCCGGCTCGGAACGCTTCCTTGGCCGCGCGCTGGTATTCCGGTTCGGTGTCGATGGTCGTGAGTACGCCGTCCTCGCGCATCCCGTCGAGCAACCAGAGGCCGCTGATGCCGGCGCCGGTCCCGATCTCGACGACGGTCTTGGCGCCGAGCATCTGAGTGAAGATGCTGAGAATCGCGCCGACGGAGGCCGGCACGGGTGCTGCACCGAGGTCCTCGGCGCGTTCGCGGGCCGAGACGAGAACGTCGTCCTCCTGGGCGGATTCCTCGGCATACGACAGCAATCTCTCGGCATTAGTCGGCACCCTGCGACATTAACGTGACCCGGACGAATTTCCGAGCGGACAGGTTTCTCAGCGGCACCTCAGGTTATTCACACGTCGGCCACACGCGAGTGGGAGAAGCTACTTGTGATCGCTTGATCGACGAGCAACGCGAAACAGGAACATCCCGGCGGTGTCGGTGGTTGTACTGGTACGTGTTCCTGAGCAGGAGGATCCAGCCATCTACGAGATCAAAGAAGATCTAGACACCGCCGAACTGAGCGGCACCGCCGCTTTCGATGCCAGCGGCGAGGACGCCACCATGCCGTCCTGGGACGAACTGGTCCGTGAGCACGGTGACCGCGTCTACCGTCTTGCCTACCGGTTGTCCGGTAACGCCCAGGATGCCGAGGATCTGACGCAGGACACGTTCATCAGGGTGTTCCGTTCCCTGTCGAACTACCAGCCGGGAACGTTCGAGGGTTGGTTGCACCGCATCACCACCAACCTGTTTCTCGACATGGTCCGTCGCCGCAACCGCATCCGCATGGAGGCGCTGCCCGAGGACTACGACCGTGTGCCGTCGGAGACACCCAACCCCGAGCAGATTTATCACGACGCCCGGCTGGATCCGGATCTTCAGTCCGCGCTCGACTCGTTGGCGCCCGAGTTCCGTGCAGCGATCGTGCTGTGCGACATCGAAGGCCTGTCCTACGAGGAGATCGGTGCGACACTGGGCGTCAAGCTCGGGACGGTGCGTAGTCGTATCCATCGTGGACGCGCGGCGCTACGGGAGTACCTTCGAGTGAACGGGAAGGTCGACACTTCTCACGCCAGTGTTCAGTAGCTACGAGGAGGGTTGGATGACGCAGGCCCGAGAGCCACGGCGGTTCAGCTCTACCGAACATCTGGCCAGCGAAGCGATCGCTGCATTCGCCGACGGTGAGCTGCGTATGAACGCGTACCTACGTGCTGCTCGGCACATTGCGGAGTGCCCGGAGTGCGCAGCCGAGGTCGATGCCCAGCAACAGGCGCGTAGCGCCCTGAAGGATTCGGGCGAGATGTCCATGCCCAACTCGTTGCTCGGTCTGCTCAGTCAGATCCCGATGTGCGAGCCGCCCGAGGTCAAAGCAGAGGTCGAGCGACGCCGACGCGTCATCGTGACGTCGGTCGTGAACCTTCGTCGCAGACGCCGTTAGGGTCGCCCTGTGTAATCTTGGCCGCTGTGACCGACGTGAGCGAGGGGTACCGGGAACGCGTGAGCACCAATACAGATCGCAGCACCGACACTGACCCGGAGGCGCCGCGGCTACCACCGCGTCCGGTCTACCGGCCGGAGGTCGATCCTGCCGCCACTGCCGCCTTCGGTCGGCCGAGCGACGTCCAAGGCTCCTTCACCCCCGCGGCACGACGCGGCGAACCGTCGCCCAGAATCACCTCGCGCGCGCCCGACCCTGTTCTCGCCGAGGCTTTCGGCAGGCCCACCGACGCGCAGGAATCGCTGCAGCGCGATCCTGAAGCTCCCACCGGCCCCCCGGAGGCAGAACCGGAACCCGAGGATCCGTGGCGCGACCCGAACTCCACCGTCAGGCTCGGCGCCGCAGCCGAGGACATCCCCGAGCCCGCAGTCCAACCGTTCGGCCCGAAGCTCGGTGTCCGTGAGGTTCTGTTCGGCGAGAAGGTCGCCCCGAAAGCGCTCGTCGTTCTCGGCGTCGTCGCGTTGGCCATCGGTCTCGTCGGCGGCCTCATCGGGCGCGAAACAGCCGAGGTGACCGGAGCGTTGACCAGCCAGAAGGTGAATCTGACGCAGTCGACCGGCGAGGACTTGCCCCAAGGGCAGGTGGCACGCGTCGCCGACGCCGTCCTGCCGTCCGTGGTGTCCATTCAGGTCACGCTCGGCGAGAACGCAGGCACCGGATCCGGCGTCGTCATCGCCGGCGAGGGCTACATCGTCACCAACAACCACGTCATCTCGATGGCGGCCACCAATCCCGATCGCGCCACGCTGCAAGTGACGTTCTCCGACGGCACCAAGGTTCCCGCGGACATCGTCGGCCGCGACATCAAGACCGACCTCGCAGTGCTCAAGGCCGACGTCGGCAACCTCACCGTGGCCGAGCTCGGCAACTCCGCCGACGTCCAGGTGGGGGAGGACGTCGTCGCCGTCGGCTCGCCGCTCGGCCTGAACAAGACCGTCACACGCGGCATCGTCAGTGCACTCGACCGGCCCGTTCGACTGTCCGGCGAAGGCACCGACACCGACGCCGTCATCGACGCAGTGCAGACCGACGCCGCGATCAACCCGGGTAACTCCGGAGGACCACTGATCGACGCCGAAGGCCGCGTCATCGGCATCAACTCGGCTATCCGCAGCGAGAGCGGCGGATCGGTCGGCCTCGGTTTCGCCATCCCGATCGACGACGTCACCGAGGTAGCTCAATCGCTGATCCGGACCGGCGAGATGAAACACCCGGACATCGGCATCAACGCTCGATCGGTGATCAACGACGCAACATCCGGTGCCGAAGTGGCGAACGTGCGTGCGGGAGGGCCGGCACAGGAAGCCGGAATCGTCGAGGGCGACGTCATCACCAAGGTCGGTGACCGCGCTGTGACCAGTGCCGATGAGTTGGTCGTTGCCGTTCAATCGAGCGAAATCGGCCAGTCGACGCCTGTTCAGCTGGTCCGGTCCGGCAGACTCGTCGATGTGTCGGTCACCCCGGTTTCGGACTAGGCTGGCAGGCGTGTTCGGCAACATCGGCTGGGGAGAGCTCGTCATTCTCCTGGTAGCAGCACTCGTCATCCTCGGTCCAGACCGGCTGCCCGGCGCCATCAGCTGGGTCACCAAGTCCATCCGCCAGGTCAAGGAATACGCCAACGGCGCAAGCCAGCAACTCAAGGACGAGCTGGGCACCGACTTCGAGGACCTGCGTAAGCCCCTCGCCGACCTCAATCAGCTCCGCGGCATGACGCCCCGCGCTGTCATCACCAAACACCTGCTCGACGGTGACGACTCCATCTTCACCGGCAACTTCGACTCCAAGAAGCCGAACGGCAGCTCCAACGGAACCCCGAACACCCCCGCCAAGCCGTCGCTCGAGAAGAAACTGCCCGCAGGCCAGACCCCGCCCATCGACTCCGACGCCACGTAGCGCTCTTAGCGTCACAGCATGAAGGCGCCACCGCAGTGCACTGGATCCCGTGGGTCGGACAGCTGCGGTGGCGCCTTCATGCTGTGGGTCGAGCCTTACAGCACCTTGTTCAGGAAGTCCTGGGTCCGAGGGTTCTGCGGATTGCCGAAGAGCTGATCCGGGGTTCCCTCTTCGACGATGACGCCGTCGGCCATGAAGATGACTCGGTCCGAGACCTCGCGGGCGAAGCCCATTTCGTGGGTGACGACGACCATTGTCATTCCGCCCTTGGCGAGGTCCCGCAGAACCTGCAGTACTTCGCCGACCATTTCGGGGTCGAGTGCCGAGGTGGCTTCGTCGAACAGCATGATCGACGGGCTCATCGCGAGTGCTCGGGCGATGGCGACGCGCTGCTTCTGACCGCCGGAGAGGCTCGCGGGCTTGTAGTCCGCGCGCTCGGACAGTCCGACCTGCTCGAGCAGTTTCAGTGCCGTGTCCTTGGCCTCGGACTTCGACATCTTCTTCGTCTCGACGGGTGCGAGCATGACGTTCTCGAGTGCCGTCATGTGCGGGAAGAGGTTGAAGTGCTGGAACACCATGCCGATGTTCTGGCGAATCTTGTCGAGATTGACGTTCTTGTCGGTCAGGTCGACGCCGTCGACGACGACGTGGCCGCCGGTGATGTCCTCGAGCTTGTTGAGGCATCGCAGGAAGGTGCTCTTACCGGATCCTGACGGTCCGATGACGCAGACGACCTCGCCGTTGGCGATCTCGGCGTCGATTCCCTTGAGGACCTTGTTGTCGCCGAATGCCTTCTCCAGCGCCTTGATCGAAATCTTGGTGCTCACTTGTTGATCCTCTTCTCGAGCCGGTTCGACAGCTTGGTGAGTGCCATGATGATGATGAAGTACATGACGCCGATGATCAGCCACATGTTGAACGACTCGAAGTTGCGGGCGATGATCAGTCGGCCTGTCTGGGTCAGCTCGGCCAGGCCGATGACCGACAGCAACGAGGTGTCCTTCAACGTGATGACGAACTGGTTGATGTACGACGGAATCATCGTGCGGATGGCCTGCGGCATGACGACGCGGCGCATCGACTTGAGGTAGCTGATCCCGAGGCTTCGCGACGCTTCCATCTGGCCCTTGTCGACGGCGAGGATTCCGCCTCGGACGATCTCGGCCATGTAGGCGCCCGCGTTGAGCGACAGCGTGATGATGCCGGCGGTGAATGCGGACATCTGGAAGTTCAGTGCCGCAGGGACACCGAAGTAGATGAAGAATGCCTGCACCAGCAGCGGTGTGCCGCGGAAGACGTCGACGTACGTCGTGCCGATTCCTCGGAGCACGATGTTGGACGAGACACGGAACAGGCCGAAGATCGCGCCGAGAACCAGAGCGATCGCGATGGAGATGACGGTGAGAACGACCGTCAGCCACAGACCTTTGAGCAGCAACTGCCAGCTGCTCTTGATCAGACCGGGGATCGAGTTGTCCGACGTCGACGCTTCCGCGCTGAGGTAGGTGTCGAGAATGTCGTCGTACTGCCCGCTCTCACGCAGGTTCGCGAGCCCGGTGTTGAACTGCTCGAGCAACTGCGCGTTGGTGCCCTTGGCGACGGCGAAGCCGTAACTTGCTCCGGCTTCCTTGTCGGTGACGGTCTTGAATCCGTTGCCCTGGTTGATGCCGTAGGCGAGAACGGGGTAGTCCTCGAAAGCGGCGGCGGAGTTGCCGGTACGCACTTCCTCGAACATCGTCGCCGAGTCGTCGAAACTACGGATCGTGAAGCCGTACTGGTCTGCGATGGAGTCCGCGAACGTCGCGCCCTCGGTGCCGTTCTTGACGGCGACGGACTTCCCGCGCAGGTCCTCGTAGCTCTCGATGTCGTTGTTGGACTCCAGAATTGCCATCTGGACACCTGAATCGAAGTACGGGTCCGAGAAGTCGAACGTCGCCTTTCGTGCGTCGGTGATGGACATTCCGGCGATCATTCCGTTGAACTGACCGCTCGTGACGCCTTGCAGGGCGGTGTCGAAGCCGACCTGCTCCACGTTGTAGGTGAAGCCCTGGTCCGCGGCGATCGCTGCCAGGAGGTCCATGTCGATTCCGACGAGTTTGCCCTGCTCGTCCTGGAACTCGAAGGGAGCGAACGTGGTATCGGTGGCGATGGAGTAGTTCTGTCCGGACGGCGGTGGCTGCTGCGCCGACGCCAGGGCCGGACCGAACAGCGACCCCACCAGGGTCACGAAAAGGGCGAGCACGATCGGTACCAGTACCGTCCGACTCGATTGCGGCTTCTTCATGCAGGCCACTCTCTATCGAAGAAAAGGATTCTCACCAAAGTGTAAGACTTGGCGAATTCTAAGACTCCAACCCTCGACAGGTGTGCATTCGGGTGGTATCAGGCCCTTCGGGTGGTGTCGATGCTCAGCGACATTCCGACGAGCCCGCGCTCCCGCACTGCGAGTTGCTTGGCCACCGCTTCCAACGCCTGCGCGGCCGGAGTCTCGGGCTGCGCCAACACGATCGGAGTGCCGGCGTCGCCACCCTCACGGACTGCAGTGTCGAGTGGAATCTGGCCCAGCAGAGGCACTTTCGCGCCCACGGCTTTGGTCAGCCGATCCGAGACATCCTGGCCGCCGCCGGATCCGAAAATGTCCATGCGGGTGCCGTCGGGCAGCTCGAGCCAGGACATGTTCTCCACGACTCCGGCGATGCGCTGACGGGTCTGCAGAGCGATGGCGCCTGCGCGTTCGGCGACCTCGGCGGCAGCCTGCTGCGGCGTCGTCACGACGAGGATCTCGGCGCCGGGAATCAACTGAGCCACGGAGATGGCGATGTCTCCGGTGCCGGGCGGAAGGTCGAGGAGCAGCACGTCGAGGTCGCCCCAGAACACGTCCGCGAGGAACTGCTGCAACGCGCGGTGCAGCATCGGTCCACGCCACACGACGGGCGTGTTGCCCGAGGTGAACTGCGCGATGGAGATGAACTTCACGCCGTGTGCCTGCGGCGGCATGATCATCTTCTCCACTTGAGTGGGTTTGGCGTCGTTGCCCAGCATGCGGGGGACCGAGTGACCGTAGATGTCGGCGTCGAGCACACCCACCGACAGACCACGCTTGGCCAGCGATGCGGCGAGGTTGACCGTCACCGACGACTTCCCGACGCCGCCCTTGCCCGACGCGACGGCGTACACACGCGTAAGCGAGCCGGGTTGAGCGAACGGGATGATCGGTTCCGCGGAATCGCCGCGTAGAGACTTGCGGAGTTCGGTGCGCTGCTCGTCGTTCATGACGTCGAGTTCGACGGTGATGGTGCCGACTCCCGCGACATCGGCGACGGCTTTGGTGACGCGGTCGCTGATCTCCGTTTTCATCGGGCAACCGGCAGTGGTGAGGTAGATCCCGACGTCGACGGATCCTCCGTCGCCGATGGTGACACCCTTGACCATTCCCAGGTCGGTGATGGGTTTGCGAATTTCCGGATCGATGACTTTCGAGAGCGCGCTTCGAACGTCGGATTCCGTCAGTACTGCCATGAGCTCATGCTAGTGGGGCGGGAGTGGAGCCTGCGGAATGACCCGGGGGAGGCGGGAGTGGAGCCTGCGGAATGACCCTTAGTGGATGCGCGGGAGCTGGTCGGAGGTGGGGACGATGCCGGTGGCGTAGCCGGTGGACCAAGCGAGGACGTTGGCGACGTAGGCCATGGAGTTGTTGTAGCGCAGGATGGCTTTGGTGGTCTGTCCGAGGTCGCGGAGGTTCAGGCCGCCGTCGCACAAGTAGTCGCCGGTGGCGAGGGCTGCGTCGTAGAGGTTCTGTGGGTCGGAGATGCCGTCGCCGTTGCCGTCGGCTTTGTAGCGGTTCCATGTTTCGGGGAGGAACTGCATCGGTCCGACTGCGCGGTCGAAGTTGGGGTCGCCGTCGAGTGCGCCGCCGTCGGTGTCGGCGATGACGTTGTTGCCGGCGAGTGATCCGTCGAGGCGGGGGCCGAGGATGGGCTCGAGCAGCTGGCCGAGGTCGTCGGCTTTGCCGTTGTTGGCGTGGGTGGATTCGACGCGGCCGATGCCGGCGATGATGGTCCAGCTGATTCCGCAGCCGGGCTGGGTTTCGGCGAGAATCCGCTCGGCGTTCTTGTAGGCGGAGACGTTGACCGTCGGGATTGCGATGGGGCTGGCGGCGAGGCTCGTCGGCAGCTCGGGAGTCGGCGGGATCTCCGGCGCGGGCGCCGGGACGGGTGCTGCCTGCGGGACGGGTGCCTCGGCTGCGGCGACGGGCTGTGCCTCGGTGTCATCCGCGATGGGGGCGGGTGTTTCCACGACGGGCTCGGCTTCCTGCGCCGTGGAGGTGGTCGTCATGAAGGGGATGTACTCGGCCGCGCCTGCGCTGGTGGCGGCGGTGATGAGTCCTGCGGGGACGAGACCCGTCAGAGCAATCACCGAATTCCGGCGTACGTTGGAATTCGATGCTTTTCTGTGACGTCCCACGCGTCGGTACCTCCTGATCGTTTGCGAACCGGAGTCGAGGGTACCTGATTCGAGATCGTTCCGTTACACGGCCGTTATCAAGCGGCCCGGGCGGAACTAGTCCACGTCGAACGGGGCGTCGCTCTCCGGCGCCGGACCGTCCTCACGCTTGCGTGGGCTTTGCTTCTTCCGTGACTTCTTCGGCGCCGCGGACGGCTCGCCGCCCATCTGTTCCAGCAACTCGCGGATCTCGTCGAGTTCACGCCGCAGGTAATCACGAGTCGCGACCTCACCGACGGCGATACGCAGCGACGCCAGCTCGCGGGCAAGAAACTCCGTGTCCGCCTTCGTCTGCTGTGCCCGGGCACGGTCCTCTTCCAGCGAGACCCGGTCGCGATCGTCCTGACGGTTCTGCGCGAGAAGGATCAGCGGCGCCGCGTACGCAGCCTGCGTCGAGAACGCGAGGTTCAACAGAATGAACGGATACGGGTCCCACTGAAGTGCGACGACGGCGACGTTCAGGAAGATCCAGACGATGACGATGATCGTCTGAATCGCCAGGTACCGTCCGGTGCCGAGGAAGCGGGCGGCGCGCTCTCCCGAGCTGCCGAGGTCGACGTCGAGATGCCAGTTGAACAGCCGCGAGCCCTGCGGTGTGTCCATGCGCTGCCGAGCGGTTTCCTTCACTGTCCTGCCACCTCCTGATCACGCCAGTCCTCGGGAAGAAGATGGTCGAGAACGTCGTCCACTGTCACTGCTCCGACCAGGTGATCTTCGTCGTCCACCACCGGCCCGCACACCAAGTTGTACGTCGCGAAATATCGGGTGACGGCCGTCAGGCTGTCCTCCGGCGACAACTTGGGCAGCGCCTTGTCGATCACGCCGCCGACCAGGCTCGCCGGCGGCTCGCGGAGCAGTTGCTGCAGGTGAACACACCCGAGGTACGCGCCCGTCGGAGTTGCCGTCGGCGGGCGAACCACGAACACCAGCGAGGACAGCGCAGGCGTCAGATCCGGGTTACGTACCCGGGCGAGAGCCTCGGCCACCGTCGTCGATGCGTTCAACACCACCGGTTCGGTGGTCATCAGACCACCGGCAGTGTCCGGTGAGTGTTCGAGAAGGCGCCGGACAGGAGCGGAGTCCTCCGGGTCCATCAGACGGAGCAGCGACTCCGCCTCGGGCTCGGGCAGTTCACCCAGAAGGTCGGCTGCGTCGTCGGGGTCCATCGCCTCGAGCACGTCGGCGCCGCGTTCTACACCGAGGTAATGCATCAGTTCGACCTGATCGTCGTCGGGAAGTTCCTGCACGACGTCGGCGAGCCGCTCGTCGTCGAGGGCGTGTGCCACCTCCATCCGTCGTTTCACCGGCAGCTCACGCATCGCGTTGGCCACGTCGGCAGCCCGGAGATCCTCGAACTGCATCAACAGCTGCGCGACGCCTTGGCCGGGGAGGGACAGCTCGTTCTGGGTCAGGCCCTGGACGTGTTGCCAGTCCACGACATGGATTGCACCTCGGCGCGCGAGCCTGCCGCGGCTGCGCCGGACCGCGACCCGAGCGACCAGCCAGTCACGGGTTCGAGTCAGTTCGATGCCGAGGTCGACGACGATGGAATCGGCGTCGTGCAGCTCTTCGAGTTCCGGGTCGTCGACGCGAACCTTGGAGTCGAGAATCTGCGCGAACACGAGGATTTCGTTGGCTCGCTGCGAGAATCTGCGCAGACTCACGTTGCCGGTGTTGAGCTGAACGGAGTTGGGTTCGATGCTGGTGACGCGCAGCATCGGCACGAAAATTCTTCGGCGCGTCGCGAGTTCGACGACCAGGCCGAGTACTCGGGGTTGGGCGCGGCCGACGCGCATGGTGATGACGAGATCGCGGACGCGGCCGATCGATTCGCCGTCGGGGCCGAGCACGACCAGACCCGCGAGCCTGGCTGCGAATAGCTTGCTCAGTGCTGCCATGATGGAAAGGTTAGAGCGTGACAGTACGAACCGGAGAATCGACAGCCGGTGAACAAGCAGGGAGCGATGAGGCTCGAATGAGCTCGGTGAAGCAAGACCGTCCCCGCCGATCCGTACTCGCGGTTCCCGGCAGTTCCGCGAAGATGATCGAAAAGGCCAAAGGACTGAAGGCCGACGCGATCTTCCTCGATCTCGAGGACGCAGTCGCCCCGATCGCCAAGGTGGAGGCGCGCGGACGCATCGTCGAAGCGCTCCGGTCCGACGGATGGGGAGACCAACTGAAGGTCGTCCGCGTCAACGACTGGACGACGCCCTGGACCTACGGCGACGTCATCGACGTCGTCTCCGGTGCAGGTTCTCGGTTGGATGCGATCCTGCTTCCGAAGGTCGAGACCGCAGCGCACGTCGAAGCACTGGATCTGCTTCTGACCCAGGTCGAGAAGACGAGCGGACTCGAGGTCGGCGCCATCGGAATCGAACCGCAGATCGAAAGTGCTCGCAGCCTGCGCAACATCGACGAGATCGCCACGGCCAGTCCCCGTGTGCAGACTCTCGTGTTCGGTCCCGCGGATCTGATGGCCAGCGTGAACATGCGCACCCTCGTCGTCGGCGAACAGCCGGAGGGGTACGACACCGGTGACGCCTACCACCACATCCTGATGACCATTCTGCTCGCCGCGCGGACCTACGGACTGCAGGCGATCGATGGTCCGTACCTCCAGATCCGAGATCTAGACGCGTTCCGCCGCGCCGCGGGCCGCACGGCCGGTCTCGGCTTCGACGGCAAGTGGGTACTGCATCCCACCCAGATCGATGCCGCCAACGAAATCTTCTCGCCCCGGCAGGCCGATTTCGACAAAGCCGAGAACATTCTCGAGGCGTACGAATTTCATACCTCCGAGGCCGGTGGTGGCCGCGGTGCGGTGATGCTCGGAGACGAGATGATCGACGAGGCGTCGAGAAAGATGGCCCTGGTGGTCAGTGCGAAAGGGCGCGCGGCAGGAATGCTGCGTAGTGAAGTAACACAAAGTGCAGATTCGGGCACAATAGAGCAATGACGAATCCACTTTCGCAGCCCGGCCGCCCAGGTCAGGGTCTTCCGACTCCGCCGTCCGGGTGGCCGATCGGTTCCTACCCGACGTACGCCGAAGCGCAGAAGGCCGTCGACTACCTCTCCGACCAGGAGTTCTCGGTTCAGGACGTCACCATCGTCGGCGTCGACCTCATGCAGGTCGAGCGTGTTCTCGGTCGGTTGACGTGGCCGAAAGTCATTGGCGGAGGCGTCGTCTCGGGCGCCTGGCTCGGACTGTTCCTCGGCCTGGTGCTTGGTATCTTCACCAACGGCAACATTCTCGGGGCGTTGATCATCGGCATCGTCGGCGGCGTCATCTTCGGATTGATCTCCGCGGCCATTCCGTACGCGGCCACCAAGGGCCAGCGAGATTTCGCGTCGAGCATGCAGTTGGTCGCCGGTCGGTACGACGTGTTGTGCGAGCCCAAGAGTGCGGAGAAAGCACGCGATCTGCTCGCGCGTCTCGCGCTCTGACACGTTCGTCGAGACGGCAGGTTACGGAATAGTTCCAATATCCCTATCGCCGGCCTTCGTTCGGTTACGTTTCTTTACGTACAGGACAGTCAATAAGGAAGTTCTGTATACGTAATCGAAAATACGGAGGCGGAAAGTGCCGAGACAACGTAGTCAAAGGCCTCGGAGTGCGAGGCCTGCACACGCAACCAGAATAGGGGTGTTGGCGGCCGCTGCGTTGGTCGCCAGCCCGTTGCTCGCAGCCTGCGGATCCTCCGACAGCAGCACACCGGTACTGAGTTTCTACACCGCAGCGGACGGCGCCGAGCAGTACGCCGCCGCTGCGGAGGCGTGTTCGGCCGCGTCTAACGGACGCTATCGAGTGGAACAGCGAACTCTCCCCAAGAGCGCGAACGATCAGCGACTGCAGTTGGCCCGACGTCTGGCGGGCAACGACAATTCGTTGGACCTGATGACCCTCGACGTGGTGTGGACCGCCGAGTTCGCCGAGGCCGGCTGGGCACTTCCGGTCCCGGATGATCTCGCCGCCAAGCTCGAAGGCGGCGCCACCCTGGAAGG
The DNA here is from genome assembly GCF_002259345.1 of Rhodococcus sp. 06-156-4. Lineage (NCBI taxonomy): Bacteria > Bacillati > Actinomycetota > Actinomycetes > Mycobacteriales > Nocardiaceae > Rhodococcus > Rhodococcus sp. 06-156-4. Next base: position 105,144 of record NZ_NPGB01000039.1, on the reverse strand, counting down.
CCCGCTCGAAACGGCGCAGTGGCAGGACCAGCTGTACGCGGTTCCACTGAACTCCAACACGCAGCTGCTGTGGTACCGACCCGATCAGGTGCCGGGTGGTCAGCCGCCGCAGACGTGGGACCAGATGATCGACGAAGCCGAATCGAACGCGGCCGAAGGCAAACCCGCGTACATCGGCGTCCAGGCCAAGCAGTACGAGGGCCTGATGGTGTGGTTCAACAGCCTCCTCGTCAGCGCAGGCGGTCAGGTCGTCGCCGACGACGGTACGACGGTGACCCTGAACGACACTCCCGAGCATCGTGCGGCGACCGAGAAGACACTCGAGATCATGAAGCGCGTCGCCACGGCCGACGGCCACGACCCGTCGATCTCGCAGACCGACGAGGCCACCGCCCGTCTCGGTATGGAGGCCGGCAACTCGGCATTCCAGGTCAACTACCCGTTCGTGCTCCCGGGCATCAAGGAGAACGCGGCAGCCGGGGCAGTACCGTTCCTCGATCTGACGAACGTCCCTGCGGACCAACAGGATGCCAAGGTCGCCGAGGTGTTCCGCAGCGCGCCGTACCCGGCGGTGATCCCGGATACTCCGGCCAAGGTGACCATCGGTGGCTTCAACATCGGCGTCGCCAAGACCACTCAGCACGAGGACCTCGCGTGGGAAGCCGTCGAGTGTCTGACCAACGAGGACAACCAGCGCAACAACGCCGTCAACGGCGGAGTTCCGCCGGTGCTGGCACAGCTGTATCAGGACCCTGAATTCCAGGCCGTCTACCCGGCGTGGGAAGGCGTACTCGACTCCATCGAGAACGCCGCGGTCCGACCCGTCTCACCTGCCTACCAGAGCATTTCGATCCTGCTTGCCGACGCGCTCAATCCACCTCAGAACATCGATCCCGTTGCGGACGTGGACAAGCTCGCCGACCTGGTCTCCAAGGCTGTCAATTCGGAAGGGCTGATTCCATGAGCGAGACGTTGGACAAACAGGAGATTCTGAAGAAGGTCTCCGACGGCAAGAAGGCCGAACGTCGGCTCGGTCTGACGTTGATCGCTCCCGCCGCGATCATGATGATCGCGGTGACCGGATACCCGATCATCTACGCCTTCTGGCTCAGCCTGCAGAAGTACAACCTCGCGTTCCCCGACGATCGTGAGTTCGTCGGAATCTCCAACTACGTCACCGTTCTCACCGACGGATACTGGTGGACGGCGTTCGGTGTCACCACCGCGATCACCATCATCTCGGTGATCATCGAATTCGTACTCGGCCTCGCGGTAGCGCTCATCATGCACCGCACGATCTTCGGCCGCGGACTGGTGCGCACGGTCGTGTTGATCCCGTACGGCATCGTCACCGTCGCCGCCGCCTACAGCTGGTACTACGCGTGGACGCCGGGCACCGGCTACCTCGCCAACCTGCTGCCCGACGGCAGTGCCCCACTGACCGAGCAGATTCCGTCGCTCGCCATCGTCGTGCTCGCCGAGGTGTGGAAGACGACGCCGTTCATGGCCCTGCTTCTGCTGGCCGGTCTCGCACTCGTCCCGGACGATCTGCTCAAGGCCGCGCAGGTGGACGGCGCGGGAGCGTGGACACGGTTGGTGCGCATCACGATCCCGCTGATGAAACCGGCGATCCTCGTTGCGCTGCTGTTCCGCACACTCGACGCATTCCGCATCTTCGACAACATCTACGTGCTCACCAAAGGCAGCAACGGCACGGGATCGGTGTCGATTCTCGGCTACGACAACCTGTTCGGAGCGTTCAACCTCGGACTCGGCTCGGCGATCAGCGTTCTGATCTTCTTCTGCGTCGCCATCATCGCGTTCGTGTTCATCAAATTGTTCGGTGCGTCGGCGCCGGGCTCGGACGACGGAGGCCGTAAGTAATGACGACCGTGACGCCTCGCAAGAAGGTCGGTTGGACCGTCATCAATGCGCTCGTGCTGCTGTACGCGCTCATCCCACTGGCATGGATCATCAGCTTGTCGTTCAAATCGACGGCCACCATCGCCGACGGCAAGTTCATTCCGAGCTCGTTCACCCTGGACAACTACAAGGGCATCTTCCAGACCAACCAGTTCACCTCGGCACTGATCAACTCGATCGGAATCGGACTGATCACCACGGTCATCGCCGTCGTGATCGGAACCATGGCTGCCTACGCCGTCGCTCGCCTCGACTTTCCGGGCAAGAAGGCGCTCGTCGGTGCGGCTCTGCTCATCGCGATGTTCCCGCAGATCTCGCTCGTGACACCGTTGTTCGACATCGAACGCGCCATCGGCCTGTTCGACACGTGGCCGGGCCTGATCATTCCGTACATCACGTTCGCGTTGCCGCTCGCGATCTACACGCTGTCGGCGTTCTTCCGGGAAATCCCCTGGGAGTTGGAGAAGGCCGCCAAGATGGACGGCGCGACACCGGCACAGGCATTCCGCAAGGTGATCGCACCACTGGCGGCACCCGGCATCGTCACGGCCGCGATCCTGGTGTTCATCTTCGCCTGGAACGACCTACTGCTCGCGATCTCGCTGACCGCGACGGAGCGATCCATCACCGTTCCGGCCGCGATCTCGCAGTTCACCGGTAGCTCTCAGTTCGAGGAGCCGACCGGGTCCATCGCCGCGGCTGCCGTGGTCATCACCATTCCGATCATCATCTTCGTGCTCTTCTTCCAACGACGTATCGTGGCGGGCTTGACGTCCGGCGCAGTGAAGGGATAACCGTCATGGCCGAAATCGTTCTCGACAAAGTCACCAAGCTCTACCCGGACGGCGCGGCTGCGGTCAGCGACGTCGACATCACCATCGCCGACGGCGAATTCATCATTCTCGTCGGTCCGTCGGGCTGCGGAAAGTCGACGACGCTCAACATGATCGCCGGTCTGGAGGACATCTCCTCGGGTGAGCTGCGCATCGCAGGCGAACGCGTCAACGAGCGGGCACCGAAGGACCGCGACATCGCGATGGTGTTCCAGTCCTACGCGCTGTACCCGCACATGACGGTGCGTCAGAACATCGCGTTTCCGCTGACGCTCGCGAAGCTCAGCAAGGACGAGATCAACACCAAGGTCGAGGAAGCAGCGAAGATCCTGGACCTGAGTCAGCACCTGGACCGCAAGCCGTCGAATCTGTCGGGTGGTCAGCGTCAGCGAGTCGCGATGGGCCGGGCCATCGTTCGTACACCCAAGGCGTTCTTGATGGACGAGCCGCTGTCCAACCTCGACGCCAAGCTGCGCGTGCAGACGCGTGCGGAGATCTCGCGGTTGCAGAAACGTCTCGGCACGACGACGGTGTACGTCACGCACGATCAGACCGAGGCCATGACGCTCGGGGACCGGGTCGTCGTACTGCGGGGTGGGCTCGTGCAGCAGATCGGATCGCCCCAGGAGCTGTACGACAAGCCGCGCAACCTGTTCGTGGGCGGGTTCATCGGATCGCCGTCGATGAACTTCGTTCCGGGCCAGCTCACGTCGGACGGGGTGCAGACGGACCTCGGCACGTTCGAACTGCCGCACGAGCGTCGTCAGGCGATCGCGCAGAAGAACCCGGGCAAGGACGTCGTCGTCGGTATCCGTCCGGAGCACTTCGAGGACGCGGCGTTGATCGATTCCTATCAGAAGTTGAACGGTGCGACGTTCACCGCGAGGGTGGATGTTCTGGAGTCGATGGGCAGCGACAAGTACGTGTACTTCGAGTCCAAGGGCAGCAAGGTGCAGTCCGCGGAGTTGCAGGAACTGGCTGCGGACGCCGGTCTCGGGGACACCGGAGGTGCTCAGATCGTCGCCCGTCTGGCCGCGGAGTCGGCGGCCCGCGAGGGCGGCGACGTCGAGCTGTGGTTCGATCCGGGCAAGATCTCGGTGTTCGACCAGGCCTCGGGTGACAACCTGACGCTGTAGAGGGCTCTACCCCCTGTGTGAGTGGAAATGTAGGCCCTGGGCCACCGGAGCGGAGTCGGCGAAGCGACCCGAAGACACATTTCCACTCACATAGGGGAAGCGAGCTACAGGGACGAGCCGGTGGACAAGCCCTGGAAGAACCCGGGCGCGAAGTTCGGAATGTCGGTCGGCGCCGGGGCGGGGGCAGGCGCGGGGACCGGTTGAGCCGGAGCCAGATTCGGCAACTGGAACTGCGGAAGCTCCCATTGAGGCTGAGCCTGCTGATGTCCCTGCTCGTCACGGATCGGATCGGCCGAGGCGGTACCCACCACCGCGACGAGCGGAACGGCAACCAGTACCCCGGTGACAGCGGTGCGGGACAAAATCTTTCGAGCGTTCATTCGGATTCCCTTTCGTATGCGTACAACTCGAATCTAGGTACGCACGGAAGGGTCCGAAAGGGAGAAGCGGCTACTCCCAGAACGTCAGCAGTCTTCTGCCAGGATGCGCTCACCAGCGGATGCGCGTGCTTTTGCCTGCTCGGAATCGCCTCCGACCGTGGAGGCTGCTGTGAGTGTGCTCCGAGTCGCGCGGGGTACGCGGATCGCGAAGGCGGACAGGGTCGCAATGGCGCACGCGAGTGCACCGACCAGGAACGCTGCGGTGTAGACGATCTCGCGAGGAACAGATGTACTCGCGATCGTGTAGGTGGCGAGCATCGTCGTCAGGACCGCGCTCGCAATGGATGTCCCGACTGTTCGAACGATGGAGTTGACGCTGTTCGCGACGCCGGTGTCCGCCGGAGAGACCTCGGCCATCAGCAGGTTCGGGATCGAGGCGAAGGCCAGCGACACGAAGACGTTGACGATCGACGACGCGAGAATCACCTGCCACGTCGTGTCGTGGAACAACGCGAACTGGATGAATCCGACGATGCCGATCGCGCCGCCGCCGATCAGAACCGGCCGTGGGCCGAACCGTCGGATCAGCCCACCGCTCAACGTCGCCGCGACGACGCCCACCGCGGCACCGGGGAGCAGGTAGACGACGCTGGCGGACAGCACGTCGGCGCCGAAACCGTATCCGGCGACCTCGCGCGGTGTCTGCACGAAGTACGAGCACGCCAGGAAGTTGACGAACATGCCGATGCCGACGAACAGCGTCGCGACGCTCGTTGCGAGCAGTGGGCCGTGGGTCAGCATGCGCGGCGCGACGAGCGGGGCGGCAATGCGGTTCTCGAATATCCACCAGCAGGCGAGGACGACGATGCCGCCGACAGCGCAGAGAACCGTCGGAATCGATCCCCAACCCCACGACCGGCCCTGTGTCAGTGCGAGGAAGAGAAGTACCAGTGCGGCCGCGAGCAGGATCGCACCCCACCAGTCGACCGAGCCGGTTCCGGTGCGTGCGCGCGTGGGAACACCGAACCAGACGAGTGCGATCGCCGCGGCGACGAAAGCGACGGTGAGCCAGAACACACGGTGATAGTCCGCGCCGTCGGCCGTCAGGACTCCGGTGAGCACGAGACCGAACCCACCGCCCGCGCCGAGAGTGCCGGACAGAATGGCCATCGATCCGACGAGGCGGCGCGGGGGCATTTCGTCGCGCAGCAGAGCGAGGGAGATGGGAAACAGCGCGTAGGACAGACCCTGGAGGACGCGTCCGGCGAGCAGAAGTGGCAAGGATTCGGTGACGGCGGCCAGGAGCGATCCGAGCAACACGAGAACCAGGACGGCGATGAGGACGGGTCGCTTGCCGTGCAGGTCGGCGAGGCGACCGATGACGGGGGTCGCGACGACGGCGGCCAGTAGGTTGGCCGTCAGGACCCAACCGGCCGCTGTCGTGCTGACGCCGAGCTGTGTACCGATCGTGCCGATGATGGGGACCACCATCGTCTGAAGGACAGCAAGTGTCATGACGACGAAACAGAGGCCGGGAAGCAGCAGGCGTCCAGGGTGGATCTCGTCGGTGCGAGCCTGGGTGGGCATGACGAAAACCTCGTTACTTTTTCACAAGAGCTAAAGGGAAGACCAAAAGTTTGATGTGTGCATCTAAGTAACTATCAGGTTTGTGCCCGCCGGGAAAGACGAGCGGTGTTCTACGGAGTGCGCGAGCTGCGAGCGCGCTGGCGAAGCTCGGACACGATCTCGTCGTTCCAGATGTGTTCGCGGACCAATCGGTACCGCTCTCGGCTCATCCACATGTACGCCTCGGCGTCGGTCCGGCCCTCGAGAATGTCGGCGGCCCGGACCATCCTGACGACGGGCAGGAACTCCTCACCGAACCATCGGCGCGCGACGGTCGCCCGATCCACGAATTCGCCCAACTCCTGCATCAACCTGAAACCCCACGCTTCGACCGACTCGCTCAGCTCGGCGTAATCGAACGGGTCGGTCACGGTGACGGCCTCACGAGCCTTCCCGACGAGGGGGACCCGGGACAGGAAAATCCGTCGGTGATCCTTGATCAGCAGGTCACCGCGCCGAGTGATTCCTTCGGGGGAGATGCGGGTGACGATTTCCGTGACGAGCGCGTCGATCGTGGTGCGGTGCATCGCGAACGCGATCGACACCCGGTGATGGCCGTCGAGCACGAAATGCATGGAACCGATGCGGTAGACCTGAATCGGCGGCATCGCCTCGCCTCGCCGCTGCGCCGCAGCAAGACGCTGCCACCGCTCCCTGATCCGAGCCGACGTCGGCCTGAAGAACCGGTCGAAGTCCCGGGTGCGGTCGACACTGCCGACGATCGAATCGACACGAATGACCTGAACGCCCAGTTGGCGTTCACCGACCTTGCCGAGCGCGGCGACCACCTCGTCGAACGGCAGGATCGTGTTGATGTCGTCGGGTTGGCGACGCAACCAGCCGACGAGACGCGCCACATCGGCACGCCGACGCTGACGGGTGAAGTCGTTCTCGGCGTCGGCCGCGGGGAATCCGGTGTCACGTGCCATGGCGTCGCCTCACGATGGTCGGTGCTGTGATCTCCCGAGCCCCTCCACCGGGTTCTATGTCCAGCAAGGTGTAGCCGACGGTGTTCACGACGGCTGTGTCGTGCAGTCGAAGATCCGGAGGTGACTGCCCGTGCGGATGAATGTGCCCGTGCAGCAGAACCTGCGGTCGAAGAGACTGCACCGTGTCGTGCAGGCACTCGAATCCGACGTGCGCGGGATCGGTGTCGTCTCCGACGCCGAACGGTGGACTGTGCGTCAGCAGTACATCGACGCCGCGGTCGTCGCCCCGGACCTTCTCTGCCCACGTCTTGGTCCGTGTCAACGTCCGTGCCCGACGCCTCTGTTGGCGCTGGGTCCACTGGTTGGGTCCGCCGTTGTAGCGGATGGACCCGCCGAGACCTGCGATGCGAAGGCCCGCTGCGGTCACGATCCGACGATCCGCGTTGACGGCGCCGACGGGGCCCGGCCAGGTGCTCGGCAGTCCCGCCCGCATCCATCCGGCGCGTCCGGCCGAGTAGCCCGTCAGGTCGGCGTCGTGGTTTCCCGGCACGAACACGCACGGCGCGTTCAGGGCGTCGGTCAGATACTCGAGGTAGTCGAACGGGAGGTCTCCCGCGCCGAGAACGAGGTCGACGTCCAGTGAACGCACCTGAGAACTCCACAGGCTTTCGATCGTTTCGTCGGAGACGGCAAGGACAGAGACCACGCGGACGACGCTACCGGGCAGCGGTGGTGTTGGATGGACTTCGTGAGCGACAGTGTCATAGCTCGGGTACGCAGTCATCTGCTTGCCGCGATCGGAGACGAGAAGCCGACGCCGTTCTCGGTGACGTTCCTCGGTCTCGAATCGTTGGACGTGTTGACGTTCTTCCCGCGACGCGACGAGTTCGCCCGGTTCGTGACGCTCGGTTGTTCGAGGTATCCGATGTCGGATCCGAGCGAGATGATCGCCGACGCCACCCGCGGTCCTCGCGCCGAGCTGATTCTCGTCACCAGAGTGTTCGACGGTATCGACAAGGATTTCCTGCGGAACCTGGCCAAGCTTGCCGCGACGCCGTCCGTCGAGGGTGTCGTGCTCCGCGAGGATCTCCTGCTGGATCTCGGTGAACCATTGTGGGCGGGTGCGCCGTTCACGGCGGTACTGCTCGGGCGCAGCGACATCGAGGATCTCGAGCTGCCCGAGCCTGCCGACCCGGTCCAGTTTCTCGACGTCGTACCGATCACGGGCACCGAGGCGGCGTGGGTTCGGCTGCGCGGCGCCGAGGCCCTGCGCGACGCGTGGACGGAAGCGGGAATCGACGTCCGTGACCCGAGCCGGTCCGCCGTGACGCTCTAGAGCCAGTCGTTCTTGCGGAACGTCGCGAACAATCCCACGCAGGCCACGGCCACCACGGCGACGACGATGTAATACCCGTACTTCCAGTGCAGTTCGGGAATGTTGTCGAAGTTCATCCCGTAGATGCCGGCCACCATCGTCGGCAGGGCTGCGATGGCCACCCACGCCGAGATCTTGCGCATGTCCATGTTCTGCTGCATCGTCACCCGCGCCAGCGCGGCGTCGACGAGCGAGCTCAGAACCTCGTCGAACTCCGCTACCCGTTCCGCGACCAGAGTGTGATGGTCCTGCACGTCGCGCAGGTAGCGTCGTACCGCTTTGGGGACAGGATTCTCCGAGCTCTGCGCCAGCTGATTCAACGGCGTCGACAACGGCGTGACGGATCGTCGAAGTTCGACGACCTCACGCTTGAGCAGATAGATGTTCTCGATCGGTACGTGATGGTGAGGCGAGAAGACCTCTTCCTCCATGACGTCGACATCTCGCTCGATCGAGCCGGTGACCTCGAGATATTCGTCGACGACGTGGTCGGCGACGGCGTGCAGAACGGCCGACGGCCCCAGAGCCAGCTGCTCGGGATTGTTCTCGAGCGTTCGCCGCACACCGGACAACCCCGAATGCTCGCCGTGGCGCACGGTGATGACGAAGTCCCGTCCGAGGAACACCATGATCTCGCCGCTCTCGACGATTTCGTTGGCCGTGGTCACCGATTCGTGTTCGACGTAGCTGATGGTGCGCAGAACGAGGAACAACACGTCGTCGTAGCGCTCCAACTTGGGACGCTGATGCGCGTGGACGGCGTCCTCGACCATCAGTTCGTGGAGGCCGTAGCACTGCGCGACACCGTCCATCTGACCCTCGTCCGGGGCATGCAGACCGAGCCAGACGAAGCCTTCCCCTCGCTTGCGGACCTCGGCTACCGCCGCCGAATGCGTGTACTTGCCCGGCAGCCGGTGCCCGTCGACGTAGACCGCGCAATCGACGATCGCGCGAGCGGTGGGTACGGGAACCTTCGGTCCGGCTGCCTGTCCACGATTGGACGGCCGCAGGGAGTGGAGCGACGGAAGCGACGGCCTCGGAGGTAGAGACGGCATGGCGCGAATCGTACGCCTGCGATACCAACGCCCGGTGCGCCTGAGACACTGGCTGTCGTGCGCATCGACCTCCACACCCACTCCTCGGTCTCCGACGGCACCGACACTCCCGCGGAGCTGGTCCGCGCCGCTCGTACCGCCGGACTCGACGTCGTCGCGCTGACCGATCACGACACCACATCGGGGTGGGACGAGGCCCTCGATGCAGCCCCGACCGGACTGACCGTCGTGCGCGGTATGGAGATGTCGTGCGTCGGCCGAGGGGAAGACGGCAAGCCGGTCCCGGTGCATCTTCTGGCCTACCTGTTCGATCCGAACGACTCGAGCTTCGCCGACGAACTCGCCCGCCTTCGAGGGGAGCGAGCGGCCAGAATCCGGCTGATGGCCGAGCGTCTAGCCGCTGACATCCCAGGCATCGTCCCCGACGACATCATCGCGGCCACCGGCGAATCGGCAGGCAGGCCTCACCTCGCCCGAGCCCTCGTCGACCTCGGCGCCGTCGACAGCGTTCAGCACGCGTTCGACGGCTACCTGTCGACGACCAGCCCGTACTACGTCGACAAAGTGGACACACCGATCCAGCGGGCCGTGGAGATGATCGCGGCGGCAGGGGGCGTCAGCGTCGTCGCGCACGCCCGTGCACGCAAACGCGGACGGATTCTCGACCCGAACCACATCCGAGAACTCGTCCCGCACGGTCTCGGCGGCGTCGAAGTCTTCCACGCCGACCACGACGAGCCGGACACCCACTTCATGCACGAACTCGCCGACGAACTCGGCATCATCGCGACCGGATCGTCGGACTACCACGGAGCGAACAAACCCCTGAAGCTCGGAGAACACACCACCGCGCCGGACCAGTACGAGCGCATCCTCCGCGCGGCGACAGGGTCGACGGTCCCGTCGTGAGCTTCGACACGACCCTCTACCTCACCGTCCTGATCACCCTGTTCGTGATCATGGACCCGCCCGGTGCCATCCCGGTGTTCCTCTCCCTCGTCGGACGCAAGAGCAAGGAAGCACGCAACCGCGCCGCATGGCAGGCACCGGCGGTATCGCTCACCGTCATCACCGTGTTCGCGATCGGTGGCCAGGCCATCCTGAACTACCTGCACATCGGTATCCCCGCACTGCAAGGCGCAGGAGGACTGCTCCTGCTCATCATCGCGCTGTCCCTGCTCACCGGACGCGGAGCCGGCGGCGGCGCCGAAGCCGAAGACGTCAACGTGGCACTCGTCCCTCTGGGAACCCCACTGATGGCCGGGCCGGGAGCAATCGCCGCCGTGATCGTCAACGTCAGCCAAGCCGAAGGACACGTCGGATCCCTCCTCGCGGTCGCACTCGCAATCGTGACCATCCACCTCGTGTTCTTCCTCGTCCTCCGATTCTCGACCGTCCTCATCCGCATCCTCGGCGAAGGCGGCATCACACTGCTCGCCCGCATCGCAGGTCTACTGCTGGCCGCAATCGCGGTCCAGCTCATCGCGGACTCCGTCCGCGGATTCATCACAGGAGGCTGACGGTTTGCTACGAGGTTTGAGTGGGGCCGTCACCGCGGGCCTCGTCGTACTGGCCGTCGTCGTCGCCGGCGCACAGTATCTCGGCAGCCAACGGGGATTCCCCGGCCCGGGAACAGTATCCGTCGCCGCGCACATCGCCGCAGCCATCGGCGCCGTCGTGATCCAACACTTCGCGGATCACCGACGCCGCGCCGTCTCCGTCATCGCATCACTACTGGTCCTCGCCGTCGCCGGCATCCTGCTGTGGACACAGTGGTGGGGCTGACGCGGGCTCACTCCGCAGGCTCCGCTCGCGGGTGGGGCTGACGCGGGCTCACTCCGCAGGCTCCGCTCGCGGGTGGGGCTGACGCGGGCTCACTCCGCAGGCTCCGCTCGCGGGTGGGGCTGACGCAGGCTCACTCCGCAGGCTCCGCTCGCGGGTGGGGCTGACGCCGCGGGCTCAGTCCGTCCTGGACCGCAGTCGACGGCAGGGATGTTTGCGCATCACGCGGTCCCGGTGGCAGACTGACCGACCAGTGCAGCCTGCGGTGCCACAGCGCCCGGCTCTTGTCTGCGACGGCGTCACCCGCCTCACGCCATCTTCGTGATTTCCCGACGCTTTTACGCGTCTTTACGTGACTGGGGCAACTAACGTGACTGCTGTGACCGAATCCATCGACAACGCCATCGACCCGACCGCCATCACCGACGAGGACATCTTTCTCGGCCACGTCGGCGGAAAACTCTCGGTCGAACTGACTGCGCCGTTGGACACGCAGCGGGACTTGTCCATCGCTTACACGCCCGGCGTCGCGCAGGTCAGCCGCGCGATCGCGTCCGACGCCTCGCTGGCGAAGCAGTACACGTGGACCGACCGTCTCGTCGCCGTCATCACCGACGGATCGGCTGTTCTCGGACTCGGCGACATCGGACCACGCGCGTCGCTTCCCGTCATGGAAGGCAAGGCGGCGCTGTTCAAAAGGTTCGCCGGCCTCAACTCCATCCCGATCGTTCTCGACACGAACGATGTCGACGAGATCGTCGACACCATCGTCCGGCTCCGCCACAGTTTCGGTGCGGTCAATCTGGAGGACATTTCTGCGCCCCGCTGCTTCGAGATCGAGAAGCGGGTCGTCGAGGCTCTCGACTGCCCGGTGATGCACGACGACCAGCACGGCACCGCCATCGTGGCGCTCGCAGCACTCAACGGCGCCGCGAAGTTCCAGGGCCGACGTACCTCCGAACTGAAGATCGTGATCTCCGGAGCGGGCGCCGCTGGAGTCGCATGTGCCAACATCTTTCTCGCAGCGGGTATCTCGGATGTCGTGGTGCTGGACTCCAGAGGCATCGTCTCCGCCGACCGCGGTGACCTGAACGCCGTCAAGGTCGATCTCGCTGCACGCACCAACCCGCGTGGACTGTCCGGTGGGGCAGGGGATGCGCTCGTCGGCGCGGACGTGTTCCTCGGGGTCTCTGCGGGCAAGATCGACGAGAGCTACATCGCGTCGATGGCGCCGCACTCCATCGTCTTTGCATTGTCGAACCCCGACCCCGAGATTCATCCGGAACGGGCTGCGCTGTACGCGTCGATCGTCGCGACCGGTCGCAGCGACTTTCCCAATCAGATCAACAATGTGCTCGCCTTCCCCGGCGTGTTCAGAGGCGCACTCGACGCCGGAGCGCGACGGATCACCGAAGGCATGAAACTCGCCGCCGCCGAGGCAATCCTCTCGGTACTCGGCGACGAGCTGGCTGCGGACAAAATCGTGCCCAGCCCGCTCGACCCTCGCGTCGCCCCGGCCGTTGCGGACGCAGTTGCGGCAGCAGCGCGAGCCGAGGGTGTCGCGTAGGACAGGGAAACGAAGCGCCCCGAATCACGCCTCACCTGGCTGTGGTTCGGGGCGCTTTCCTGCGTAGGGTCAGCCGGCCGGTGCCGGGCACGGACGCGTACACCGCGAGGGCGAGGAGGCCGTCGACGACGAGTGCGAGCACGGCAACCAGGATGGCGCCGACGAGAACTCGGTCGTAACTGTAGAGCGCCAGACCGTCGAAGATGTAGCGGCCGAGCCCGCCGAGGTTGACGTAGGCCGCGACGGTCGCGGTAGCGATGACCTGCAGGGTGGTGTTCCGAAGACCGCCGAGAATCAAGGGCATCGCGTTGGGGATCTCGACTCGGAACAACACTTGCAATTCGGTCATGCCCATAGCGCGTGCTGCATCGACGACGTCTGCGTTCACGTTCGCCACTCCGGCATACGTTCCGGCGAGCATCGGCGGAATGCCCAGTAGGACAAGGGCGATGATCGGTGGAACGAGCCCGAGACCGATGAGCAGCACGAGGAACACGAGCACGCCGAGCGTCGGAAGCGAACGAAGGGCGTTGACGAGTCCGACGATCAGCACCTCGCCGCGGCGCAAGTGCCCGATCAGCAGCCCGACGGGTACTGCGATCGCGGAGGAGACGACGACGGCGATGAAGCTGTACCAGATGTGTTCGAGGATCCGTGCGCCGATTCCGGTGCTGCCCTCCCAGTTCGCCGGGTCGGTCATGTACGCGAAGGCGTCGGTGAAGATGTTCATGCCCGTGCTCGCTTCTTGCCTGCCGACGTTCCGATACGGGTCCACGGCGTCAGTCGACGCCCCAGCAGATACAGCGCAGCGTCGAAGATCAGCGCCAGGAACACGATGGAGATGATCCCCGCGACGATCTGATCCGGGTAGTCACGCTGGTACCCCTGGGTGAACAACTGGCCGAGACCGCCGATGCCGATGACCGAACCGACGGAGACGAGCGAGATGTTGGTGACGGCGACAACGCGGATGCCTGCCACGAGAACCGGAAGTGCCAGTGGCAGTTCCACTCCGATCGCGCGGCGCAACGAGGTGTAGCCCATCGCCTGCGCGGAGTCGACGACGGCGAACGGCACCGAATCGAGTGCTTCGGGGACCACTCTGATCAGGAGCGCGGTGGAGTACACGGCGAGAGCGATGACGACGTTGATCTCGTCGAGAATCCTGGTGCCGAGGATGGCTGGGATGGTCACGAACAAGGCGAGCGACGGGATGGTGAACGCGATGCTGGCCACCGTCAACGTGATTCGGCGGATCCACGAGACGTTGCGAACCAGAGTGCCGACGGGGACCGCGATTGCGAGTCCGATGAGCAGGGGGACCAAGGACAGGTACAGATGAGTCTTGGTCAGGTCGAGAACGACGTCGAAATTGTCGACGAGCCAACGCATCAGAGCGACCCGAAGTGGTGCTCGTTGCGCGCCTCGTCCTCGGCGCGGCGTTGTGCCGCCAGATGCTCGAGAATTTCCGAGCCGTCGAGACTGCCGACGACCGCACCCGACTCGTCCACAGCGACACCGATTCCGGACGGAGACGAAATGGCTGCGTCCAGCGCCTGTCGGAGGTCACCTCCGACGGTGAACAGCGACCCGCCTGCCGCGGTGCTTTCCTGAACACTGCGCCCGGCGCGGATGCCCTCGACACCGGTGACGTCGATCCAACCCAGCGGCGCACGATCGGCCGTGACGACGAGAACCCACTGGCCCTGCTCGAGCCGGAGGCCGTCGAGTTTCTCGACCGGAGAGGTGTCGATGTCGTGCACGGGAACGGCGTCGGCGCTGCGGAAGGACAATCCGCGGTAGCCGCGATCGCGTCCGACGAACGAGGCCACGAAATCCGTTGCGGGTGAAGAGAGTACGACCTCCGGCCGGTCGTACTGCTGAAGCCTGCCTCCCGTCCCGAAGACGGCGATACGGTCCCCGAGGCGTACGGCCTCGTCGATGTCGTGGGTGACGAACACGATCGTCTTCTTCAGCTCGGCCTGCAGCCGGAGCATTTCGGTCTGCAGGTCCTCGCGAACGACCGGATCGACGGCGCTGAACGGCTCGTCCATCAACAGGATGGGTGGGTCCGCAGCCAGTGCACGGGCGACACCGACTCGCTGCTGCTGCCCACCGGACAGCTGAGCCGGATAGCGGTCGGCGAAAGCAGGGTCGAGCCCCACACGTTCGAGGACACCCAGTGCGGCGGTTCGTGCAGCGCGGCGCGACGTGCCCCGCAACACCGGGACCGTCGCGACGTTGTCGACGACGGTCCGGTGGGGGAGCAGACCCGCACTCTGGATGACGTATCCGATACCGCGCCGCAGCTTCACCGCGTCGGACTCGGCGATGTTCTTCCCGTTCACCGTGATCACCCCGGACGTCGGGGTGATCATGCGGTTGATCATCCGCATGGACGTCGTCTTGCCGCAGCCCGACGGCCCGACGAACACCGTGAACGATTCGGCCTCGATGTTCAGATTCAGCGAATCGACCGCGGTGGTGCCGCTGAGAGTGGAGCCTGCGGAACGACCCCCGGCTTCCGGGTATCGCTTGGTGACGTTCTCGAATGTGATCACGTGCGGCTCTCTCTAGGAGACCGGAGTATCCAGTCCCTGTGCGGTGACCCACTGCTGTGCGGCAGCAGCAGGCTCTGTCTTCGACTCACCGGATACGGACTGGTTGAGCGCCAGCAGTTCCTCGGTGGTCAGCTTGTCCGAGATGGCGTTCAGCACCGACGTCAGCTTGTCCGACGTCTTGCCCGCGTTGATGACGGGAATGACGTTCTGCGCGGCGAAGTTGAACTCCGGATCCTCGAGGACGACGAGGTTGTTCTCGGCGATCGACGCGGATGTGGAGAAGATGTCGGCGGCCGTGACCTCGCCGGAGGTCAGCGCGCGGACCGTGGCCGGGCCACCACCGTCGGACAGCGGCACGAAGTTGGCCGGATCGATGTTCACGCCGTAGTTCTCGCTCAGCCCGGGGAGGCCGTAGGTGCGCTCGGCGAACTCGGGAGGTGCACCCAACTTGATCTCACCGGAGTAGGGGGCGAGGTCCGCGATGGACGTCAGATTCCACCGGTCGGCGGTCTCCCTCGTCACGACGATGGAATCCTTGTCCTCCGCCGACGCCGGGTCTGCGACGACGAGGTCCGAGCCCAACGCGTCAGGGAGCGCAGCTTCCACGTCGTCCGCCGACGTTGCCGTGGCCTCGGGATCGAGGTACTGCAGCAAGTTACCGGTGTAGTCCGGGATCACGTCGATGGAGCCGTCCTTCAGTGCCGGGATGTACGCCTCACGGCTGCCGATGTTCAGGGTTGTGCTGACGTCGAAGCCGTTGACCTTCAGCACCTCGGCGTAGATGTTGGCGATGATCTCCGACTCGGTGAAGTTCGCCGATCCGACCACGATGGAATTGGGGTCGGAATTGGTGTCACCTCCGCCCGAGGACAACGGATCGGAGTCCTCGCCGCCGCATGCAGTGAGAGCGAGGGCCGCTACCGACAGGGCCGCGACAGCGCGCGCAGTTCGGGTGATCTTCACAAGGAATCCTTCCATCGTGTCCAGCCGTCGCGTTCAGCCTGTTCCAGAGCTGTCCGAGCATGCGGGATGGTGCTTCGAGCGAGTCTAGCCATAAGGTTGTCCGGAGTATTTCTCTCGCAGGGCTCTGTTCCCAGCGTGCGAAACGTTAAACCAGACCACCGACAACTACTCCTCGAACGGAGATCTCTCTCGTGCGTGCGTTCGGCAACCGGCTGGTCGGCTCCCTCGTCCTGGCGTCGGTGGTCACCGCATGCAGCGCCGTGGCCGAGCCGACGGACGCGTCGTCGGTGGTGGTCGGTCGCGGAGACGACACGACGAGTGAACTGCTGGCCGAGATCTACGCGGGAGCGATTCGGTCCGCCGGAGTCACCGTGTCGGTGACGGACGGTCTCGGAGAACGCGGTGACTACCTTGCCGCACTCGACGCCGGGGATGTCTCGCTCGTTCCGGATTTCACGGGCGAACTTCTGCGTACGTTCGATTCGACGTCCACGTCGACGGACGCCGAGGATGTCTTCGTCGACCTGAACAGGTCGTTGCCGGAAGGGTTGTCTGTGGGCGACTACGCGCTTGCGGAAGACCGCATTGCTGTCGCGGTAGCGCCCGACGGGCCGCTTGCCGAACTGACGACAGTCTCGGAATTCGTGGACAACCGCGGTAGGGCGACGTGGGGTGTCGTCGGTGATCCGCCCGACCCGGACCCGATGGAGGTCGCCATGCGGCTGGTTCCTAGCGGAACAGGATCTGTGTTCGAGGACATCGCCGTCTACGTCGATGCAGACGCTGCGACAGCCGCACTCGAGTCCGGCGAGATCGGAGCGTTGGTGTTCAGAACGGCATCGCTCGGCCCGGCGGCGGCGAATCTGCTGACCCTCGAGGACGAACAGTCGGCGTTCAGCGCGGAGAACGTCGTGCCGTTGATGCGCACGGGGACGTTGAACGATGCCGCGACAGCGACGTTGAGTGTCGTTGCGGGCGAACTGACCACAGCGGACCTCGCCGACATGATCGGCGAGGTCCGCAGTGGCGGAGAATCAGGCGATGTCGCTGCTCGTTGGCTCGGCGAGCACAACCTCTGACGATCGCAGACGCGCCCCGAGGAAAGCACCGAGGTGGTGAGTCGCCTCGGCGGCCTCGCGCAGTATCGAGGTCTGCAGATGCGCGACGTGCCACAGCTTCTCGTACTCTACGTACTCGACCTCGTTGCCCTGCGTCAGTAGCCGATCGTGAAAATCCACGATCTGCGAGTAGAGCACCTCGGCCTTGCCGACGTGCATGACGATGGGCGGAAGTCCGGACAGGTCTCCGTGCAACGGCGCGAAGCCCTGATCGAGTGGATCCCCGTCGCCCAGGTACGCTTCCGCGGCCGCGAAGGACCAAGCGGTGTTGACGACGATGTCCCGGGGGAACGGCGCGTCGCGAGCACCCGGATCCACCCACGGCGAGATGAGGCCCAGCGCAGCCGGTTTCACACCGTCGTCGACGAGATGCCGGGCCGTCGCGACGGT
The DNA here is from genome assembly GCF_002259345.1 of Rhodococcus sp. 06-156-4. Taxonomy (NCBI): domain Bacteria; kingdom Bacillati; phylum Actinomycetota; class Actinomycetes; order Mycobacteriales; family Nocardiaceae; genus Rhodococcus; species Rhodococcus sp. 06-156-4. Next base: position 87,506 of record NZ_NPGB01000039.1, on the reverse strand, counting down.
CAGCCCGCCGCCCGCGGAATCGCCGGCGATGGCAATCCTGTCCGGCGTGTATCCGTGTGCCTTGACGAGTTCGCGGAACGCCGCGACGGCGTCGTTCAGGCCGGCGGGATAGGGGTTCTCGGGCGCCAGGCGATAGTCGAGAACGTACACGGCACTGGCCGATTCGCGCGCCAGGTGGGCAGCGAGCGAACGGTGCGTCGAGATGGATCCGATGGTGTACGCGCCGCCGTGCAGATACAGAATCGCAGTATCGCGCTCGGTTGCTCCGACGGTGATCCGCTCGGCGGGTCGGCCGGCAAGCGTCGTCTTCAGGCTGACGGCGCCGTCGGGCATGGTCTGCAGCGGAGAAGCCAGATCGAGGATCCGTCGCTGCACCGACACCGGCAACCTGGCGTCGAGGGCCAAGCGGTAGAACGGTTTCAGTGCGGCGGCGACCAGCGGAAGCGGCAGGTAGAAGGACTTCATCGTCCTACTTCTTCCTGGGCATGACGCGGTTGGCGATGGTGGCGACCACTCGCTGGTACTTCGACCCGGTGATCCGCTGGAACAGGTCCAACGCGATGGCGTCGGATCCGATGAGTACGCGGCCCTTGCCCTTCTCGACGCCTTTGAGGATCGTCTTCGCGGCCTGATCGGGTGTTGTCTTGGCGAGTTTCGCGTCGAAGAACTTCGCGACCGACTGCTGGTCGTAGTTCTCGGCAACCGTGGCGTTGCGCGCGATGGCGGTCTTGATGCCACCGGGGTGCACGACGGTCATCTTGACGGGGGCCTTGGAGATCAGCAGTTCCATCCGCAGCGCTTCACTGAAACCGCGGACGGCGAACTTCGCCGCGTTGTAGGCGGCCTGCGACGGCATCGCGAGCAGCCCGAAGAGGCTGGAGATGTTGACGATGTGACCGTCGCCGGATTCCTGCAGGTGCGGGATGAAGGCTTTGGTGCCGTTGACGACGCCCCAGAAATCCACGTCGACGATGCGTTCGATGTCCTTGAACGAGGACTGCTCGACGTCACCGTGGTACGCGATGCCTGCGTTGTTGTAGATCTGGTTGATCTTGCCGAAGCGTGTCTTGACGGTCTCGGCGTACTCGATCACGGTTTCCCGCTGGGTGACGTCGAGGAACTGTGATTCGACCTCGCCGCCGAGTGCCTCGACCTGTCGCACGGTCTCGGCCAGGCCGTTCACGTCGACGTCGGACAGTGCGAGTTTCGCTCCGCGCTGAGCCAGGTTCAGCGCAAGGGCGCGTCCGATACCCGATCCCGCGCCGGTGACGACGGCAACCTTGCCGGTGAATGTGGTGGTCACTTCGCTGCTACCTCGATGTCGGAGTCGTTCACGGTGCCCACGGCGGGAGCGGGCAGATCGGATGCTGCGACGCTTCGGTAGGCCGCCAGATCGAATTTACGGGTGATGGCGCGGAAGCGGAAGGTGAAGTCCGGCCACAGCGTCGTGTTGTTCCCGTGCTTGTCGAGGTACCAGCTGGCGCAGCCGCCGTTCATCCAGACGCTGTCCGCCATGCGGTCCTGCAGGTCGGCGTTGTAGTCGTCCTGGATGTCCTTGCGGACCTCGATGACACCGATGTCGTGCTTCTCGATGGTGTCCAGGGCGTCGACGACGTAGTTGAGCTGCGACTCGATCATGAAGACCATCGAGGTGTGGCCGAGACCTGTGTTGGGCCCGACGAGGAAGAACATGTTGGGGAAGTTCGCGACAGCGGCCCCCTTGTAGCCTTGCTGGCCTTCCTCTTCGAAGGTCTGCGCGAGGGTCTTGCCGCCCTTGCCGTAGATCCCCTGGTAGGCGGGCGAATCCGTGACATGGAATCCCGTTGCCACGACGAGTGCGTCGATCTCGCGCTCCGTGCCGTCCGCGGAGACGATCGAGTGCGCCTTGACCTCGGCGATGCCGTCGGTGACGAGGTCGACGTTCGGGCGGTCCAGCGCGGGGTAGTAGGCGTTCGAGATGAGCATGCGCTTGCAGCCGATTCGGAAGTTCGGCGTGACCTTCTTGCGGAGCGCCTTGTCCTTGATGCCCTTGTTGATCTGCTGCTTGGCGATGAGCTCGAAGATGCGCATCAGCGCGGGCTTCTTCGCGAGACCGACGACCTGCGTCTCGCGTGCCGCGTAGATGCCGGTGCGGGACAGTCGCTGGAATCCGGGGATGCGCTTGAAGGCGAACTTCTCGAGTGCGGTGTACTCGCGGTCGAACCGGGGAAGGATCCACGGCGCGGTGCGTTGGTACACGTCGAGGTGCTTCACCTTGCCGGCGATTGCGGGCACGATCTGGATGGCCGACGCACCGGTGCCGATGACGGCGACACGCTTTCCTTCCAATGAGACGTCGTGGTTCCACTGTGCGGAGTGGAAGACGTCGCCTTCGAAGCTCTCGATGCCTGCGATGGGCGGCAGGTTCGGCTCGCACAGGGCGCCGACGGCCGTCACGACCACCTTTGCGGTGTACTCGCCGGTGCTCGCGACGACGTCCCAGCGGTGAGTGCTCTCGTTCCAGGTCACGGAGGTGACGTCGGAGTTGAACACGTGCTTGTCCAGCACGTTGTACTTCCGCGCTACAGACGAGATGTACTTCTGGATCTCGGGCTGAGTGGAGAAGGAGCGGGTCCAGTCCGGGTTCAGCGCGAACGAGTACGAGTACAGGTGCGACGGCACGTCGCAGGCTGCGCCCGGGTAGGTGTTGTCGCGCCAGGTGCCGCCGACGTCGCTGCCGCGTTCGAGCACGAGGAAATTGTGCTTGCCCTTCTGGGACAGCTTGATCGCTGCACCGAGGCCTGCGAATCCGCTGCCGATGATGAGGGTGTCGACCGTGCGCGGGGCAGTCACGCGCTCCGAGTTATCTGTTACGGAAAGACTCATGAAACAGAGAGTAGGAGCTTATTGAGTGTGAGTCAATAGTTATTGACTGCTATTCAGTAAGCTGGTTGCATGTCCAGTGTGAACACCCCGGCTGCCAAGCGAACGCGTATGAGTCCACAGGAGCGTCGTGCCCAGCTGATCGAACTGGGAACGGAGATGCTCGCGGACCGGCCGCTGGAACAGGTATCGGTCGAGGACATCGCCGACCAGGCCGGAGTGTCCCGCGGCCTGCTCTTCCACTACTTCTCGTCGAAGCAGGACTTCCACCTCGCCATCGTGCGAGAAGCAAGCAAGACCATGCTCGAGCGCACCGCCCCGGACATGACCCTCGACCCGTACCAGATCCTGCGCGACTCCATCGCCAACTACGTCGACTACGTGACCGAGAACCGCGAAACCTTCATCTCTCTACTCCGCGGCTCCGCCACCGGCGACCCGGACATGCGCGACGTCTTCGAGCAGACCAGAACCACCATGGCCGAGCGCACCATCGCCAACCTCTACAAACTGCACGTCGAGGCCAACCCCACCACCGAACTCGCCGTGCGTGGATGGATCGCCTTCGTCGAGGAAGCCACCATCTCGTGGCTCCGCGACCCCCGCATCAGCCGAGACGAACTCATCGAACTGAACGTCGGCGCACTGCCCGCCGTCGCCCTGGCGCCCAGCATGATCGCCAGCCTCCTCGGCACCGGGGCTGAGTAGACCTCCCTCTGTTCGGCATGAATGCGCCATGGCAGCCGTACGACGAATGTCATGTGACATCGATGCCGATGCCGAAACTGGCGGCCGAAAAAACGAATGCGCCGTTCGGTCACTCGAGGTGACCGAACGGCGCATTCGCTCCGAACTGGTGCGGGTCGGCTATCCCTCGCCGACGCCCGAGAAGGCTTCGTCGATGATTTCGAGCTGCTCCACGGCGTGGACCTTGCTCGAACCCGAGGACGGTGCGGACATTGCACGGCGGGAGACGCGCTTGATGTTGCTGAGCACGTCGGGCATGAGCTCGGGGAATGCGAGGCCGAAGAACGGCCATGCACCCTGGTTCGCAGGCTCTTCCTGGACCCAACGGAATTCCGTTGCGTTCGGGTAGCTCTTGATGGCCTCGGTGATCCGACGGGTCGGGACCGGGTAGAGCTGCTCGATGCGGACGATGGCGACGTCGTCGCGGTTGTCCTTCTGCTTGCGTGCCAACAGCTCGTAGTAGAGCTTGCCGCTGACCATCAGGACGCGCTTGACCTTGCTACGGTCACCGGTTCCGGTTTCGTAGGTCGGCTCGTCGAACACCGAGTGGAACTTGCCGTCGGTGAAGTCCTCGATGTTGGACACAGCGGCCTTGTTGCGCAGCATCGACTTCGGGGTGAAGACGATGAGCGGACGCCGGATTCCATCGCGTGCGTGGCGACGCAGCAGGTGGAAGTAGTTGGCAGGCGTCGACGGAACCGAGACGGTCATCGATCCTTCGGCGCACAGCGTCAGGAACCGCTCGATGCGGCCGGACGTATGGTCCGGGCCCTGGCCTTCGTGGCCGTGCGGGAGGAGCAGCACGACGTCGGACAGCTGTCCCCACTTGGCTTCACCGGAGCTGATGAACTCGTCGATGATGGACTGCGCGCCGTTGACGAAGTCACCGAACTGCGCTTCCCACAGGACGAGTGCGTCCGGGTTGCCGACGGAGTAGCCGTACTCGAAGCCGACGGCCGCGAACTCGCTGAGCGCGGAGTCGTAGACCATGAACTTGCCGGGATTCTCGCTGCCGATGTTGTGCAGCGGGGTGTACTCGGCGCCGGTCTTGCGGTCGATGATGACCGAGTGACGCTGGGTGAACGTTCCGCGGCGAGTGTCCTGGCCGGAGAAACGGACGTTGCGTCCTTCGTCCACGAGCGATCCGAGGGCGAGCAGCTCGCCGAACGCCCAGTCGACCTTGCCTTCGTAGGCCATCTCGCGACGCTTCTCGAGCACGGGCTTGACGCGCGGGTGCACGTTGAAGCCTTCGGGGACCTCGAGGAACGCATCGCCGATGCGGTGCAGGATGGACTTGTCGACGGCGGTGGTGAGCTTGGCCGGCAACTGCTGGTCGAGTTCGACCGATTCGCTGGGCTCGGGGTTGTACTTCTCGAGTTCGCGAACCTCGTTGAACACCCGCTCGAGCTGTCCCTGGTAGTCGCGGAGCGCGTCCTCTGCCTCCTTGAGGGAGATGTCGCCGCGGCCGATGAGGGATTCGGTGTAGCTCTTGCGGACGCTGCGCTTGGTGTCGATGACGTCGTACATCGCCGGCTGCGTCATCGACGGGTCGTCGCCCTCGTTGTGGCCACGCCTGCGGTAGCAGATCATGTCGATGACGACGTCCTTGTTGAACTTCTCGCGGAAGTCGACGGCGAGCTGTGCAACGCGGACGCATGCCTCGGGGTCGTCGCCGTTGACGTGGAAGATCGGCGCGCCGATCATCTTCGCCACGTCGGTGCAGTACTCCGAGGAACGGGAGTGCTCGGGTGCGGTGGTGAAGCCGACCTGGTTGTTGACGACGATGTGCACGGTGCCGCCGGTGCGGTAGCCGCGCAGCTGTGCGAGGTTCAGCGTCTCGGCCACGACGCCTTGGCCTGCGAAGGCCGCGTCGCCGTGGAGCATGAGCGGCAGAACCGAGAAGCCACCTTCGCCCGGTCCCTTGTCCAGAAGGTCCTGCTTGGCGCGAACGAGGCCTTCGAGGACCGGGTCGACGGCCTCGAGGTGCGACGGGTTCGCGGTCAGCGACACGGCGATGTCGTTCTCGCCGAACATCTGGATGTAGGTGCCTTCGGCGCCGAGGTGGTACTTCACGTCGCCGGAGCCGTGTGCGGCTGCCGGGTTCATGTTGCCCTCGAACTCGGTGAAGATCTTCGAGTACGGCTTGCCGACGATGTTGGCCAGCACGTTCAGTCGACCGCGGTGCGGCATACCGATGACGACCTCGTCGAGGGCGTGCTCGGCGCTCTGGTCGATGACGGCGTCCATCATCGGGATGACGGACTCGGCGCCTTCGAGCGAGAATCGCTTCTGGCCGACGTACTTGGTCTGCAGGAAGGTCTCGAATGCCTCGGCGGCATTGAGCTTGCTCAGGATGTACTTCTGCTGTGCCACAGTCGGTTTGACGTGCGTGGCCTCGACGCGCTCCTGCAGCCAGGCAACCTGGTCGGTCTCGAGGATGTGGGTGTACTCGACGCCGACGTGGCGGCAGTACGAGTCGCGCAGAACGCTCAGCACGTCCCGCAGCTTCATCTTGTCCTTGCCGTGGAATCCGCCGACCTTGAATTCACGGTCGAGGTCCCACAGCGTCAGGTCGTGGCTGATCACGTCGAGGTCCGGGTGCATCCGGAACTTGTCCTTGGTGAACTGCAACGGATCCGTGTCGGCCATCAGGTGACCGCGGTTCCGGTACGCCGCGATGAGCTCGAGAACGCGGGTGTTCTTGTCGACGGTGCCCTCGGGCAGATCCTTGCGCCAGCGGATGGGCTCGTACGGGATCTTCAGCGAATGGAAGATCTCGTCGTAGAACTCGTCGCTGATCAGCAGGTTGTGGATCGTGCGGAGGAAGTCGCCGGACTCTGCACCCTGGATGATGCGGTGGTCGTACGTCGAGGTCAGCGTCATGAGCTTGCCGACGCCCAGTTCCGCGAGGCGCTCGTCGGACGAGCCCTGGAACTCGGCGGGGTACTCCATGGCTCCTGCGCCGATGATGGCGCCCTGGCCGTTCATCAGGCGAGGAACGGAGTGCACGGTTCCGATGCCGCCGGGGTTGGTCAGCGAGATCGTGACGCCCTGGAAGTCGTCGCCGGTGAGCTTGCCGTCACGGGCACGCCGGACGATGTCCTCGTAGGCGTTGTAGAACTGCGTGAACGAGTGCTCGTTCGTGTTCTTGATGGCGGCGACGACGAGGGAGCGGTTTCCGTCCTTGCCGGGCAGGTCGATCGCGAGGCCGAGGTTGGTCGACGCCGGGGTGACTGCGTTGGGCTTGCCGTCGACCTCGGCGAAGTGCCGGTTCATGTTGGGGAACGCCTTGACGGCCTGCACGATGGCGTAGCCGAGGAGGTGCGTGAACGAGATCTTTCCGCCCCGCGTGCGTGCGAGGTGGTTGTTGATCACGAGGCGGTTGTCGACCATGAGCTTGGCCGGGATAGCGCGGACGCTGGTCGCCGTGGGGATCTGCAGTGAGGCCGACATGTTCTTCGCGACGGCAGCAGCGGCGCCGCGGAGGACCTTGGACGATGCCTCGGCCGCGGGGGCGGCTGCAGCGGGCTTGGCTGCGGGAGCGGACGGTGCCGCACCTGCCGCCTTGGAGGTCGCGGGCTTCGCGGTGGGCGCAGGCTTCTCGGCAGCTGCCTTCGGCGTTGCGGATTTCGGGGCGTCGGCCTTGGCTGCCGGGGCCTTGGGCGCAGCCTTCGCTGCCGGGGCCTCGGACTTCGTGGGCGCACCGTTGCCGTTGGAGCTCGTGCCGTTGGAGCTGCTGGAGCTCGTCGACTTCCCGGAGCTCGCCGAGCCGCTTCCTGCACTTCCGTTCGGAACCGGCGCGGCCTCGTCACCTGCCGGCGCGTCCGGGTCGTAGTCGGTGAGGAATTCGTGCCAGCTTGCGTCGACCGATGACGGGTCGTCCTTGAATCGCTGGTACATCTCGTCGACCAGCCATTGATTTTGTCCGAATTGGGTAGTGGAGCTGCTGCTCACGGCAGTAGTTCGCCTCGCTTCTTCTCTTCGTTCCCGATCACACGCGCGTACACATCCAGGGTAGACCTCATCCGGGGAGCGCGGACGTCCGGGACGTGGCTGTGGTATGTACTCACGAGTAACTGTCAACCTCGTTGCTGACGACTCCTGTGCTTATCGAATTATTCCCGCCGCGCGTTTCGGCCGCATCCCACAAGCGTGCGTAATACCCGCCGCGGGATCTCAGATCGTCGTGAGTCCCGGTCTCGACGATCCGGCCGTGGTCGACCACGACGATCATGTCGGCGCGTGCCGCCGTCGCCAATCGGTGCGCGACGACGACGGACGTTCGTGCACGCAGCACCCGCGTGCTGGCGTCGAGAACCGTGCGTTCGGTCGCGGGATCGAGTGTCGCGGTCGCCTCGTCGAGGAGCATCAGGTCGGGGTCCACCAGCTCGGCTCGGGCCAGCGCGATCAGCTGCCTCTGCCCGGCGGACAGGCCTTGACCACGTTCGCCGACGGGTTGGCGCATACCGCCTCGAAGTGCGGCGATGGCCTCCAGTGCGCCGACGGCGCGGGCCGCTGCTTCGATCTCCTCGCGTGTTGCGTCGGGTTTGCCGAAGGCGATGTTCGACGCGACGTCGCCGGTGAAGAGGTGCGCTTCCTGCGGGACGACGCCGAGCCTGCCGCGGTATTCGGCGAGTGAATAGTCGCGGAGATCGGTGCCGCCGACGCGTACCGATCCGGAAGTCGGGTCGTAGAACCGGGCGAGGAGTTTGACGATGGTGGACTTGCCCGCGCCGGTCTCTCCGACGAGGGCGACGGTTGCTCCACGGGGGATTGTGAGATTGACCTCACTGAGTGCTTCGGTGTCTGCCCCGGCATAGCGGAAGCCGACTTCGTCGAAGGCGATGTCGGTTCTGAGTCGGCCGTCGGGAATGCGTGTGGCAGCTCCGGTCGTCGCTGCTTCGATGGAACTGGGGGTGCGCAGGAGGTCGCCGATTCTCCGTACCCCGACGCTGGCTTGCTGGTAGCCGTCGAACACTTGGGACAGTTGCTGGATGGGCCCGAACAGCAGGCCGAGGTAGAGCACGAACGCGACGAGGGTTCCGGCGGAGGTCGACCCGGAGGCGACCTGGTGAGCACCGACGAACACGACGAGCGCGAGTGCGGCGTCGGACAGGAACGTGATGAAGGGGAAGTACACCGAGATCGCGCGCTGAGAACGCATCCGGCTTGCGCGATACAGGTCGGCTCGCTCGGCGAACCTGTCGGCGGCGAACTGTTCTCGGCGGTAGGCCTGTGCGGAGCGCAGACCGGCGATGTTCTCCTGGAAGTCGGCGTTGACCGCGGAGATTCTTTCCCTGGACTCGGTGTACGCGGCGGAGGAGATCCGCTTGAACACGACGGTCGCGATGATGAGAGGAGGTACGACTGCCAGCGCGACGAGTCCGAGAGGCAGGTCGGTGATCAGCAGGGCCGTGGCGATGCCGACGACGGTCACGAGGCTGACTACTGCCGTGGACGCCCCGGTCTGTATGAAGGTGGACAGTGCGTCGACGTCCGTCGTCATTCTGGTCATGATGCGGCCGGACAGTTCCCGCTCGTAGTAGTCGAGTCCGAGGCGCTGGATGTGCGCGTAGCTCTTGACCCGTAACCCGAACAGCACGCGTTCGCCTGCTCTGGCGGTGATGACCGTGGTGGCTGCGATGACGAACCACCCGGCGACCGCGAGGAACACGCCTGTCGCGGTGGCTGTCCAGAGGGCGCCCGTGTCGGCGCGGGAGACTCCGTCGTCGACGGCGAAACGAACGATGGATGGAAACGCGATCGACGCGAGGGAGTCGAGCGCGAGCAGGACGACGACGGCTACGAGGAGTGTGCGTACCGGCGTGAGGAGCCGTGACAGCCGGAAGTCGGTGTCCGGGGCGCGTACGTCGCTGGGCGTGGGCGGCATTTCGGTAGCTGGGGGAAGGGCGTCGACGGCGTCCCTGAGCTCGGGGGTGGCCGCGACACTTCCGAGGGCCCCGGCGATCTGACCGCCGCCTCCGCCGCCGGTGGGTCTGCCCGCGCTCTGTGGTGTGCCGGACGTCGTAGCCGCCGTGCCCGCAAGTGCAGGCTCGGTGTCGGGCCACAGCTCGTTGCGGTGCGGGTTCGCAGACGCGGAAGCGTCGGTAGCGCCGTCGTCGGCTTTCTGGTCGTTGGAGAGCAGTTCGCGGAACAGTGGACATCGCGCGTCGAGTTGGTCGACGGTTCCGATGTCGATGACTCGGCCGTCGTCGAGTACGGCGACTCGGTCGGCGAGGGTCAGCGTGGATCGGCGGTGCGCGAGGACGATGGTGGTGCGCCGTGGTCGACGCCGGAGTGCGTCGAAGATCTTGGCCTCGGTTGTCGCGTCGACAGCGGAGGTTGCGTCGTCGAGGACGAGAACTCGCGGGTCGGTGAGCAGAGCCCGGGCCAGCGCTATGCGTTGTCGTTGGCCGCCGGACAGGGTGAGGCCGCGTTCGCCGACCACGGAGTCGTAGCCGTCGGGGAGTTCGGAGATGAACTCGGCTGCTTCGGCGAGTACGGCGGCGTCGTGTATTTCCTCGGCGGTGGCGTCGGGACGGCCGAGGGCGATGTTGGCTGCGATGGTGTCGGAGAACAGGAACGGCTCGTCGAACACGAGGCCGACTGCTTCGCGGAGATGCTCGGCGCTGACGTCGGCCACGTCGATTCGCGCGGCGCCCTCGCCGGTCGAGGTGAGGGCGACGGAGCCCGAGCGCGGACTGTAGAAGCGTGGCAGAAGCAACGACAGTGCTGTCTTGCCCGACCCTGCGTGCCCGACGACGGCGACGCTCTCACCTGGTGCGACGGCGAGATCGAAGGATCGGAGTACGTCGCGTTCGGGCTCGAAACCGAAGGTGACGGCGGACAGGTCGATACCGAGGGGGCCGTCGGGGAGGGCGATGGGGTGCGGCGGCTCGGGTACGGATGGGTGGGTGTCGATGACGTCGTAGACACGCTCGACTGCGGCGCGAGAGAGCTGCGCGAGGATGACGACGGAGGACAGAGTGCGGGTGACTGCGGACAGGGTCGCGACGTAGGTGGCGAAGGCCAGGAACGTGCCGACGGTGATGTGGCCGTGCAGTGCGAGGTAGCCGCCGAGCGCGATGACGCCGACGAGGCCGAGCTGGGGGATTGCGGCCATGGAAGGGGCGAGCCGGGCGTTGATCTTCGCTGATCTCATCCGCTCGGCGAACAGGGTGCGGGACAGGTTCTCCAGCCGATCGACGGCGCGTCCTTCCTGTCCGAAGCCTTTGACGACGCGGACACCGGTGACGGTTTCCTCGACGTGTTGGGCCAGGTCGGCGGCGCGTTGTTGGGCCGACCAGGTGGCGGCGAACTGCTTCGGTCGGACTTTGTACACGACCAACGTGACGGCGGGGACGATCGCCAGCGCGACGACGGTGAGGAGCGGGGACAGGTACGCCATCACCACGAGTGCGAGGACGAATTGCAGGAGCGCGCCCGCGGACAGCGGAACCATGGCGAGGAGGCCCTGCACCAGCTGTAGGTCGGTGATGGACCGGGACACCACTTGGCCGGTGCGGATTTCGTCCTGTTTGCGGCCGTCGAGGCGTTGCAGGGAGGAGAGCAGGCCGAGGCGCAGGTCGTGTTGTACGTCGACCGAAAGGCGACCGGCGAGGAGTCGTCGGCCGAACTGGCATCCGAACCGGACCACGGCCAGGCCGCCGATCGCGAGGGCGACCCACATGATGGTCTCGCCCGCACCGGCAGAGGCGTCGTCGATGGCGATCCGTGTCAGCAACGGAAACGAGATGTCGATGACGGCGGCGATCATCGTGACGGCCAACGCGCCCACGGCGGTGCGTCGGTGCACCCAGCACTGCGCTACGAGCCGACGTATCCAGGATTCACTCATCGATAGCGAACGGTAGTCCGCACCTCCGACAGGCGATCAGCTGATGTCACGCTCCCGGGTCCGCAGCCACCCGGCAACGACGATCAGTGCGGCCCACAGCGCCAGGCCGATGGGCGCCCACGGCCACTCTGCCAAGCCGTTGCCGTCGTCGAGGTTCCACGCGACGACGGTGGACAGCGTCAGAGATCCGGGTGCGATCTGCCAGAACCCGACGAGGCCGAGGCCGGAGAGAATGCCGAGGACAACCAGTTCACCGACGGGGAACCAGGCGACGATGGCGATCGACGGCCAGGTGGGTGAACCGAACAGCAGCCCGAGACCGGATCCGATGAGCGACCACATCACGACGACGAACAGTCCTGCTGCGATGTAGCCGAAGACGTCGCCGTTCAGTGTGAAGTCTCCGGCGGTGAACGCGAGCATGCACAGAATGGTCAGGATGGAGACCACCAGCCCGTATCCCAACGCGAAGAGTGCCGTCACGAGCACTTTGGCGCCGATGACCCGATCGCGCCCACGCGCGGACAGGAACGACGTCGTGATCGTGTCGTGGCGAAACTCCGTTCCGGCGTTGATCGCCGAGAACACGGACCCGAACAGTGTTGCCGCACCGAGGGCGACGAAGAGCCCGGCGAGGACCACTTCGTTCATCTCGCTGCCGGTGATGTCGCTCATGCCCTTGCCGACCGCCGAGGAGATGGCGGTGGCGCCGATGCCGACGAACACCGGCGGTAGTGCCAGGGCCCACCAGAACTTCAGGGTGGTGACCTTGCGAATTTCCGAGGTGAGGACAGTGCTCATCGTCGGTCACCTTCCCACGGAGACGGTTGTGCAGCGGGCGGCCAGTAGCCGGGCTGCGGTTGTCCGTAGCCGGGTGGCGGTTGTCCGTAGCCGGGTGGCGGGTAACCCGCGTGCTGTGGTGGGTGGCTCGGTGCTGCCGCGTACTGCCCGGCCGTCATGGAGAGAAAGACCTGCTCGAGGTCGACGTGTTCGCTGCTGGTTCCGAAGACCGTGACCTCGGCTGCCACGGCGATGCGGCGCACGGTGTCCGCGTCGGCGCCGGCGACTCCGAGACGGCCGTCGGGAAGGAGTTGTGTGTTGGTGATGCCGTTCGACGCGAGGGCGAGGGCGAGGGTTGCGGGATCGGATACCGCGACGAGGATCCGGTTGGGTCGTGAGGAGCGCAGTTGTTCGATGCTGCCCTGGTAGACGAGCGACCCTGCACTGACGATGACGAGGTTGTCGACGGTGGCCTCGACCTCGCGCAGGAGATGGCTGGAGATCAGCACGGTCCTGCCGCCGGCCGTGTAGGACTTCAGGAAGTCGCGGAGCCAGGCGATGCCTTCGGGGTCGAGTCCGTTGGCCGGTTCGTCGAGTACGAGGATCTCGGGGTCGCCGAGCAGCGCGGTGGCGAGGGCCAGTCGTTGCCGCATTCCCAGGGAGAAGCCGCCGACCTGGCGTTTTGCGGTGTCGCTGAGTCCGACGAGGTGGAGGACGTCCGCGGCACGTGAGTCGGGGACACCGATCGCCGACGCGAAGATGCCGAGGTGACCGATGGCAGTTCGCTTGGGATGCAGGCTGCGCGAGTCGAGTACCGCGCCGACGGTACGGGCCGGGTCGACGAGTTCGGAGAACGGGACACCGGTGACGAGTCCGATTCCTGTGGTGGGTTTCGCGAGACCGAGCAGTAATCGAAGGGTGGTGGTCTTGCCGGATCCGTTGGGGCCGAGAAAGCCGGTGATGGAGCCGCGGGGCACGGCGAAGGACAGATCCGACACCGCGCGGACGGTACCGAAGTTCTTGGTCAGTCCGTGCGCTTCCAGTGCGTTGCCGAAGCCGTACGTCATGTGTGCGTGTCCCCCGGGCCGACGTGAAGTACCGGGCCGGAAGATCCGGCCCGGTACGAGGTTACGGGTTCACACGTCGGTCAGGGGAGCACGTGCTTCACAGAAATGCCGCGGCCACTTCCCGGTAGATCACCGACGGGTCGCCGTCGTCGGGTAGCGAGTGCAGCGTGACGTGCGAGGCGCCCGCGTCGAGGTGCTGACGGAGCCGGGAAGCGATGGCGTCCGCGTCTCCGTGTGCGACCAAGGCGTCGATGAGACGATCGCTGCCGCCGTCGCCGATCTCGTCCGCGGAGTACCCGAGACGCTTCAGGTTGTTCACGTAGTTCACCAGGTGCAGGTAGGGATTGTTGACGGGCGGCCGCCCGATCTCCCGAGCCTTCTCCGCATCGGATTCGAGCACTGCCTTGTGTTCGGGCGCGAGGATTTTGTCCGGGCCGAGGATCTCGCGGGCTTCGGCGGTGTGCTCGGGCGTCGTCAGGTACGGGTGAGCGCCTGCGCTTCGATCGGCCGACAGTTTCAGCACCTTCGGACCGAGGGCGGCGAGTACGCGTCGGGACTCGGGGACGCCGCCGTCGTCGAGGGCGTCGAGATAGTTGACCAGTGCGTCGTACGGCTTCTGGTACTCCTGCGTCGCTTCGGGATGCCCGGCACCGATGCCGAGGAGGAATCGACCGGGATGCTTCTTCTCGATGCGGTGGTAGGACTCGGCCACGTCGGGCGCGGCGGCGGACCAGATGTTGACGATGCCGGTGGCAACGACGATGGACTCGGTGGCGTCGAGGATCTCCTCGGCCGAGGTCAGGTCTGCCGGCGGCGAGCCACCGAGCCAGATCGTGCCGTAGCCGCTGGATTCGATGATGCGGGCCAGTTCCGGCGGGATGCCGGAGTAGTGCCGCCAGATTCCGAGTGTGCCCAAATCGGGTGTGCCCAGATCGGGTGTGCGCTGCTCAGGTGTGTCGGTGGTCATATGGTGTCCCAACGCCGAGTCACTGCTCGAGAATTCCGTCGATCGGGTCCGCGTCGATGACGGCGCCTTCGGGCCACATCTTCGGTGCCGGTCCGAAGGCTTCGCGGGCGTTGCGGATGACGCCCTTGCCGATGACGCGGTTTCCTGCGCCGCCGATCACGGCGCCGATTCCTGCGGGCAGAAGTTTGCCGAACAGCAGTGCACTGCGCTTGGCCAGGTACTTCTGGACGAATTTCTTGACGAGGGACTTGTTCATGTTCGTCATCGCGCCACCGGGAATTCGCGATGTGACGAGCGGGCCCCAGTTCTTCGCGGAGCTGCCGACGGTCTTCTGGACGATCTGCATGCCGGATTCACCCAGCGCCACCGACAGGACCAGCGCGCGTCGTTGTTGGTGATCGTGCACCGGAATGCCGTGCACCGATGCGACCGACAATGTCAGCAGCGCGGACGATTCGATGAAGAATGCGGTCTCGGCGCCCACGGCGGCGATCGACGCGACGGTGCCGACCCCCGGTACCGCGGCCGCTCCGCCGACGGCGCTGCCACTGCCGGTGACGGCGAGGAGGAAGCGGTTCTCCAGACGCTCGATCAGCTGTGCAGGCGTGTCGTTCGGGTGTGCCCGACGCATGTGTGCGACGTACTTCTCGACGGCGGGCCCCTGCAGGCGCGATGCGTTGTCGAGGATCTTGACGAGCGATTTCTCGAGACGCCCGCCTTCCTTGATGGTGTCGACCTGGTCGTTGCTCTTCTTCGCCACCGGCGCTCCCGATCTGCTCGTCGTACCGGTTTCCCGGCCCCGACCCATTGCTACCCGTTCGCTCACGGTTCTACCCTGCGTGAATGGGCTGTGTTTCCGATGGTGCGCGACGGCGTCCTGCCGGCCGGCTTCGGCCGTACGTCTCGTCGTACGACGGATATCGGCTTGCCGGTTTCGAGCCGGGCGAGCATGTGGGCATGCCGAGTCCGGCGTTGACGGTCATCGTGTCGATCGAGTCGAAGCTCGAGATCGCGGATTCTCCGCGGCAGGGGTCCTGTGCGTTCGAGACGTTGGCCAGTGGCATTTCGGCCGAGCCCGTGACGATTGCGCACGACGGCAATCAACACGGGATCCAGTTGTCGTTGACGCCTGCGGGGTCGCGCGCGCTGTTCGGAGTGCCGACGTCGGCTTTGGGGGAATGGATGGTCGATCTGTCGGAGGTGCTGCCCCAGGCCGCCGAGATGGTCGAGCGTGTGTCCGCCGAGTCGGACTGGGATCGACGCTTCGATGTGCTCGACGAGATCCTCGGCCGTGTGTTGGTGGCGAGCGCGATCGATCCGACGTTGACCGAAGCCTGGCGTCTGCTGGTGGAGAACGGTGGATCGGCACGCGTCGGGGATGTGGCGCGGGAAATCGGGTGGAGTCGACGGCACCTGATCAACCGGTTCACGGCGGAGTTCGGCGTCGGGCCGAAGGACGCGGCGCGGATCGCGCGTTTCGATGCATCTCATCGACTTCTGCGACGCGAGACGATTCCTCCCCTCGCCGACATCGCCGCACAGTGCGGGTACTACGACCAGGCACACATGGCGCGGGAGTGGCGCGAGTTCGCCGGGATGGCGCCGTCGCGGTGGCGTCGGGAAGAGAAGTTCGCATTCGTACAAGATGACGACGTCTGATCCGAGCATGCTGTGGCCATGACATCCACGACAGTCTGGCCTTGTTTCCGCTACCGGGACGCCCGCGCGGCAATCACGTTCCTCGTCGACGTCCTCGGGTTCGCCGAGGCCGCCGTATATGGCGACGGCGACGTCGTCGAACACGCCGAACTCCGCTGGCCCGAAGGCGGCGGCGTGATGCTCGGCAGTGCAAGTCGGGTCGTTCCGCAGGCTCCACTCCAGGCCCGACCGGACAGCGCGATATCCGATCTACCTGCTGGAGTGGGCTCTGCCTATGTCGTCACCGACCACCCCGACGAGATTCACGATCGCGTCGTGGCGGCAGGTGGCGTCGTCGTCCAGGGGCTTCGGGAGGAGGACTACGGAAGCCGCGGCTTCACGTGCCGCGACCCCGAGGGTGTGCTGTGGAGTTTCGGAACCTACGCCGGAACCCAGTGATCGGCGGGAACGAGCTCCTCGGTGCGAGGCGGGGGAGGCGGGGTTCCGTCCCCGAAGGGACGTCCACCGAGTGATTCACGGCCGTGCGGTTCGAGCCAGCCGTGCAGATCCGGTCCTTTGGGCACGATCGACGTGGGATTGATGTCGGTGTGCACCACGTAGTAGTGCCTCTTGATGTGGTCGAAGTCGACGGTGTCTCCGAAGCCCGGCGTCTGGAACAGGTCCCGGGCGTAGTTCCAGAGCACCGGGATCTCCGTGAGCTTGCTGCGGTTGCATTTGAAGTGGCCGTGATAGACGGCGTCGAACCGCACGAGTGTGGTGAACAGGCGGACGTCGGCCTCGGTGATGGTGTCTCCGACGAGGTAGCGCTGCTCGCTCAGCCGCCCGGTCAACCAATCCAGTGCAGTGAACAGCCTGTCGTACGCATCGTTGTACGCCTCCTGTGACCCGGCGAATCCGCAGCGGTAGACGCCGTTGTTGACCTCGGTGAACACGCGCTTGGAGACTTCGTCGATCTCGGATCGAAGCGCCTGCGGGTACAGGTCGGGGGCGCCGTCGCGGTGGTGCTGCGTCCACTCGGTCTCGAGATCGAGGGTGATCTGCGGGAAGTTGTTGGTGACGACCTGTCCTGTGGCGATCTCGACGATCGCCGGCACGGTGATGCCGCGCGGGTAGTCGGGGAACCGTGCGAAGTAGGCGTCCTGCAGCCGGGGGATGTTCAGGACCGGGTCGACGCCCCCGGGTTCCTCGTCGAAGTTCCAACTGCGTGGATCGTGCGTCGGACCTGGAATGCCGAGCGACAGCACGTCTTCGAGGCCGAGAAGTCGACGGACGATGATCGAGCGGTGAGCCCACGGGCACGCGCGGGCAGCGACCAGTCGATATCTGCCCGGCTCGACCGGATACCCGTCGCGGCCGTCCGCGGTGATGCGGGTTTCGATGTAGTTGGTGTCGCGGGTGAATTCCTTGCCGTTCTCCACATAACTCATACCTTCAACCTACTTCGATCGACACCAGCGCACCCCACTCTTCGAAACCCAGTCTCGCGCCGAGCCGTCGGGCAACGACGTTGTCGGCGTGGCACCGCCACTGCGGGATCATTCCTTCGTCGAACGCTTCGTTGGTGGCGAGGCGCGACACGACCTGGCCGTTGCCCTGGCGTCGGGCATCAGGGGCGGTGAGTACCCCGACGTCGCCGAGAAGTCCTTGCCATTCCGCGTAGCCCGCACTCGCGAGCGGCGTGGCTGCGTCCACAGGTGCGTCGTCGCCGAGAAGGGTGAACCACGACTGCTTGTGCGCGAGGTCGGCAGCGATCACGTCGTCGGGCGCACAGGCGGATTCGAGACTGTCGACGTGTGCGCGTTCGTGCGAGATCAGTGGATCGTGGCGGTCGATGGTGGTGCCGGCATCGTCGGCGTACGACAACACGATCGGGCCGGATGTGCGACCGGAAGCGAGTTCCCTCAGGCGTCCGCCGGTCAGCTCGTCGTCGGACATCGTCGCCGCCGCGGTCAGTGCCGACGCGGGCCCGATCAGTGCGCTGGAGTCACCGAGACGAACAAATGTGACGGAGGTCGCATTCTCGTCGGAGTGCACGTGGCGAACACCGGGCCGAAACGCGGAATCGCCGAGGTCGAAGTGCCTGGACCACGCGAGGCGGATGATGTCGTGATGATGTGAATCCACCGAATCGAGGCTATCGGGTGCTCGGGAAAATCAAGCTATTGGACTTTTTCTGCCCCGCTGTTTCGCAATCGCGTGATCAATGGCAGTATCGCCAGTGAGATTAGTGCTTCGACGTGAAGGGCTAGCTCGCTTACAGAAGGTTTACGGTATGACGCAGGGCAGTGTTAAGTGGTTCAACGGCGAAAAGGGCTTCGGCTTCATCGAGCAGGATGGTGGCGGACCTGACGTGTTCGTTCACTACTCGGAGATCCAGGGATCTGGCTTCAAGACGCTCGACGAGGGTCAGCGCGTGGAGTTCGAGGTTGGACAGGGCCAGAAGGGTCCTCAGGCAACGGGCGTTCGCGCTATCTGATCCCCTCGAGGATCGCCACCCGAAATTGCTGACGGCTTGACGCTGTCTTCAGTTCAGGTACCCGAAGAGGCCGGGCACACGGAGTTCGCTCCGAGTGCCCGGCCTCTTTGCGTGCCGACTTCGCTGTGGTGGCATTGTCATCGGGGACCGAATGAACCGTTCGGTCACTCCAAGTGACCGAACGTCACGTTCGGTCACCTCAGGCGATGAACCGACGGGGGACAGACGATGACGACGCAGAGTGCGCCGGTCGAGATCAAGCCGTGGCCTGCGCTGTGGGCGCTGTGTCTCGGCTTTTTCATGATTCTCGTCGACACGACGATTGTCGCGGTGGCGCAGCCGGCGATTCTCGACGGTTTGCAGACCGATATCAACAATGTCATCTGGGTGACCAGTGCGTACCTGTTGGCTTATGCCGTACCGCTTTTGGTGACCGGTCGGCTCGGGGATCGGTTCGGACCTCGGAATCTCTACATCGCGGGCCTTGTGGTGTTCACCCTGGCGTCGGTGTGGTGTGGTCTGTCGGGTTCGATCGAGATGTTGATCGCGGCTCGTGCGGTGCAGGGTGTGGGCGCAGCGATGATCACCCCGCAGACCATGGCGGTCATCACGCGAATCTTCCCTGCGGACAAGCGCGGGACGGCGATGGGCGCCTGGGGTGCGGTGGCCGGGGTCGCGACGCTCGTCGGGCCGATTCTCGGCGGCGTGCTCGTCGATTCGCTCGGGTGGGAGTGGATCTTCTTCATCAACGTGCCGGTGGGGGTCGTCGCCATCGTGTTGGCGCTGAGGTTCGTTCCGGTGTTGCCGACCAACGAGCACAAGTTCGACATCCTCGGTGTGGTGCTCAGCGCGATGGCGTTGTTCGCCATCGTGTTCGGGATTCAGGAGGGGCAGCGGTTCGACTGGGACGGCCGCGTCTGGTCGTTGATCGCCGCCGGGACAGTGGTCTTCGCGGTGTTCGTGTACTGGCAGGCCAAGAACCGCAACGAGCCGCTGGTTCCACTGGCGCTGTTCAAGGATCGTAATTTTTCGCTGTCCAACATCGGTATCGCCGCAATGGGTTTCGCGACGGCCGGAATGATGTTGCCGTTCATGTTCTATGCGCAGAGTGTGACCGGACTGAGCCCGACGCGCTCTGCCATCCTGTTCGTTCCGATGGCCGTGCTGACGGGGGCTCTGGCGCCGAACGTCGGAAAGCTCGTGGACCGAACCCATCCCCGCTACATCGCGGGCACCGGTTTGTTGTTGCTGGCGATATCGCTGCTCGCATTGGCCGTACTCATGACGCCGACCACGGCAATCTGGAAGCTTCTGATTCCCATTGCGCTGATGGGTGTGGCGAACGCGTTGATCTGGTCGCCGTTGGCGGCCACGGCGACTCGTAATCTCCCGCTGTCTCAGGCAGGCGCAGGCGCCGGTGTCTACAACACGACGAGAATGATCGGATCGGTCCTGGGCAGTGCGGGTATCGGCGCCCTCATCCAGTCTCGGTTGGCTGTGGAAATTCCGGGTTCCGACGCGGCCGGTGCCAACGAGTTCAGCGGTCGTGTACCGGAAATGCTCCGTGACGGGTTCTCCACGGCCATGGCGCAGTCGTTGATTCTGCCGGCCATCGTGCTGCTGCTCGGCATGGTGGCGGTCTCGTTCTACGCCAGGCCTGCGTTCAAGCCTATGTGAGTGGAAATGACAGTCCCATCGGGTCGCTCCGCAGGCTCCGCTCCTGCCCCAGGGCCTACATTTCCACTCACACAAGCATTTCGACTCACACAGGTCAGAGCCCGAGATCGCGGCCGATGAGCTCTTTCATGATTTCGTTCGACCCGGCCCAGATCTTGCTGACGCGGGCGTCCTTCCATGCCCGGGCGGCGCGGTACTCGTTCATGAAGCCGTAGCCGCCGTGCAGCTGCACGCAGTGGTCCAGGATTTCGTTCTGAACCTGGGACGTCCACCACTTGGCCTTGGCCGCGTCGATGGCGGTGAGCTCGCCCTTGCCGTGCGCGACGATGCAGTTGTCCACGAATGCCTGTGCGACATCGAGTTTGGTGACCAGCTCGGCGAGCAGGAATTTGTTCCACTGCAGTGATCCGATGGGCTGACCGAATGCCTTGCGGTCCTTGGCGTACTGGATGGTTTCCTCCAGGATCGGCCGTGTCTGCCCGAGGTTGGCCACGGCGCAACTGATGCGCTCCTGCGGCAGCAGCTGCATCATGTGGATGAATCCACCGTCGAATTCGCCGATCATGTTCGACGACGGCACGCGGACGTTCTCGAAGAAGAGTTCCGCGGTGTCGGATTCCGGCTGGCCGACCTTGTCGAGTTTGCGGCCGCGAGAGAAGCCTTCGGTGCCGTTCTCGACGGCGAAGAGCGTGATGCCCTTGGCCTTCTTCTCGGGCGTCGTGCGGGTAGCGACGATGACGAGGTCGGCGCTGTTGCCGTTGGTGATGAACGTCTTGGAACCGTTGATGATGAAGTCGTCGCCGTCCTTGACGGCGGTGGTCTTCAATGCGGCGAGGTCCGATCCGCCGGACGGTTCCGTCATCGCGATGGCGGTGAGGAGTTCACCGCTGCAGAACCCGGGGAGCCAGCGCTTCTTCTGTTCCTCGGTGGTGAGCTTGACGAGGTACGGCGCGACGATGTCGTAGTGGATCCCGAAGCACGACGCGACCGCCGCGCTCGATCGTGCGAGTTCCTCGCCGAGGACTGCGTTGAATCGGTAGTCGTCGGCGCCGCTGCCGCCGTACTCTTCCGGTACTTCGAGGCCGAGGAAGCCGTTGCGTCCGGCTTCGAGCCAGATGTCACGGTCGATGAAGCGCTGCTCGATGAGCTTCTCTTCTCGGGGCGCGATCGTGCGGGTGACGAATTCTCGGGCGGATTCGCGGAACGCGTCGTGGTCGTCCTCGAACAGGGAGCGCTTCATGTGTGTTCCTTCCGGTAACGGTAATTCTCGTCTGCACAATACTCGCCGGTAACTTCGCCTTCGGCAGCGTATGGCACTCTGACAGTCATGGCTGACCAACCCACGTCCCTCGTCCGGTACACCACCGACGCCGGCGCCGAGGTCGCAGTGCTGACCTTCGACCACGGCCCCCTCAACCTGTTCGACCAAGCGATGTTCGACGCCGTGGCGGCCGATGTCGCCGCCCTCGTCGCCGATCCGCCTCGCGCGGTCCTGCTGCGCGCCGAGGGCAAGGTCAACTCGGCCGGGGTGGACGTGCATGTCTTCGAGGGGCTGACCGCTCAGCAGGGCGCTGATCTGTGGCGCACGCTCTTCGCGCAGATCGCGCATCCGCTCGAGGCGTTGCCGTGCCCGGTCGTGTATGCCGCGCACGGCCTGACTCTCACCGCGGCCTTCGAGATCTCTCTTGCCTGCGACATCATCGTGGCGTCGCCGAGAGCGAAGTTCGGACTGGTCGAGACCGTCGTCGGGCTCACGCCGTCCATGGGCGGCCCGCAGCGTCTCGCCGAGCGCGCCGGTTCCGGACGTGCGCGCGAGCTCGTGATGACGGGTGATCTCTACGACGCGGCAACCCTGAAGGAGTGGGGCGTCGTCAACAGCATCCACGACGATGTCGACGCCTATGCCCGTTCCCTGGTGGAGCGGTTGGCCGCCGGTCCGACGGTGGCTCACGCTGCCACCAAAAAGATTGTGGCAGCGTGGCGTTCGGGTGGTGTTGCTCATGCGGACGAGGTGACGTCGGACGTGTCGGGGGCGTTGTTCGAGACCGATGATCTTCGCGGGGCGGTTGCGAGTTTTCTCGAGAACGGCCCGGGTAAGGCGACGTACACAGGCAAGTAAGCTGGTTCCAATGACCACGTTGCCCCTCGCAGAATTGCACATGCACATCGAAGGGTCCTTGGAGCCTTCGCAGATCTTCGAGTTCGCCGAGCGGAACGGTATTGCGTTGCCGTACAGCGATATCGGTGAGTTGGAGGCGCTGTACGAGTTCACGGATCTGCAGTCGTTCCTGGATCTGTACTACGCGAACATGTCGGTGTTGCGGACGGCGGAGGATTTCGCCGATCTTGCGCGGGCGTACTTTCGTCGGGCTGCGGCGGGTGGTGTGACGCGGGCGGAGATCTTCTTCGATCCGCAGGCGCACACGGATCGGGGTGTTCCGTTGGAGGCTGTCGTCGAGGGGTTGGCCGAGGCGTCGGCGTCGAGCGAGCGGGAGTTCGGC
The DNA here is from genome assembly GCF_002259345.1 of Rhodococcus sp. 06-156-4. NCBI lineage: Bacteria > Bacillati > Actinomycetota > Actinomycetes > Mycobacteriales > Nocardiaceae > Rhodococcus > Rhodococcus sp. 06-156-4. Next base: position 64,912 of record NZ_NPGB01000039.1, on the reverse strand, counting down.
GTCACGAGTGGGTTGATCGCGTCGATTCTGCGGGACAAGCCGGTGTTGCATGCGAACAAGCTGCTGGATGATCTGCTGGCGATGAAGGCGCCGATCATCGGTCTCGGTCTGGATTCCGCGGAGGCGGGGTTCCCGCCGTCTCTGTTCGTGGACGTGTTCGCCAAGGCCAGGGCCGAGGGTTTGCACGTGGTCGCGCACGCGGGCGAGGAAGGTCCGGCGGAGTACATCTGGGAGGCTCTGGATCTGCTGAAGGTCGAGCGGATCGATCACGGTGTGCGGTGCCTCGAGGATGATGCGTTGGTGAATCGTCTTGTGGACGAAGAGGTTCCGTTGACGGTGTGCCCACTGTCGAATGTTCGCCTCAAGGTGATTCCCGACCTGAAGGACCATCCGATTCGGCAGATGATCGAGCGTGGCCTGGTGGTTACCGTCAATTCCGACGATCCGGCGTACTTCGGCGGTTACGTGGACGACAACTTCGCTGCGCTCACCGAGCAGGTGGGTCTCACCGAGCGCGAACGAGAGATCCTGTACGACAATTCGATCAAGGCGTCCTTCATCTGACGGTGACGAACGCCTTCGGGTAGCCGGTGGCGCCGTCGGGAACGGTGTCGGCCGTCATCGAGGTCTGGATGTCGCCGTCGGCGTCGGTGGCTCGTGCACGGATGGTGTGGTCGCCCGGTGCCGCGTCCCACTGGTACGTCCACTGGCGCCAGGTGTCCGTCGAGTACTCCTCGGACAGTGTTGCGGCGACCCAGTTTCCGTCGTCGATCTGGACGTCGACGCCGGAGATTCCGGTGTGTTGGCGCCAGGCGACTCCGGCGATCACGACGGTGCCGGCGTCGACCGCGGCACCCGAGCGTGGGGTGTCGATACGTGATGCGGTCTTGATGGGTCCACGTTCGCCCCAGCCTCGGTCGGTCCAGTAGGCGCTGGCCTTGTCGAAGCGGGTGATCTCGAGGTCGGTCACCCACTTGGTCGCGGACACGTAGCCGTACAGCCCCGGGACGACGAGACGAGCCGGGTATCCGTGTTCCACGGGCAACGGTTGACCGTTCATGCCGACGGCGAGCAGCGCGTCCCTACCGTCGAGCAACACGTCCAGCGGCGTTCCGGCGGTGAAGGCGTCGTGGCTGGAGGACAGCACCATGTCCGCATCGTCGTGAATGCCGGCCTCCTCCAGGAAGTCTCGCAGCGGGTAGCCGATCCACGTCGCATTGCCGACGAGGTCACCGCCGACGATGTTGGACACGCACGTCAGCGTGACCGTCCGCTCCACCGCTTGCCTCGACATCAGGTCCTCGAACGTGATCTCGATTTCACGGTCGACCATCCCGTGGATGCGTAGTGACCAGTCCTCGGACGACACCTGCGGCACCACGAGTGCAGTGTCGATGCGGTAGAAGTCCTCGTTCGGGGTGATGTAGGACGCCAAGCCGTCGATCCGCAGGTCGGCGCCGTCGGGAATCGGGGTCTGCGGAGTCGGTACCGGGAGGCGGAAACCGAGCCGGTTGGCCGTGACATCGCGTGCGTGGCCGATCAACCGGCCTGCCGTTCCCGCGGCGACGGCAACCACACCTGCGGCGAGCGCGAGTCGGAGAAAGCTGCGCCGGGATACACCACCTGCGACCGGGTCCTTCGTTTTCAGGAGGGCGTTCAGGACAACGATGCCGGCTGCGACGCCGAGGATCGTCGGCAGCGCGGTGAGCGGGGTCGCGGTCGAGCGAGTGACCGCGGCGAGCACGCCGATCACGCCCAGGACACCGAAGAGCACGGCGCCGAGTGGCCGACGCAGCATGCCCGCTCCGGCTGCAATAGCAGCGATGACCAGTGCCATTCCGATGAAGAGGGCGGTCTTGTCGGCTGTGCCGAACGTGTCGATGGTCCATTCGCGTACGGCTTCGGGGGTGTTGTCGACGACGGCCGATCCGACGGCGAAGAAGGGCGATGCGTTCGGCCCGAACGGTACGGCGACGAGTTCACCGACGCCGAGAACAACTCCGGCAGCGATGATCCCGGCGAGTGGCTTTTCGATCATCACTACAAGATAGGCGCCACTCACTCAGGGAGGGTGGTGCGCAGATACTCGTTGCCGAAGATACGGTCCGGGTCCATTCTGTTGCGCACCGCGACGAAGTCCTCGAACCGCGGATACATCTCGGCGAAATCGTCGGCGCGCATCGAGTGCAACTTGCCCCAGTGCGGGCGACCCCCGACGCTGCGGGCGATGGCTTCGACGGCATCGAAGTAGTCGCGATGATCACGGCGGTGGTACTGATGCACGGCGATGTAGGCGGTGCCGCGGCCGTAGGCGGTGGAGAGCCAGATGTCGTCGGAGGCTGCGAAGCGAACCTCGACGGGGAATGCGACGACCAATCCCGACGATCGTTGCCACCGATCGATTTCCCGTATCACCGACGCCACCGTGTCCGCGGGGACCGCGTATTCCATCTCGCGGAATTTGACGGTGCGAGTCGACGCGAACACCCGGTAGCTGCGATCGGTGAACTCGCGGGCGGACAGCGCACGGGACGACAACGCGTTGACGCGCGGAATGGCCGACGGGAATCGCGTCACGGCGCGGTTGACCAGCTCGAATGCCCGGTTGGCGAGCAGGTCGTCGTCGACGAACGCCCGCAGGCGAGAGAGTGGCCTCGTGGCGTCACCGGGCACGCGCGTGTTCGTTTTGGTGAGTACGCGGTCGGTGTGCGGGAACCAGTAGAACTCGAAGTGGTCGGCGTCGTTCCACGCCTGAGAGTCGAGCGTTCCACCGAGCGTCGCGGGTGCTTCGGCAGCGTGCAGCACGTACGCGGGCTCGCATCGCAACGTCACCTTCGTGATGATTCCGAGAGCGCCGAGCCCGACGCGTGCGGCGTCGAACACGTCGGTTTCGGTCTCCCGGGAGCAGTGCACGATGCTGCCGTCGGCGGTCACCAGTTCCAGCGCGAGAACCTGAGTCGAGATGCCACCGAAGCGCTGTCCCGTCCCGTGAGTACCGGTCGAGAGTGCACCGGCGATCGATTGTTCGTCGATGTCGCCGAGGTTCGTCATCGCCAGACCCAGATCCCACAACGCGGCCGACAATGCGCGGAGGCGAGTGCCCGCGAGGACGGTGACGGCGGAACAACCGTCGGGCAAGGGATGTACGGACTCGATGCCCTGCATCAGGTCCAGGCTCATCTGCACCCCGTCGGTGACCGCGATGGACGTGAACGAGTGCCCGGCGCCGACGCACTTCACCGTCGCCCCGCGCTGCAGAGTCCGTATCACGTCCTGCACCGATCTCGGCCGCACCACATCCGCCGGATGTGCGACTTGGTTGCCTGCCCAGTTACGCCACTCGCGCCCCGTCATCGACCCACTATGGCACTCGAGGGAATCCGACCACCGGGTCCGACACGCGGGCCTACTATCGGACGCATGCAGACCCGGCTGCCCGTCGATGCTCGGCGTGCACACCTGGTCCACGCGGCGTTGAACCTAGCCGAACGGGTCGGTGTGGACGCGTTGACGGTCCGTGCCGTCGCCGAGGAGGCGTCGGTTCCCCGCGGAGCCGTCTACTACTGCTTCGAATCCAAGGAAGATCTGGTCATCGCCATGGGCGAGGGCTTGGTGGTCGATGTCACAGCGGCGCTGTTCACCGCGTTCGAGCATCCGAGTCACGTCGGCGGGGTGCGTGGGCTACGGATGTTGGTGCACAGCGGTCTGACGGCGATCTGGCCACTCGTGGAGGAGACGGCCGATCGGCAATTGCTGTCCTACGAGATCAAGACGTATCTGCTTCGGCACCGCGCGCTCGGCTCGGAGGTCGCCGCGACCATCGCATCCGGGCAATACCGGATTCGCGACACCGACACGTTCGCGTTCCTGGACAGGTGCGCGCGGATCACCGGCACCCGCTGGCTGGAGCCGACGTCGGCCGTCGCGCATTTCGGGATGGCCACAGTCGACGGGCTGATTCTGCGGTGGCTGGTCGACAGGGACGACATGGCAGTGATCACTGCACTCGACGATCTGTCCGGTGTCATCGCAGGCAAGGCCGTCGAAATCTGACGGGGAGGGCGATCGGTGGTTAGCTGACCGGGTGCCGACCGACCGTATGCCCTCTCTGAATCTTCTCGCCGACGCCACCGCGCATCTCGAGCCGCCGTTCGCCGTCGTCGATGCGGGGGCTCTGGACGCGAACGCTGCTGATCTTCGGCGGCGGGCGGGGTCGACGCCGATTCGTGTCGCCAGCAAGTCGGTCCGTTCCCGGGCGATTCTGGAGCGTGTGCTGGGTCCGAATCTCACTGCAGCACAGCAGTTCGAGGGAATCATGGCTTACTCGCCGGCCGAGGCGATCTGGTTGGCGAGGGCGGGGGCGGAGGACGTTCTGGTCGGGTATCCGACGGTGGACAGGGTCTCGTTGGAGGAGATCACCCGAGATCGGGTGCTGTCGGGGCGCATCACGCTGATGATCGACGATCCCGCCCATCTCGATGTGATTCGCGAGGCCGCCGGTTCGGATCGGCCTCGGCCGCGCGTGTGCATCGACGTCGACGCCTCGCTTCGTCTGGGGCCGATCCACCTCGGTGTCCGACGGTCACCGCTGCGGGAGCCTGCGCAGGTGGCGTCGTTCGCGAGGACGGCCAAGGACCGAGGATTCCGGGTTGTCGGTGTCATGTTCTACGAGGCGCAGATCGCGGGACTGCCGGATTCCAACGCGGTGGTCGAGCTGATGAAGAAGGCGTCGGCTGCAGAGTTGCGGACCCGCCGGTCGACGGTTGTCGACGCGGTCGTCGATGCCGTCGGCCCGCTGGAACTGGTCAACAGCGGCGGCACCGGGTCGCTCGAAGTCAGCTCCGCGGCGTCCTCGGTCACCGAGGTGACGGCCGGGTCGGGGTTGTTCGCGCCGACGTTGTTCGACCGCTACCGGGCATTCACGCCGGAGCCTGCGCTGTACTTCGTGTTGCCGGTCGTTCGTACGCCGACGCCGACGATCGCGACGGTGTTCGGTGGGGGATACGTCGCGTCGGGTCAGGCATCGAGGTCGCGTCTGCCCGCCCCGGTGGCGCTCTCCCGAACTGCGCAGGGAATCCTGCGGGGAGGGCTGAAGCTTCTGCGCAACGAAGGCGCCGGTGAGGTGCAGACTCCCGTCGCCACCAGCGGTGCGCGTATCGGTGATCGCATCTGGTTCCGTAACGCGAAGGCCGGAGAGCCGTGTGAGCGGGTCGATACGCTGCATGTCGTCGATTCCGACGGCAGCGTCAGCGTGGTCCCGACGTACCGCGGCGAGGGCAAGAACTTCGGCTAGGCGCGTCGCCTCGGTCTGTGGAGCCGGGTCGCCTCGAACTATATGAACGCAAGTCGGGGCCGGGAAGGCATTAACTTAGCATTGCCTAATGCATCTGAAGAATGGGTTGTCTCGACGGTCGTTCATGGTCGGGAGTGTGTCCTTGCTGGGCTTGGCTGGGTGCGCTCGCGCAGAATCGTCGGTCACGCAGGACAGTTCGGAGTCCGCGGCGAGGGTGACCGTGCGAGGTGACGGATTCGAGTCGACAATTCCGCGAGACCCTGCTCGTGTCGTCGTGATGGAGGGTCGTGGCGACCTCGAGTTCGCTCTGCTCGCCGGGTATCCGCTTGTCGCAACGGGCAACACGGCCGCGCCGGGATCTCTTCCGGCCGGTCAGTACGACGGACGGATAGGGAGGGACGTGCAGTCCATCGGCGGTCCGGACGGTCCGAGCATCGAGGAAGTCTCAGCGCTCGCTCCCGATCTCATCGTGATGCGCGCCAACGGGTGGCGGCTGGACTGGTACGGCAACGAGCTGTTGTCGCAGGTTGCTCCCGTGCTGCCGGTCGAGGTGAACGAACCGGATTTCCGAGCGCAGATGTCGAGCCAGTTCGACGCTCTCGGGAGGGGATCGGACGCAGCGGTGCTGCTCGACGCCTACGATGCGACCGTCGCCGATGCGCGCTCCGAACTGGGAGACGCGTTGGTGGGCAGAAGGATTGCGTTGGTCACGAGCGAACCTGCCGCGAAGGGCTACGTCAACTTGTGGACCAATCAGATCGGCACCACCGTGGCCCGAGATCTCGGGTTGGACGTGCTGTACTTCGACCCCGCGGACGAGAAAGGCAATCAGCAGCTGTCGCTCGAGAACCTGTCCTCGCTGGCGGATGCGGACTACATCTTCCACCAGACGACGGACCCTGCGGTTGTCGGTGCGGCGGGAACATGGCAGGCGCTCCCTGCGGTCGCCGAGGGTAGGACCGCTGTGCTCGATCCTCGATTGAACAACGGGCTGGTCATCACCGCGTCGGCCATTGCCGACACGATCGCCGGTTCGATCGGCTCCTGGACGAGGGCGTCGTAGCGGCTGCTATCCGGTCAACGCCATGAACGCCCCGAGGGAGTCCAGGCCGTCGGGGGTGGCGGGGAGGTAGTGGGTGAGGGTTCGGGACTGGATGATCATTGCTGCCCATTGCCCGCGAGAGAGGGCCACGTTCAACCGGTTTCGGGACAGCAGAAATCCCGCTCCGCGGGGTGAGTCACCGAGGTTCGATGCGGTCATCGACAGGAGGGCGACTGCGGCTTGTCTGCCTTGGAACTTGTCGACGGTTCCGACGAGGACCTCGGCCAGTCCGGCGCGGTCCAATGACTCTCGGATGCAGGCGACCTGGGCGTTGTACGGGGCGACGACGATGAAGTCGGTCGGCTCGAGTGGGCGGGGACCGGAGTGCGTGTCGGGGTTGGTCCACGGCAGGCCGACCATCTTCTCGATCTGTCGACGAACTTCTTCTGCTTCTTCGGGTGATTCGGTGGTTCTGGCGTCGTGGTCGATGGTCACCGTGTGCAGTCCGGGTCGCAGGCCGTCCAGGACGCGTCGGGACGTGGCGTCCTCGTTGGAGAACAGTTTGTTCTCGTAGGACAACGCGGAGACCGGTGCGCACAGGTCGGGGTGCATGCGCCAGGTGCGGCTGAGGAAGTAGCCGCGGTCGGCGGGAAGTGCACCATGCCCGGCGGCGAGCCATCCGAGCGCGGACTCGTCGACGGGCTCCGGATGTGTTCCTTGGCTGACCTGGGGGAGTTGCTGAGGGTCGCCCAGTAGCAACAGGTTTCGTGCGGACCCTGCGACGGCGATGGTGTTGGCCAGGGAGAATTGTCCGGCTTCGTCGACGACGAGCAGGTCGAGCGATCCGGGGACGACGCGGGTGGTGTGCGAGAAATCCCAGGCGGTTCCGCCGACGACGCAACCCTCCGCTGCGTCGGCCACGAAGGACGGGTACTTGCCCTCCTCGAGCTCGGTCACGCCGTCGGGCGCCTTCTTCTTGCCGACGAGCTGTTCGGGGACCCCGGCGCGGACGATCCCGTCGAGCAGGTTGTCCACCACAGAATGTGACTGTGCGACAACGCCGATACGCCAGTGGTGATCGCGGACGAGCGAGGAGATGACCGCGGCCGCGGTGTAGGTCTTGCCGGTTCCGGGTGGTCCTTGCACGGCGAGGTACGAGTTGTCGAGATCGGTCAGTGCGCCGAGGATCGCGCCGATGTAGTCGCTGCCGACGACGGCGGGAAGCCCGGAGCCGGACCGCGTGCGAGGAGCCGACCGTGATGTCAGATCGGCGACTGCCGTTGCAGGGAGGTCGGGCAACGATGCCGCGAGTTCCTCGGCGGCAGTGACGATCGCCGCTTCGATGCTGACCGTGGGGATGGGTGAGACCGGCGCTGCGGCCATCGGCAGCGCCGACCACGGGTCCGCGCCTGCTGTCAGCTTCTCCTCGATCACGACGACGTCGTCCTCGGCCTCGACCAGGTCGCCTCGGCTGCACGCCCGGTACGACGGGTGAGGCTGTTCCAGACCGTCGGGTGCGGGTGTGTCGTAGAGCAACCGGACCGACTTCTCGACGTTTCCCGCGCCCGTCAGTCTCAGTCGCCGTCGCAGCAACTTCTGCCGCGGCGTGGTCTTCGCCCATTCGCTCTCGGCTTCCGCCGAGTCGACGGTGAACACGCCCGGGGCGTCGGCCCACTCGTCGACGGGGCTCTGCAACCGGTCGAAGTGTGCCCACCAGAACGGCTTTCGTTCGCGTCGGTGGTATCCGATGGATCCGCCGTAGAGTGCGACGGCGTGCTGGAGATCGGACCTGTCGCCGGTGAGTCCGGCGAATTCGCGGAGCGATTCTTCCAGCGGGGTGGCTTCTTCCTCGGTGTCGGCGCCGATGTCCGCCGCGTGGCGGGGTGGGATTCCTGCGTCGGAAGCCCTCTCCAGCAGCCAGTCTCGTAGTTTCAGAGTGGAATCACAGTCGTAGCGGTTGTAGTCGGCGATCTCGTTCAATAGTGCATCGGCTTCCTCGGTCCTGCCCTCATCTCGGAGGTCGCACCAGTTGGCGTACTCGACGATCGACGCCGCGGCGTTGGTGACGTCGCCGTCGCGACCCGCGGGCATGTAGAGGGGTTCGAGTTTCTTGATGCTGTAGGAGCGTTCGCCGATGCGTAGCGATGCTCGTACGACGGGGTAGAGGTCGACGAGCACGTTGTCGCGGAGGAGGTCGTCGACGACCTCCTCGCCGACGCCGTATCGCCCGGCGAGCCTGAGCAGCGCGGTCTTCTCGTAGGCGGCGTAGTGGTAGACGTGCATGCCGGGAAATTGTTTCCGGCGTTCGACGACGTAGGCGAGGAAGTCGATCAGGGCCTGGCGTTCCTGTACGCGGTCGTGCGCCCACAACGGAAGAAACTGCCCGTCGGTGTCGAGAACGCCGAACAGATATTCCAGGCCCCACTCGGTGGATCCTGCCGTGAGTGCAGCCCGCGGATCGGCTCCTGAGGTTGGTTCTGCCCAGAGTGGGTCGCCTTCGAAGTCGAAGAAGATGTCGCCGGGATTCGGTTCGGGGATGGCGCCGAGCGCGTCGGCGTCGAAGATCTCGTACTCTGTTCTGCCGCTTGCGGACTGGGTGATCTGCAGACCTGCTTGCGCGCGCAGGTTGCCGAGGATGCGAGCCGAGATGCCGTCGATCGGGCCGTCGCCGGATGCCAGTTGGACGGTTGTGGTGACGTCGGCGTCGTGCAGATGCGCTCGGTGGCCTCCGGTCAATCCGGCGACGAGGAGGAGGTCGTCCCGTGCGACGACTTGCTCGTCGCACATCTCGCAGCGCCCGCACTTGGTGAAGCGAGGGTCGGCCCAGTCGACGGCGTCGCCGTCGCGCACGTGTTCGTCGAGGATGTCTTCGAGGTGGGCACGTTGGCGACGGTAGATCGGGAGTAGGTTCCGCCGGGCGTGGTCTGTGGTCGTTCCGTCGCCCAGCATGAGGTGCAGGGTGTCGGCGACATCGATTCCGCTCGATCCGAGTGCGTCGGCGTAGGCGGCGAGTTGCAGTAGTGCCGGGACGCGTGCGTGGCGGGACAGCTTGGTGTCGTACACGGAGTACCCCGCGTCCTCCTTGACGAGGAAGTCGCAGAATCCGAGGAACCGGCCGTCGAAGAATGTCGCCTGGTACAGGACGTCGTACCCCCACAGCGCGGTTTCGATGGTGGCGGCGTGCGCGTCGGCGAGGCCCTGCATGGTTCGTTCGGGGCGCGGCATGATGGACACGCCCGCGCCGAACCGTTTCCGGAACGCGTCGAGTTGGCGTCGTTCGTGGGCGAATCCGAGTTCCGACGTGCGTTCCAGCATCGGGTCGGGTGCGGTGGGGACCGGCTTCGTCCGGCCGAGTTTGGCGTCGAGGGTGCGCAGCAATGCGTATTCGCATTCGGCTGCGGCCGACAGGTCGCTGGCGCTGTAGATGACCTGATCACCGAGTACGAACACGCGCCCAACTGTAGGTGAATGCAGCGACAGGTCCGTGGAGAAGGCAAAATAGTCGAATGCCGTTTTTCGAAGGAGTCACCGGGGCCGTGCACTATCGGTCCTGGACCACGCCGCATCCCCGTCTCGTACTGGTGTTTCTGCACGGCTTGGGCCAGAACAGCGGCAATTATCATCGGTTCGCCCGCGTCATGAACACCGAGAACATCGACGTGTGGGCGGTCGATCACGTCGGTCACGGGCTGACCGAGGGCGAGTTGTCCGACGCGTCGCAGATCACCGGTCTTGCCGACAATGCCCTGCAGCTCGCGGACATCGCACGCTCCGAGCGTTCGGGTGTCCCGGTCGCGCTGATGGGCCACTCGCTCGGTGCCGCGACGGCAATCTCTGCGCTCGGGAGGAACCCGGACGGTTTCGCGTCGGTCGTACTGTGCGGAACTCCCAAGTCGACGACGGGCAAGCCGACCGATCTGAGCGATTCCACCTTGCCGCTGCTGGCGATGCACGGTGTCGACGACCGCATGGCGCCCATCGACGCAGTCCGGTCGTGGATCCCGAACGTGCCGGGCGCCCGCCTTCGTGAATTCGAGGACGCGGGCCACGATCTACTGCACGAGAAGGTTCACCGGACGGTTTCGCTCGAAGCCGCGGAGTTTCTCCTGACACACGTGTGACGGGCGGCCCGGTCCGGGTCCGCCCGCCACACGCAGAAACTGTCTACTTGGCGTAGATCGACTCGATCTCCGAGCCGCGCTCCTGGTGGATGATGTTCCGCTTGAGCTTCATCGTCGGGGTCAGTTCTCCCGATTCGACGGTGAAGTCCTGCTCCAGGATCTTGTACTTCTTGATCTGCTCGGCGTTGGACACCTTCTTGTTGGCGTCGGCGACAGCCTTGTCGATCTCGGCGACCAGTTCGGGGTGCTTCTTCAGGTCCTCGAACGAGATGTCGGTGAGGTTGTGCCGTTCCTTCCACCCGGGCAGGGCTTCGGGATCGAGGGTGAGAAGCGCGCCGATGAACGGCTTGGCGTCTCCGACGACGAGGGTCTGGCTGATCAGGGCGTGCGCGCGCAGTGCGTCCTCGAGCACGGCAGGTGCGACGTTCTTGCCGCCGGCCGTGACGATGATTTCCTTCTTTCGGCCGGTGATGGAGACGTATCCGTCCTGGTCGATGGCACCGAGGTCGCCGGTGTGGAACCACCCGTCGACGATGGACTCCGCAGTCGCCTTCTCGTTGTGCCAGTAGCCACCGAAGACGACCGGGCCCTTGAGCAGAAGTTCGCCGTCCTCGGCGATCTTGGCGGCGTGGCCGTTGAGCGGTTTGCCGACGCTGCCGATGCGCTGCTCGGCGGTGGTGTTGACGGTGATGGCCGCGCTGGTCTCGGTGAGGCCGTAGCCCTCGTAGACGGGGATTCCCACGCCGCGGAAGAAGTGACCGAGGCGTGCGCCGAGGGGGGCGCCGCCGGAGATTGCGCGGTCGCAGTTGCCGCCGAGTGCTGCGCGCAGCTTGGAGTAGACGAGCTTGTCGAACACGGTGTGCTTGATGTTCAGGAGCAGTCCGGCGCCGCCTTTGTCCTGGGCTTCGCTCCACTCGATCGCGGTGGCCGCGGCCTTGTCGAAGATGCCGCCCTTGCCGCCGTCGTGTGCTTTCTGTTTGGCCGAGTTGTAGACCTTCTCGAACACACGCGGGACGGACAGGATGAAGTCCGGCTTGAACGTCGCGAACTGGTCGAGCAGCGTGGTGATGTCCGAGGTGTGGCCGATGGTGGCCTTCGACTCGAATGCGCCGAAGGAGACAGCGCGCGCGAACACGTGCGCCATCGGCAGGAACATCAGGGTGCGGTTGCCCTCCTTCATCGAATCGTGCAGAGCGAGCTGTGTGGCCTGCACCTCGGCGTAGAAGTTGGCGTGCGTCAGCTGGACACCCTTGGGGCGACCGGTCGTGCCGGAGGTGTAGATCAGCGTTGCGGGCGCCGACGCCTTCACCTGGTGACGCCTGGTGTCGAGGTCCTCGTCGCTGACGCCTGCACCGCGGGTGGTCAGTTCGTCGATGGCGCCTGCGTCGATCTGCAGCACCTCGCGCAGGTCTGCTGCGCCTTCGGTGACCTCCTTCAGTGCCTCGGCATGTGCGGGAGTCTCGAGAATCAGCAGTTTGGTGGCGGAGTCCTCGAGGATCCACTGAGCCTGATCGGCTGCGGAGGTCTCGTAGATCGCGACGGTGCAGCCGCCTGCGGTCCAGATGGCGTAGTCGAGGACGACCCACTCGTAGCGGGTTGCCGACAGGATCGCGACGCGGTCGCCCAGCTCGATGCCGGAGGCGATCAGGCCCTTGGCGACGGCTTTGACCTCCTTGGCGAACTGCGCTGCGGTGACGTCGGTCCAGGTTCCGCCGACGAGACGCTGGAACGGTACGAGGTTCGGGGACTCCTTCTCGTACCGGAAAACGGTATCGGCCATCGAAGCATCGTCGGGAATGGTGAATGACGCCGGCACAGAATATTCGCGCACTGTAGGACCCCTCCGGGAAAATGACGTAACAGGTGTGCATTTCATCACATTCGGGGCCGTGTTGCACTACCGAGGGTGTCCGGTTTGCGAATTTTTCCGACCAGTCGTGTGGAGTTAGGTGTGACTCGCAGTGCACAATAACTGTTGCGACCGTCGATTTCGACAGCGAGTGTCGCCTCGGTCACCACGACACCGACACTGCAGGTCGGCGGGACGGGGCGTGGGAGGTGACGTCGACCGCTGATTTGCGACACTCGTCTGTCCGAGTCCGTGACAGGGACTAAGCTCGGCTGTATATGAGCACAATCGAGTACTTGTTCAACACTGCCGAATCAGGATGCCGCTGTGACGACTGACGAGTCCACTTCGAGCGGGTCGGCATCGGCGTCCTCCGAAGCGACCCCCTCCGCCGAGTCCCCTTCCGAGTCTCCCACCACCACGTTCGCCGATCTGGGTATCGACGAGCGAGTGCTGAAGGCTCTGCATGCCGTGGGCTACGAGAGTCCGTCGCCGATTCAGGCGGCGACGATTCCGCCGTTGATGAACGGCAGCGACGTCGTCGGCCTCGCGCAGACCGGCACCGGTAAGACCGCCGCGTTCGCCGTGCCGATCCTGTCGCGTCTGGACGTAGAGCGGCGTGTTCCGCAGGCGCTCGTCCTGGCGCCGACGCGTGAGCTGGCGCTGCAGGTGGCCGAGGCGTTCGGCAAGTACGCGGCCAACATTCCGGGCCTGCACATTCTTCCGATCTACGGCGGCCAGGCCTACGGTATCCAGCTGTCCGGGTTGCGCAAGGGCGCGCAGATCATCGTCGGAACGCCCGGTCGTGTCATCGACCACCTGGAGAAGGGGACGCTCGATCTGTCGCATCTCGAGTACCTGGTGCTCGACGAGGCCGACGAGATGCTCAAGATGGGCTTCCAGGAGGACGTCGAGCGCATTCTCTCGGACACTCCGGAGTACAAGCAGGTTGCGCTGTTCTCCGCAACGATGCCGCCTGCCATTCGCAAGATCTCCAAGCAGTACCTGCACGATCCGGTGGAGATCACCGTCAAGACCAAGACGTCGACGGCACCGAACATCACCCAGCGGTACGTCCAGGTGGCGCATCAGCGCAAGCTCGAGGCACTCACTCGCATCTTCGAGGTCGAAGAGTTCGAGGCGATGATCATGTTCGTCCGTACCAAGCAGGCCACCGAGGAACTCGCGGAGAAACTGCGGGCCAGGGGCTTCTCGGCAGCGGCCATCAACGGTGACATCGTCCAGGCTCAGCGTGAGCGCACCATCGGTCAGCTCAAGAACGGCACCATCGACGTTCTGGTCGCGACCGATGTCGCAGCCCGCGGACTCGACGTCGACCGAATTTCGCACGTCATCAACTACGACATTCCGCACGACACCGAGTCCTACGTGCACCGCATCGGTCGCACCGGGCGAGCGGGACGTGCAGGCGAGGCGCTGCTGTTCGTCGCACCGCGGGAGCGTCACCTGCTCAAGGCGATCGAACGTGCGACGCGTCAGCCGATCACCGAGATCCAGTTGCCGAGCGTCGACGACGTCAATGCCCAACGTGTCACCAAGTTCGGCGACTCCATCACCGAGAGCCTGAACTCGCCGAACCTGAGCTTGTTCCGCAAGCTCATCGAGGATTACGAGCGTGAGCACGACGTCCCGTTGGCGGACATCGCAGCGGCTCTGGCCGTTCAATCCCGTGACGGCGAGGAGTTCCTGCTCAAGCCCGAGCCTCCTGCCCCGCCGCGCGCACCTCGCGAGAAGCGCGAGCCGCGGCCGGCGCGGACGTTCGACGACGATGCCGCAAGCTCGCACCACCGCAAGACCGGCCAGGCGATGGCGACGTACCGCATCGCCGTCGGCAAGCGTCATCACGTCGCTCCCGGTGCCATCGTCGGTGCCATCGCCAACGAGGGTGGGCTCCGGCGCTCGGACTTCGGGCACATCAGCATTCGTCCCGATCACTCGCTCGTCGAGCTGCCGGCCGATCTCGCCGACGAGACGGTCGAGGCGTTGCGGCGCACCAGGATCAGCGGTGTGTTGATTCAGCTTCAGCCTGATTCGGGTCCTCCCGGTGGCCGCGGTGGCCCCCGCGGCGGCGGCAAGTTCAAGGGCCGTCGTCCCCGGGACTGACACGAGCACCCGAGAAACCCTCACCCGCACGTCGGGTGGGGGTTTTCTCGTGTTCATCAGGCCGGTGGTCCGCAACTCGAGAATTCTTGATCGACTTGTCGGGACGACGCGCCGTCGGCAGGGGATCATGAGTCGGTGATCGCGCAGACACTGTATGGACAGGTGCAGGGAATCGTCGACGACGGTGTGGCCGTGTGGAAGGGAATTCCCTACGCGGCGCCTCCGGTGGGCGATCTTCGGCTGCGGGCACCTCGGCTGCCGACGACATGGTCGGGTGTGCGCGACGCGACCGAGTTCGGGCACATCGCGCCGCAGACCGAGCACGGCCCCCTGCCCATCGACCCGGGCCTGACCGTCGGCGAGGACTGCCTGACGCTCAACGTGTGGAGCCCGGCCGGCGCCCGAGGCTTGCCGGTGATGGTGTGGATTCACGGCGGCGCGTACTACCTGGGCAACTCCGCGCAACGGGTGTACGACGGCAGGACGCTGGTCACCGAGGGGCAGGTGGTGCTGGTGACGGTGGGTTACCGTCTCGGTGCGCTGGGGTTTCTGGATTTCTCGACGTTCGGGGATTTCGATTCCAACGTCGGTCTGCGTGATCAGATCGCGGCTCTGGAATGGGTGCGGGACAACATTGCGGGCTTCGGCGGTGATCCGTCGCAGGTGACGCTGTTCGGGGAGTCGGCGGGCGGTGGGTCGGTCACCACCCTGATGGTCTCGCCTGCGGCTGCCGGACTGTTCCACCGGGTCATCGCGGAGAGCTCCCCGGCGACATCGGTGTACGGGGCGCAGAGGGCGTCGTCCATCGCGGAGCGTTTCCTGGAACTCGCGGGGGTGGAGGCGTCGGGACTGCGGGGGCTCGACATCGGGGACATCGTGCGAGCGACGGGTGAGTTGGTGCAGGAGATCCCGGCGAAAGTGCCGGGAACCTTGGCGCTGGCTCCCGTCGTCGACAGGGATCTGGTCCCGCACTACCCGGTCGCGGCCTTCCAGAAGGGGTACCAGCACGCGGTCCCTCTGTTGATCGGGACCAACCACGACGAATCGTCGATGTTCAAGCTGATGAAGTCGCCGTTGATGCCGATCACCCCGGACAAGGTGCACGAGATGTTCCAGGCGATCGCCGAGGATCATCCCGAGATGAGGGCCGACGAGGAAGTGGAGGTCACGTCGGCCTATCCGGGGTATCCGACGAAGCGGTCGGCGCTCGAAATTTCGCGCGATGCAGCGTTTCGAATGCCGACGCTGTGGATCGCGGAGGCGCACAGTCGTCGGGCACGCACTTTTCTGTATCGCTTCGACCAGGCGACTCCGTTCCTGAAGATCACCAGGCTGGGCGCGATGCACGGTACCGAGGTGCCCTATGTGTTCGGCAACTTCGGCGTCGTTCCCAAGGATCCGACGTTCAAGCTGGGTGGTCGCAGAACTGCAGAAGCGGTCGGTGAGCGTCTCCGGCGCCGCTGGGTCGATTTCGCGTACGGACGTGATCCGTGGGCTCCGTACGACGAGGCGACTCGGACGACTCTGTTGATCGACAAGCACGACACGGAGGTCGACGACCCGGACCGCGAACTCCGTCGGGCATGGGGTGAGGAGATTCTCGGGTTCACCTAGATTTACTCACATAGGCGAGGGAGGTTAGGCTGGCCTTTGTTGTGCGCCACTATGTTTGAGAATTCTACGATCCTGGGTAATTGCGACCGCATGACCAGAGTGACGCTGCGCGTGAACGGCACCGACCACGATTTCGACTGCGATGTGCGGACGACTCTGCTCGACGCACTTCGAGAACATCTCGATCTGATCGGCGCCAAGAAGGGATGCGATCACGGCCAGTGCGGTGCGTGCACCGTGCTCGTCGACGGCCGCCGCATCAACAGCTGCCTCGCCCTCGCAGTCGGCTACCAGGGCCGCGAGGTGGTGACCGTGGAGGGCCTCGCCGACGGTGACACGCTCCATCCTGTGCAACAGGCCTTCGTCGACAACGACGCGTTTCAGTGCGGATACTGTACGTCCGGGCAGATCTGCTCGGCCGTTGCCGTCATCGACGAGGCGAAGCAAGGCTGGCCGAGCGCGGTCACCGAGGACGATCACCCACGCCTGACCCGCGAGGAAGTCCGCGAACGGATGTCCGGCAACCTGTGCCGCTGCGGTGCCTACGCCAACATCGTGCCCGCAGTGATGGAGGCAAGCGAATGAAGACGTTCACCTACGACGTCGCCACCGACGTCGCCGACGCTGTGAATCGGCTTGCGTCGGATCCGGATTCCGCGCTTCTGGGCGGTGGGACCAACCTGGTCGATCTGATGAAGCTCGGTGCGGCGCAACCGTCGTCGCTCATCGACGTGACGAGGTTGCCGCTCGGTGAGATCGACATTCTGGACGACGGGTCGCTTCGGGTCGGCGCAGCGGTGAGCAACAGTGATCTGGCTGTGCATCCGGTGGTTCGCTCGCGCTATCCCGTGTTGTCGCGTGCGGTGTTGTCCGGTGCGTCGGGTCAGCTCCGCAACATGGCCACCGTCGGGGGCAATCTGTTCCAGCGCACGAGGTGTGTCTACTTCATGGACACCTCCAAGCCGTGCAACAAACGTGATCCTGGTTCCGGCTGTCCGGCCATCGCGGGTGATCATCGCAACCTCGCCATCCTCGGGGCGTCGGATCATTGTGTGGCGACGCATCCGTCGGACATGGCAGTGGCGTTGACCGCGTTGGATGCGGTGGTGAACATTCAGGGCCCGCACGGGGCCCATCGTGTGCCGATCGGGGAGCTGTACCGGCTACCCGGACACGATCCCGATCTGGACACCACCATCGGCCACGACGAGATCGTCACCTCCATCGACATTCCTGCGCTGCCCGACGGCGCGGTGTCGCTGTACCGGAAGGTGCGCGACCGTGCGTCCTACGCATTCGCGCTCGCGTCGGTGGCTGCGGTCCTTCGGGTGGAGGGCGGTCAGGTCACCGAGGCGCGCGTGGCGCTCGGCGGAGTCGCGCACAAGCCGTGGCGTGCGATCACCGCGGAGGGTGAACTGCTGGGCAGGTCGGCGAAGCACGAGGCGTTTCGTGAAGCGATCGACTTGGAATTGAAGGCCGCGGTGCCGTTGCGGGACAACGGGTTCAAAGTTCCCTTGGTGCGCAATCTGGTGACCGAGGCCCTGACCGATCTGGCAGCCAGGAGTGTGCAGGAATGAGTACCGCATCGATAGGGCAGTCGATCCCCCGGACGGAGAGCGTCGCGAAGGTGACCGGCCGGGCGCGATACGCTGTCGAGCAGCATGCGGAGACGGCGCCGGCCTACTGCTGGTATGTCCCGGCGGAGATTCCTACAGGTCGCGTCTCCCAGGTGACCGCGCCGGCCGACGTCACGCTGCTGTGGCACGAGAACGCCGAGAAATTGGGTGAGATCGAGGACACCGAACTTGCTGTGCTGCAATCCGATCGAGTCGCCTACCGTGGTCAGATCGTCGCCGCAGTGGTGGCCGACTCCCTGGAGGCCGCACGCGAGGGCGCCGCGCAGGTTCGGGTGACGTACGCGGACGAGGCGCGGCCGGACAACGAACTGACGACGGATCACGCGTCGCTGTATGCGCCGGAGACCGTCAACGCAGGGTTTCCGACCGACGTGACCGTCGGCGATCCTGACTCGGCGTTGGCGTCCGCGGCCCACGTCGTCGACCGCTGGTACACGACGGCTCCCATGCACAACAGTCCGATGGAACCGCACGCGACGACAGCGCAATGGTCGGACGGCGTTCTGACGGTGTGGGATTCGACGCAGGCGCCCTCCGGAGTCCAAGGGGACCTCGCGACGGTGTTCGGTCTGGACCCGTCGAACGTCCGCGTCGTCGCCGAGAACGTCGGCGGCGGGTTCGGCGCCAAGGGCAGTACCCGGCCGAACGCGGTGCTGGCGGCCATGGCGTCGCGTGCCGTCGGCCGCACTGTCAAGCTGGCGTTGCCGAGGCAGGCGTTGTTCGATCTCGTCGGATACCGCACGCCGACGATCAACCACGTCCAGTTGGGTGCATCCGCCGACGGCACCCTCGCGGCGTTGGCACACGACACGTTTCAGCAGACGTCGCAGATCTTCGAATTCTGCGAGCAGACCGCGGAGTCGTCGCGCCACATCTACGCCTCGCCCCACCGTCGCACCACGCATCGACTGGCAGTGCTGGATGTCCCGACGCCGCGCTGGATGCGGGCACCTGGCGAGGCTCCCGGGATGTTCGCGGTGGAGACGGCGATCGACGAGTTGTCCTACGAGGTCGGAATCGATCCGATCGAGTTGCGAATACTGAACGAACCGGACGTGGACCCGGCGAGTGGCAACGCGTTCTCCTCGCGCAGCGTCGTCGAGTGTCTGCGTGAGGGAGCCGAGAGGTTCGGGTGGGCGGAGCGCGATCCACGTCCGGGGCATCGCAGGGAAGGGCGCAAGCTCATCGGTACCGGTGTCGCCACGGCGAGTTACCCGGTGCTGATCAGCCCGTCGACGGCGTCGGCGACGCGGGCCGAGGACGGCTCCGTCACGGTGTCCGTGGCGGCGTCGGACATCGGTACCGGCGCTCGAACCGTGTTGCGGCAGATCGCCGCCGATGCCCTCGGTGTGTCCGCGGATCTCGTGGTCCTGAAGCTGGGTGACAGTGCGCTGCCGAAGGCCCCAGGTGCAGGCGGTTCCTCGGGCACGTCGTCCTGGGGGTGGGCGGTGACGAAGGCGTGCACGGAACTCGCCTCGAAGACCGGCCCGGCCGAGGTCACCGTCGACACCTCCGACGACCTGGACGCGCAGAAGGACTTCGCACGCATGGCGTTCGGTGCGCAGTTCGCCGAGGTCGAGGTGGACGTCGACACCGGTGAGGTGCGGGTCCGGCGAATGCTCGGTGTCTTCGGGATCGGGCGTGTGATGAATCCGCGCCTCGCTCGGTCGCAACTGATCGGCGGCATGACCTTCGGGATCGGCATGGCGTTGATGGAAGCGGGAAACACCGATCCGGAGTTCGGCGGATTCTCCAACCACGACTTCGCCGAGTATCACGTTCCGGTGTGCGCGGACATTCCCGTCGACATCGAGGCGACCTGGGTCGAGGAGCACGACGACGAACTGAGCCCCATGGGAGGCAAGGGAATCGGCGAAATCGGTACGGTCGGTTCCCCCGCAGCGATCGGTAACGCCGTCTTCCATGCCACCGGCGTGCGGGTCCGGGACCTTCCCATCACTCTGGACAAGGTCCTTCCGCACCTCTAGTCACGTGCGCGGAAATGTAGGCCAATGCCTACATTTCCGCTCACAGGAGCAGACGGCTGAGGAACTGCCTCGTTCGGGCCTCGGCGGGGTTCTTCAGTACGTCGGCGGGAGTTCCGCGTTCGACCACGACGCCGCCTTCGATGAACAGCACCTCGTCGGCGACCTGCTCGGCGAACCGGATCTCGTGGGTCACGATGACCATCGTCCAGCCCTCGGACGCGAGTTGTTTGATGACGGCGAGGACTTCGCCGACGAGTTCGGGATCGAGTGCCGACGTCGGTTCGTCGAACAGCATCAGTTTCGGTTTCAGCGCCAATGCCCGTGCGATGCCGACGCGTTGCTGTTGGCCGCCGGAGAGCTGGAACGGGTACTGATCGGCCTTGGCGTCAAGGCCGACCTGGTCGAGCAGGCGGTGTGCGTCGGCTTCGGCGTCCGCGCGGGGGCGCTTCTGCACGATGACCGGGCCTTCGGTGATGTTCTGCAACACGGTCTTGTGCGGGAACAGGTTGTGCTGCTGAAACACCATTCCGCTCTGGGCGCGATATGCGCGCAGAGCTGCGGCGGAGGGGTTCGCGCCGAAGTCCACGGTCACGTCGCCGATGCGGACGATGCCTGCATCGGCGGGATCGAGAGCGTTCAGAGATCGCAGAACCGTGGTCTTGCCCGATCCCGACGGGCCGATGATGACGGTGACCGTGCCCGACGGCACCGTGAAGGAGACGTCGCTGAGGACGTCGATCGGGCCGAACGACTTTCGCAGAGACTTGACTTCGAGAAGATCTGTCATTTGGCCACGTACCTGTCGAGTCGGACTTCGAGTTTGCCTTGGAAGAACGAGAGGATCATGCAGATCACCCAGTAGTAGAGGGCGGCGACGCTGTAGAGCGCGAAGAAGTCGAAGGTGGGTGCGGCGGCGAGCTGGGCGACGCGCAGAAGTTCGGTCACGAGGATCGTCGACGCCAGCGAAGTGTCCTTCACCAGCGAGATCAGTGTGTTCGACAGCGGAGGGACCGCGGTACGCAGGGCTTGGGGAAGGACGATGCGCTGCAGCGTGGTCCGGTAGCCCATACCGATGGTCTGCGACGCTTCCCACTGGCCCTTGGGCACGCTGAGGATGGCGGCTCGGATGACTTCCGCGGCGTATCCGCCGACGTTGAGGGAGAAGGCGATCACCGCGGCGGGGAACGGATCGATCACGACGCCGAACTGAGGCAGCGCGTAGAAGACGATGAACAGCTGCAGCAGCAGGGGAGTGCCGCGAATGATCGAGACGTAGAACCGGGCGGCCGACGAGAGCGCTGTGGTGGACGAGATCCGCGCCAGCGCGACGCCGAGGGCGATGACGAGTCCGACGACGAAACTGATGGCGGTGAGCGGAATCGTCATGGTGACGGTGGCCTTCAGCATCGGCCAGAGGTTGTCGAGGATCAGGTCGAACTTCGACTGTTGTTCGCTCGCAGCGCCGTCGGACGTCGGAGCCTGGGTGTCCGCGGTGGGTGCAGCGACGGCCGAGCCGAAGTACTTCTCGGAGATCCGGGCGAGTGTGCCGTCGGCCTGAAGGGTGTCGATCGCGGCGTCGATGTCGTCCATCAGTCCGCTGTCCTTGCGGGCGGCGAACGCCTGATAGCTGGTGTCTCCGGTTTGTGCGGCGACCTTCACGCCGGTGTCGCCGGTTTCCTTCAGATATTCGGCGACGGCGAGGCTGTCGTTCACGGTGGCGTCGACTCGGCCGTCCTTCACCAGGGTGACCGCTTGGACGAACCCTTCGACGGCCTCCACGTCGGCACCGGCATCGGCGGCCACCTCGGCCCAGTTGCTCGTCGACGACTGCGCGGTGGTCTTGCCGGCGAGGTCGGCGACGGAGGTGATGGAAGTGTTGTTCGCCGCGGTGAGGATCTCGCCTTCGGAGACGGTGTACGGCTTGGACAGGTCGTACGCGCTCTGCCGTTCGGGGTTGATGGTGACCTGGTTGGCGATCAGGTCGAAGCGCTGCGATTCGAGGCCGGCGAAGATCGAATCGAACGGTGTCTGCACGAATTCGACGCCGACCCCGAGTTCGCCGGCGACGGCATTGACGACGTCGATGTCGTACCCGGTCAGTTGGCCGTCGGAACCTTGGAAGCTGAACGGACTGTAGGTCCCTTCGGTGCCGACGACGATCACGCCGTCGTCGCGGATCTTGTCCAGTACCGAACCGGACGATCCGCAGCCGGCTACGGCGAGCAGAGCGACGATCGCGGCCAGTAGAGCGAGCGCTTTTCGGTGCACTGGAAAAACCTACCCGTCGATTTCCAATTCCGCCGAGACAACCACGGCATTGTTCATCGGTAGCGCGGCCACGCCGATCGCGCTGCGGGCATGTGCCCCGATCTCCGGGCCGAACACCTGAAGGACGACGTCGGAGAAACCGTTGATCACGGTGGTGGTCTGTGTGAAGCCGTGGTCCGCGTTCACCATCCCGGAGACGGTCAGCCAGGCCGAGACGCGGTCGAGGTCGCCGACAGCGCGACGGACGCTGGCCAGCACCGCGAGAGCCGCGTCTCGCGCCGCGTCGGTGGCCGCGTCGAGGGAGATGTCCGACGGCACCGCACCGAACGGGCCTGCGAGGGAGCCGTCGGAACGCTGCGGTGAGTGACCGGATACGTACACCCGGTTGCCGCGGACCCGGGCCCAGTCGAAGCAGAATTCGAATCCGGGAGGTGCCTGCGCCTCGGCGGGGAGGACGAAGCCGAGTTCTTCGATGCGTTTCTCGATGTGCATGTCACCACAGCCTCGTCGTCGGGACACCGTTGATCGTCTCGACGGTCCATCCGGATCCGTCGTGCAGGAGCGTCGAGACGCCCGCGTTGAGGATCCGTGGGGACGTGACGCCCCGGATGGCGTCGAGAATGCCGCGGATGACTCCGCCGTGCGCGACGGCGATGACCGAGGACTCGGGATTCGCGGCCGCGATCTCGTCGACCGCGCGCACTCCGCGGACGATCATGTCGCGTCGTGGCTCGAGGCCGGGATACATCCCGTGCGGCCAGTGGGAGTACGCGTCGTAGTCGGTGAACCCCTCCGCGGCGCCGAAGTGACGTTCGGCGAGATCGGGGTAGGTGGCGGTGCGGGAGATACCGAGGTGCGAGCCGATGATGTCGGCCGTCTCGGCCGCACGCGAGAGCGGTGAGGAGACCAGCAGGTCCCACGAGTGATCGGACAGTTCGTACACGGCTTCGCGGGCCTGTGCGCGTCCGGTGTCGTTGAGTGGGATGTCGGAACTGCCCTGGAGACGGCCGTGAAGATTCCAGTCGGTTTCTCCGTGCCGGACCAGTGCCAGAAAAGTCATAGTGAAGAGAAGATTATCGCAGTTACCGCAGAGTACGGTCGAAGAGGACATACGTGGTCGATATCGGAGGCACCCCTATGAATCTTGCCCTGACAGAGGAGGAAGCCGCATTTCGCGACGAGATGCGGACGTTCTTCACCACCGAGATTCCCGCGGAGATCCGCGAGAAGAACCGGGTGGGCATCGAACTGAGCCGTGAGGACATGGTGACGACGATGCGAATTCTCAACGCCAACGGCCTCGCGGTCCCGCACTGGCCCAGCGAGTTCGGTGGCAGGGATTGGACGGCAGTACAGCATCACATCTGGCTCGACGAGATGCAGCTGGCATCGGTTCCCGAGCCGCTCGCGTTCAACGCGTCGATGGTCGGGCCGGTCATCGCGACGTTCGGTTCGCAGGAACAGAAGGAGAAGTTCCTCCCGAAGACCGCGAATCTGGACATCTGGTGGTGTCAGGGATTCTCGGAGCCGGAGGCAGGTTCGGACCTCGCGTCGCTGCGGACGACGGCACTGCGTGACGGAGACGACTACATCGTCAACGGGCAGAAGACGTGGACGACGCTGGGGCAGTATGCGGATTGGATTTTCGCGCTCGTGCGGACGAATCCTGATGCGCCGAAGAAGCAGGCAGGTATTTCCTTCCTGTTGATCGATCTGCAGACGCCGGGCATCACGGTGCGCCCGATCAAGTTGATCGACGGCAGCGTCGAGGTCAACGAGGTGTTCTTCGAGAACGTGCGCGTTCCCGCGGAAAACCTTGTGGGCGAGGAGAACCAGGGCTGGAGTTACGCGAAGTTCCTGCTGGGGAACGAGCGGACGGGTGTCGCCCGCGTCGGCCACACCAAGGTTCGGCTCGAGCGCGCGAAGGAGTACGCGGCGGCGACGAAGGTCGGCGAGGGTACGTTGCTCGAGGACCCGCTGTTCGCGGCGCGGTTCGCGGAGCTGGAAAACGAGGTTCTGGCACTGGAACTGACTCAGCTGCGATTGGTGTCGAGTTCCGCCGACGGCAAGCCCAACCCGGCGTCGTCGATTTTGAAGCTCCGCGGTTCGGAATTGCAGCAGTCCGCGACGGAGGTGTTGATGGACATCGCCGGTCCGGATTCGTTGCCCTACGAGGCCGGTGACGACATCGAGAGTCCCGGCTGGGCTCAACGTTCGGTTCCGACGTATCTGAACTATCGCAAGGTCTCCATCTACGGTGGCTCCAACGAAGTTCAGCGGCAGATCATCGCGTCGACGATTCTCGGACTGTGAGGGTAGGGCAATGGATTTCGAACTGAACGAAGAGCAGAAACTTCTCCGCGACACCACGCGTGAGGTGCTCACCCGCGCGTACGACACCGAGAAGCGCAACAAGATCGTGGCCGCTGATCCGGGGTGGTCGACGGACGTGTGGAAGCAATTGGCCGAGGTGGGGTTGCTCGGGTTGAGCTTCAGCGAGGACGACGGCGGCATGGATGCCGGTCCGGTCGAGATCATGGCCGTCATGACCGAGGTGGGTCGACGGCTCGCCCCGGAGCCGATTCTCGACGCCGTCCTCCTTCCCGGTGGGCTGATCTCCGCGGTCGGTTCTGCCGATCAGCGCAAGCGTGTGCTGCCTGGGGTTTCGGAGGGATCGACGTTGCTTGCGTTCGCGCACAACGAAACCGGCAGCCGGTGGCCCGACGTCGAGGTGAAGGTCGCTGCGACGGAGGACGGTGGATCCTGGTCCTTGAGTGGTGTCAAGAATCCGGTTCCGCACGGCGGTTCGGCGAACGTGATCGTGGTCAGTGCGGCGCTTCCGGGCGGCGGAACGGGACTGTTTCTGGTCGACGGTGACGCAACGGGTCTCGAGCGAAAGAGCTACGTGACGCACGACGGCGGCCGGGCGGCGCAGCTGTCCTTCACCGACGTCGCGGCCGAGCCGTTGGGTGACGGATCGGACGCGAGTGCTGCGATCGTTGCTGCCGAGGTCAAGGCGCAGGCTGCCCTGGCGGCCGAGGCTGTCGGCGCGATGGAGGAAGCGCTGCGTCTGACGACCGATTATCTGAAGCAGCGCAAGCAGTTCGGCGTTCCGCTCGCCAAGTTCCAGGCGCTCACGTTCCGCGCCGCGGACATGTACGTGCTGCTCGAACTGGCGCGCAGCATGTCGCTGTACGCGACGATGAACCTGGCCGACGACGTGGTCGATCAGACGGTGGCGTCGCGCACGAAGCTGCAGATCTCGCGGTCGTCGCGCAAGATCGGGCAGGAAGCGATCCAGTTGCACGGTGGTATCGGCGTGACCGCCGAGTACCCGGTGGGTCATTACGTGTCGCGGTTGACGGCGATCGAGCACACCTTCGGTGGTGCGGACGAGCACCTGCGCATTCTGTCTCGCTGATCCCACGTGCGCGGAAATGTAGGCCCTGGCCTACATTTCCGCGCACAGCGGAGTCAGGACGCGTCGACGATCAGGTCGACGACTGCACCCGGGTTGGACACGAGGATCGCGTGCGAGCCCGGGACCTCGGTGATCTCTGCGCCTGCGCGTTCGGCCATGAACTTCTCCGAGGCCGGCGGAATGATCTGGTCCTGCTGGGGGATCAGTGCGTAGCTCTTGGTGTCCGCCCAGGACGGCGGTTCGCTCGGCTCGATCAGGGCGGTGGCCGCGATCGACTTCTGGCTCGCGATCATCTTCGCCGCCTGCTCGTCGCTGACGTCGGGAGCGAAGTACTGCTTGAACAGACTCGGCGAGATGTAGCCGTCCACGTTCTTGCCGAGGATGTTGGTCGAGTCGTCGACGATGCCGAGGCCGAGCACCGGCGGCAGCAGCGATGTCAGACCGAAACGGAACGGGTCGAGTGCCAGCGCGGCGGGTTCGCCCGCGGCGGGTGCGAAGGCCGCGACGTACACCAAGGATTCCACGTTCGACGCGTGCACGTTGGTGATGACCGAGCCGCCGTAGGAATGCCCGACGAGCACTACGGGCCCGTCGATGCCCTGGACGACCTTCTCGACGGCTGCGGAGTCGTAGCCGGGCCCACGGAGCGGGTTGTCCGGAACGACGACGTCGTATCCCCGAGCGCGTAGGTCTGCTGCGACGCCGTCCCAGCTGGAGGTGTCGGCGAAGGCGCCGTGGACGAGCACGACGGTGGGCAGGTCCTGCGCAGCTGCGGTTCCTGTGCCGAGCAGCAGGCTTGCTGCCAGTGCCGCGGTGGCAGCGGCGACTTTGGATCGAGTGAACTTCATGGGCGGGATCCTCTCGTAGGGAGTGGACCCAAATCTAGGCCACTGCGCCGGTGCCGGGACTCCCGGCAGATGTTCGTTCCATGTTGGTGTGACGTACCCGCGCTATTTTCCTCTGGAGTCTTGGCTAGGGTTGAGGAAGAGGACCACGCGATCAGCGTGCCCACCACGGCCGATCGGAAGCGAGTTACCGATGAAGGCTCGGACGGCGGAGTATCCACGCCCGAATCACTGCTTGTTGCACGTCAGCGATACCCATCTGGTTGCCGACGGAGATCTGTACGGCGCAGTGGACAGTACTGCCAGGTTGACCCGTCTTCTCGCCGACGTCGAGGCGTCCGGTGTTCGCCCCGACGCGTTCGTCTTCACGGGGGATCTGACCGATCGAGGGGAGCCGGGCGCGTACGACACCTTGCGCCGCCTCGTCGAACCCGTTGCCGACGCCTTGGGTGCGACGGTCGTCTGGGCGATGGGCAATCACGACGATCGGGCGACGTTTCGGTCGCGGCTGCTCGATCAGGAGCACGCGTCGGGGTCGGTCGATCGTGTCCACGACATCGACGGCCTCCGCGTGATCACCCTCGATTCGACGGTCCCCGGCGCACATCACGGTGAAGTGACGGCCGCGCAGTTGGATTGGCTCGCCGATGTTCTCGCCACCCCGGCCGAGTTCGGGACCATTCTCGCCATGCATCATCCTCCGGTTCCGACGGTGCTGGATCTGGCGGTGCTCGTCGAACTGGTCGATCAGCACAGGCTGGCCGACGTGGTCCGCGGCACCGATGTTCGGTCCATCATCGCCGGGCATCTGCATTATTCGACGACGGCGACGTTCGCCGGAATTCCGGTGTCGGTGGCGTCGGCGACGTGTTACACCCAGGACTTGAGTGTGGAGCCGGGCGCGATCCGTGGCCGGGACGGGGCCCAGGCGTTCAACCTGGTGCACGTCTACGACGACACCGTCGTGCATTCGGTGGTGCCGATAGGCTCGTACGACACCGTCGGCGAGTACGTCTCGGCCGACGAGGTCGCACGGCGGCTCGACCGCGCGGGCGTGACGATTGCCGACAGCACTCGCCACTCGAGAGTGGACGTCTAGTTCACTCGGCCCGAGCCGAACTTTCCCACGGCGCGACGATGGGGAAGTAGCGGTCGAGGAACTCGGTGACGCGATGGGTGCGCACTTCGAGATCGACCTCCGGAAAGCTGCCGTCGTTGAGACAGAAGAAGTCGACTGCGCGTTTGGGCAGCATCGATTCCATCCGGTGGAGACCGGCGTATGCCGTGGTGTCGATGTAGGTGACCTTCGCGTCGCGTTGCACCACCGCTCGGCCGCTCATCAGGGCGTAGTAGTGGTAGAGCGAGTTCGTCACCGAGATGTTGGTGCTCGCACGGAACACGCTGGCCGCGGTGGACGCGAACTCGTCGGGAAACTCGTTCTCCATCTCCTGCATGACGCTCTTGCGCAACGGGGTCGCTGCGTGTTCGAGGTGGCGGGTGGTCGTCATGCCGAATCGGTCCTGTAGGAGCCGACGGTTGACGCGGGCGGCGTTCTCGAATCCGCTCCGGTCGGCGTCGTTGTAGCCCAGTCCGATTCGGATGGGGGCTTCGATGAACATGCTGATGCCGCCGGGGGAGAAGAACATCTGCGGTCCGACGGGTCGACCGAAGAACATGTCGTCGTTGGAGTAGAGGAAGTGCTCGGACAGTCCGGGGATGTGGTGCAGCTGGCACTCGACGGCCTGTGAATTGTGGGTCGGCAGTACGGACGTGTCGACGAAGAAGGTCTCGCTCGGCACGAACGTGACGCGTGGATCGTCGGCGAGCCACGACGGCCGGTCGGAGTCGGTTGCGACGAAGATTCGCCTGATCCACGGTGCATACATGTGGATCGATCGGAGGGCGTACTTCAGCTCGTCGATCTGACGGAAGCGTGCGGCGGACGCGTCCCCCTCGCCGACGACGTAGTTCTGCATGCGCTTCGCGCGTTGAGCCTGGAATTCCGCCGACGAACCGTCGACCCAGGAGAACACGATGTCGATGTCGAAATTGATGTCGGACGCGTGGTCGGCGAACATGTTCTCGATGGTCGGCCACGTCTTGCCGAACCGGTCGACGGTGCCGCGTACCGCTTCCTCCGGTTTGATCGTTCGGCGGGTCAGAGAGTTCTCGACGGGCAGAACGATGTCCGACGCCGAGATGTCCCACAGTTCGATCTGTACCGCGGTGGACGCGCCGTAGTTCAAACCGCTCGTCGGTTCTGCGCGGGGTCGGAACAACCGGAAGATTCGTGCGTTGGGTGAGTCGTCGAGTCCTCCGTCGGCGACGAGCACTGCCTTGCCGCGTTTGACGTCGACGGTCTTGCAGTAGAACGGCTCGGCGGTGCATGCCGCCACCAGTGCGTCCCGAAGAGCAGCGCGACGCGAATCGTCGATGGCGACGACCGGACGTTCGTCGTTTCCTCGCACCAGGAGGTACGGGATCGCTGCGTCGTCGAGCACGGCCCGAACGAACAGAAGATCCTCGACCATCGCCTGGTGAGGCGTCGTCGAGGTGATCTTCAGTGCGAACCGACCGCCGAACGGAACGATGTCCGCGCGGCCGGTGAGGCGTGCAGTCGTATCGGCCGACGCGCCGAGGACGGGTTCGTCCGAGTCCTGCTCGGGAGGAACGAGGTAGATATCGTGCGGAGCGGACGTCGAGGTGATGGTGAACCTTCCGGAGGTGGCGTGCGAGCCGAGGACCCCCGGAGCAGTGTGCTCAGTGTATAGCCGACCGGGCCGGAAGGACGCGGACGGCGATCAGCAGGCCTGCGCAGACGCCGAGGACGTCGAACACCGCGTCGAGTGCCGACCCGCTGCGCCCCAGTGGAAGCAGAGCCTGGAGGACCTCCGACGCCGCCGCGAACGCCACCGTCCAGGCGAGGGTCGCCCGCACGGTGATACCGGCGAATCGCGACGAGTACGCCAGCGCCGCGAACAGGAGGAAGTGAATGATCTTGTCGCTGTGCTGAAAACCACTGGGCACGCCGGACGCCGGTGTGAACAGGATGATCATCGCCGCCGACAGCGACACGGCCAACGGGGCGTAGTACTTCAGCGGCATGTACTTCAGCGGCATTCGGTCGAGTCTAGGTGCGTTCCGTCGGCTGGGAGCGACGCAGGAGGACCACCGTGTCGGTGCGCTCGGCGGGTGTGCCGTCCGGGTCGATTCCGGGACGGGCGCGGTCCTCGGCGACGACCGTCGTCCACTGGTCCTCGTCGAAGAGGGCAGTGATGGTGTCGACGCCGAACAGCATCTGCGCGTGCTGGTGGTGCGACGCGAGGTGGTCGTTGGGGCTGTGCCCGACGATAAGCAGGTGCCCGCCGGGCGCCACCGCGGTACCGAAACGCTGGAACGCGGGGCCGACCTGATGGGGAGGCAGTTGGAAGAAGTGCGCAGTGACGAGGTCGTACCGTTCCTCGGGCTCCCACGTCAGCAAATCGCGGTGCAGCCACGTGATGGTGCGGTCGCCTTGTGTCTCTCGGGCGCGCTCGATGGCAACCGCCGAGATGTCGGCGCCGGTCGGCGTCCACCCGTTGTCGGCCAGCCAGCGTGCGTCGCCGCCCTCGCCACTGCCGATATCGAGCGCAGTTCCCGGGGTGAGCTCGGAGGCCTCGGTGATCAGGACGGGGTTGGCGTTTCCGCTCCAACGCTGCGCCTGCTCGGTGTAGAGATTGTCCCAGAAGGCCTGATCGAACACGGGCTCGTCATGTGTGTGCATGAGTCCAGGGTGCAACTCCTGTCGAGATTCCGCAACACCGTTTGCTGTTTCGGCAACACTCACATAGGGTCAGAGGTCTATCAGCACCTTTCCGACGGTGCCGTTTTCCACGGCATCGTGGGCAGCTGCGGTGTCTGCCAGGGAGAAGCGGTGCAGAGGTAGGCCCGCGTCCTCACCCACCTCGAGGACGCCGGCTGCAGCAGCGGCTGTGACGTCTTCTTCGGCGGCTTTCAGCGCGTCTGCACCGACGGTGTAGAGCAGCACGAACTGGTAGCGGGCGTTGGTCACCATGTTCGGCCGAATGTCGAGGGTGAAGCTGTCGCCGCCGTTGTTGGCGTATATCGCGATCGATGCGCGGTTCGCGGCGACGGCGGCGTTCAACTCCGCGTTCTGCGCGGGCGCGACCTCGACGATCAGGTCCACTCCGTTCGGTGCGATCGCGCGGATTTCGGAGGCGGCGTCGCCGGTCTTGTAGTTGACGACGTGGTGGGCTCCCGCGGCTGTCGCGAGGGCGGCCTTCTCGGGTCCGCTGACGGTGGTCACGACGGTTGCTCCTGCCCATCGGGCCAGCTGGATCGCCGCGTGCCCGACGGCTCCGGCGCCACCGGCCACGAGGACCGTCTTGCCGTCGAGGGCGGAGGGGTGCAGTCGTGTCGGTCCGTCCTCGGAGACCGTCAGGGCGCGGTGAGCGGTCATCGCGGGTACGCCGAGGGATGCGCCGACGTCGAAGGAGACGTTCTCGGGTAACCGGACGACGTGGTCGGCGGACACGACGGTGTACTCCTGGGCGGTGCCGGAGGGGCGTTGGTACTGGGAAAGATAGAGCCAGACGCGGTCGCCGTTGGCGAGGCCTTCCACTCCCGGTCCGGTGGCGTCGACGGTGCCTGCGCCATCCTGGTTGGGGGAGACCTCGTCGAAGGCGAGTTCGCCGGTCGCGCCGCTTCGGTTCTTCCAGTCGGTGGGGTTGACGCCGGAGACGGCGACCTTGACGCGCACTTCGCCTGGTCCTGGTTCGGGGATGTCGCGGTCCTCGAGGGTGAGTACGGATGAGTCGCCGGTCCGGGTGTACCTGATTGCCTTCATGCTCGGTGCAACGGGCGCACGGGTGATGGAAATTCCGGTGACAGAATTCATCGTGGGGTATGCATGAGATGTGCCGACGAAAGGATGCTCGTGAATCACGCCGAAGTACTGGTGGACGCTTTCGAACGTGTCAAGGGTGTCGTGCACGACACCCTCGACGACATCCCGGAGCAGGCCCTGACGTTCCGCGCCGACTCCGAGGCCAACACGGTTGCGTGGTTGATCTGGCATCTGACGCGTGTGCAGGACGATCACATCGCCGGGGTGGCGGGTTCCGAGCAGGTGTGGACCGCCGATGGCTGGAGTGACCGGTTCGCGCTGCCGTTCGACGACGATACGATCGGTTACGGGCAGTCGTCCGACGACGTCGCAGCGGTGGCGAGCAGTGCTGATCTGCTGCGCGATTACCACGACGCCGTCCACGCGAAAACTGTTGCTTACGTGCAGTCTCTGGGTGCCGAAGATCTGGATCGGGTGGTCGACGACAATTGGGATCCGCCGGTGACCCTCGGTGTTCGTCTCGTTTCGGTCGTCTCCGACGATCTTCAGCACGCAGGCCAGGCTGCCTACGTTCGGGGGCTCGCGGAAAGAGCGTGATCGACAGCAGGTTTCGGAAATCCGAGGGACAGGACGAATCCGACGGCGAGTAGTCCTGCGCAGGCGAGCAGGGCGAGGCTGTATCCGTGTACGAGGTCGGCGGGCTGGGAGCTGGTTGTCGCTCCGGCCGCGACTGACACCAGCACGGCGAGACCGATGGATCCACCGATCTGACGCGACGTGCTGAGCAGTCCGGACGCCATTCCGACCTCGTCGGGCGGTAGGTCGGCGGTCGCGATGTTGGACAGTGGCATGAAGCTGAGTCCGACGCCGACGCTCAACAGGATGGATGGACCGAGCAGTGTCGCAACGAAATTGCCCTCGACGTCCATCAGCGAGAACCAGAACAGTCCGGCGGATGCCAGGGCGGTGCCGACGGCCAGGAGCGGCTTGGCGCCGATGCGGGTGAGCAGTGCGGTGGAGACGACGATCGCGAACACGAGGCCGACGCAGAACGGTAGGAACGCGATGCCGGTGCGGGTAGGGGAGTAGGCGAGTCCGCGTTGTAGGTACAGAGATACGAAGTAGAAGCCACTGAACTGTGCTGCGCACAGGACGCACATGATGATGTTCGCCATGGCGATGCGTGGTCGACGCAGGGTGGTGAAGCGGACGAGGGGCTCGGTGGCGCGCGTCTCCGCGAGGACGAAAGCGACGAGAAGCAGGACGCTCGCGCCGAACCCGAGAAGCACGTACGCGTCCGTCCATCCGCGCGACTCGGTCTGAATCACGGTGTAGGCCAGGAGCACTATGGCTCCGGTGGCCAGTACGGCACCTGGAACGTCCAGGCTGCCCACGCGCTCGTCGGTGTGGTGCGGCATCCCGATATAGGCGGCGATGCCTGCGATGACGGCGAACGGCACTGCCGAGAACATCACGAGCCGCCAGTCGACGGCGTCGGTCAGCAGTCCGCTGAGAACCACGCCGATGGCGCCGCCTCCGGCGGATGCCATGGCGCCGATTCCGAAGGCCTTGGCGCGTTGCTTGCCGGTCGGGAACGCCGAACTCAACGCGGCCAGGCCTGCAGGGGCGATCAGTGCTGCGCCGAGGCCCTGTACGGCACGCGCGGCAACGAGCATCCAGGGCTGGGTGGCCAGCGCGCCGAGCACGCTCACCACTCCGAAGACGGTGAATCCGGCGAGTAGCACCGCGCGGGTGCCGACGACGTCGCACAGTCGCCCGCCGAGCAGCAGCAGCCCGCCGAATGCGAGGGCGTAGGCGTTGACGACCCAGGACAGGTCGGCGTCGCTGAATCCGAGCGAGGACTGGATGTCGGGAAGCGCGACGTTCATGACGGACATGTCGAAGGCGACGAGGAACTGGGCGAGGGCAGCCGAGGTCAGAATCAGACCCGGACTAAATATACGGTCTCTCATAATTAATTAGGATTACCTGATTCGGTTTCGGATGGCAACACCGTCGACTCGTGGTTCACTGAAACGGTGAGCACACGCACCCCGCGCCTCGGGCGTCCCCCGACGGTCTCTCGCGAGCAGATCGTCGCCGCGGCGAAGGCTCAGCTCGACGCCGGCGGTATCGACGGATTCAGCATGCGGTCCCTTGCAGCCGACGTCGGCGTCTCACCCATGGCGATCTATCGGCACGTCGGTGATCGTGAGCAGCTTCTGTCCCTCGTGCTCGACGAGGTGTCCGAGTCGTTCCCGTCGATAGATCTGCCGCAGGAACCGCGTCGGCGAATCGTGGTGCTCATCGGAGACGTGTTCGACGTGCTGGTCGCCGATCGCTGGATCGCCGACGTGTTGCGCACCGGCAACAGGGGCGGCGCGGGCGCATTGTGGCTGGTGGATCGAATGCTCGGTGCGGCTGGGGAACTCGGTCTCACCCCGGGGGAGTCGATGGTGATGTACCGAGGGTTGTGGAACTACACTCTCGGCGCCGTGTTGAACCTGGCGTCGGCGCAGCCTCGTGCTGCCGACGATCCGTCGCCGATGACGGTGCGCGTGCAGCAGATCGGGGCCGCCGAGCTCCCGCATCTCGTTGCTGCTTCCGGGATCGACCTGCAGTCGAGCGCCAAGGATCTCTACATGCAGGGCATCGAGTTTCTGCTCGACGGCTACTTGCGGGCGAAGTGAGTTCGCAGGTTCTGCAACGTCTTCCGGATGTTACGACGCTGGAACTCGGGGAAGGTCTTGCCGCTCGTGACGATCTTGTCGAACACGAATGCAACTGCGTCGGGCCATTTCCGGCGATCGTCGGTCCAGGTTTCGGTGACTTTCGTTCCCTGAGGCGTGGGCTCGAAATCGTATCGCCACGTCGCGTTCGCGCCCTTCAGGCGAGGAGATTTCACGCCGATCGCGAAGACTCGAAACTCGAACGTCTTCCCGGGGTCGGCGACGGTCACCGTCGAGCGTGTCACCCACTGCGCCCGGCCCCGCTTGTTGCGGCCGTCGAATTGCATTCCCACGTAGGCGGAGTCGCGCGGGTCGAGCACGACGGCGCCGAGGTTCTCGGGACTCCACGATCCCATGTGTGTGGGGTCGCTGATCGCGTCGTACAGTTCCTCGGCGGTGGCGTCGACGACGATGCTGTCGGAGACGGTGAATTCGCGCGTCATGACGACGTTCCCTTTCGAAGGCCCGGATGGCTGCGGGCGAGGACGGGTACCAGCAGTGTTCGCGGCGTGACTGCCGCGAAGATCGATGCGACGCGGTTGATCAGTCCTGGGATCGCCACCATCTGCCCCTTGGCCATTCCGTCGACGGCGGTCTTCGCGACGGCATCCGCGGGCACCCACATGACGGGCGGCAACGCTGCTTCGGCGTCTTCCTTGGCGAATCCGGCGGCTTCGCCGAAACCGGTGTCGACGGGGCCGGGGCACAACGCCGTCGCGGTGACACCGGTCCCTTTCAGTTCGCCGCTCAGGCTCTGGGTGTAGGAGAGCACGAAGGCTTTGCAGGCGCCGTATCCGGCCTGTCCGGGGAGCGGCTGGAACGCTGCGGTGGAGGCGACGTTGAGCACGGCCCCGCGTCGCCGAGCGGTCATTCCGGGGAGGAATCGACTGCACAGGTCGGCGACGGACGCGACGTCGACCTCGATCATGTTCAGCTCGGCGTCGGGATCCGAGGCGGCTACGGGGCCGAGGGTGGACAGGCCCGCGTTGTTGACGAGGATGTCCGGGACGAGCCCGAGGTGCTCGATCCGCTGCAGCAGGTCAGCCCGGTCGGACCTGACCGACAGATCGGCAGGAAGAACCTCCGCGCGGACCCGAGCGCTCAGTTCGTCCGCCAGCTCCCGTAACTTCTCCGCCCGTCTCGCGACGAGGGTGACGCCGTGGCCCCGCGAGGCGAGTTCGCGTGCGATGGCTTCGCCGATGCCCGACGAGGCGCCGGTGACGACGGCAGTGCGGTCCGGAGCGGGACGGGGAAGGCTCATGTGCACCACCGTAGCGTCTGTGAACTTTCATTCGATTTGAAAATTCGAGATAGGTTAGCCTATGGTCAATCAATGATCATCGCCTCTCGCCGGCGCGCTGCGGCGCTGTCCGGACTCGTCGCTACTGCGTTGGTTCTTGCTGGGTGTGGGTCGACCGAACCCGCGGAGTCGGACACCTCGGGCGATTTCGCCGCCGTCACGATCGATTCTGCGCTCGGCCAGGCCGTCATCACCGAGAAACCGGAACGCATCGTGACACTCGGCATGGGATCGGCCGAGACGGCGATCGCGCTGGGCACCGTTCCCGTCGGAGTCGAGGAATATCCGTGGGGAAGTGACGATTCCGGGTATCTGCCCTGGATCGACGAGGCGCTGGACGACGACCGGTTGCCGCAGCAGTTCACCGGCGGAACCGAGCTGAACATCGAGGCGATCCTCGCGCTCGACCCGGATCTGATCCTGGCGCCGTGGTCGGGAATCACGCAGCAGCAGTTCGACGCACTCAACGGCTTCGCTCCCGTGGTCGCGTACGAGGAGCAGCCGTGGACCATCACCTGGGAAGACCAGATCTCCGTGATCGGCAAGGCCATGGGTGAGCAGGAGCGCGCGGCGGAGGAGATCGACAAGATCAAGAGCCGGTTCGCCGACGCCACCGCCTCGCATCCGGAGTACGAGGACGTCTCGTTCTCCTACATCTACAACACCGGCCCCGGCACGCTCGGTGTGTTCCTCGCGGAGGAGCAGCGGGTCGCGATGGTCCGTGCACTCGGACTCCAGGTCGATCCCGTGGTCTACACCCTCGACGAGACCGAGGGCACCGATTCCGCGGTCATCGGGCTCGAGAACGCCAACCTGTTGAACGATTCGGATCTGATCTTCACGTTCTACTCGGACGCGCAGAACCGCAGCGACACCGAGGCACAGCCGGCGTACAACCAGATCCCCGCGGTGAATCGCGGATCGGTCGTGGCGCCCACCGAGCAGCCGTTCGTCACGGGCTCCTCGATCATCAACCCCCTGACCGTTCCGTGGGCGCTCGAGCGATATGTCCCGATGATCGACGAGGCCATCGCGAAGCTGCCCGCTCAGGGGTGACCGAGCTAGGAATCCCGTTCTTCCTTGAACCGATTCCACTCACTGCGCAGCATCCGGTTGTCGATGATCCACCCCATGTAGTCACGCATGTTGAGCACACGGAGATACGCCGGCCCGCTCGGGTCGGCGTATTTCAGTGCTTCGGTGGCCAGTGCGCGCTGATTCTCGAGGTAGGCATGTTCGGTTTCGAGGAATCCGCCCCAGACGTCCGCGTCCATGACGTAGTAGTGCGTCCGATCCTTCGGTCGCCGAACCTGTTTGACGAATCCGCGCGTGATGAGGCGTCGGATGTAGTTCGATACCGATCCGCGTGAGGTGTTCAGAGCCTCGGCGAGTTCGGCAGCGCTCACACCCGGTGTCTCGTCGATCAGCAGATATCCCATGATCCTGCCCTCGATGCGCGACGCCCCGCCGGACTGCCAGTAGTCGGCGAAGCGCTCGACGAACCACTCGGGGAATCGACCGTCGTTCATCGATGATTCTCTCGTTCCAGCACGGAACGATTGTGTCAGAATACCTCTCGCTGTGCCTCCTGCTCGAGGACCTGGTCGAGGTCGGACAACCTGTTCATCGAGGACACCTGGCGTGCGGTTCGGTGGTTGTGAGACAACCGATCTCGATGGCGGTGCACGAACGCCCAGTATCCGGCCGTGAACGGGCACGCGTCGCGCCCGAGTCGCTTCTTGGGGTTGTACTCGCATCCACCGCAGTGATCGGTCATTCGGTTCAGATAGGCGCCGCCGGATGCATACGGTTTCGTGGCGATGAGACCGCCGTCGGCATGCTGGCTCATGCCGATGACGTTGACGGGCATGACCCACGCGAACCCGTCGACGAAGGCGGTGGCGAACCACTCGGTGAGGGCGCGAGGGTCGTAGCCGCGCTGCAGTGCGAAGTTGCCCAGGATCATCAATCTCGGGATGTGATGCACCCAGCCGCGGTCGCGGAGTTCGGACAGCGTGTGCGCCAGGCAGGCGGCGATCGGCTCGTCACCGTCGAGGTCGGTGAACCACTTCGGCAGCGGGACGTGAGCATCGAGTTCGTTCCGATCGAGATACTCGGGACCGAAGTGCCAGTACAGATGCCACACGTACTCACGCCATCCGAGTATCTGCCGGACGAACCCCTCGACCGACGCCAGCGACGCGTCGCCGTCGCGCCACGCCTTCTCGGCGGCCTCCGCCACGTCGATCGGCTCGAGCAATCCCATGTTCAGCGGCACCGACAACAACGAATGCGCCATCGTCCAGTCCTGCGTCATCACGGCGTCCTCGTACTTGCCGAAGTCCTGAAGTCGGTAGGACACGAAGTGCTCCAAAGCCTTTCGTGCCTCGGCTGCAGTCACCGCGAACAGTCGGGGGCCGTCGTTGCCGACGGTGTCCAGCTCCATCGCGTCCAGATCTGCGCGTACCTGCTCGTCGATGTCGTCCTCGGTCGGCCACCACGGCGGGTCGACGCCGAGCGTCGCCTGCTTCTTCGGCGGTGGCTCACGGTTCTCCTCGTCGAGATTCCAGACACCCTGCACCGGTTCGTCACCGGACATCAGGATCTCGAAGCGTCGCCTCTGATCGCGATAGAAGGTTTCCATCCGGAACTGGTGACGATTACCTGCCCACTCCGCGAAATCCGCTCGACTCAGCGCGAACATCGGCGTCGGCAACACGTCCTCGACGAGACCTTCCTGGAACAACCCGTCGACGAAGGCCTCGGCTGCGTGCGATGTCGGCTCGAAGACCACGACGGGCTTGCCGAATTGTTCGAGCGCCTCCCGATAGGTCTCGGTTCTGAGATAGGTCGCGCGGTCTCCCAGCTCGTCGGCCAGGTGCCTCATCCCGGACAGCACCAGGTGGAGCTTCTGCCGGTGGAAAGGCCGTCGTCGGAGCACGCGTGCACTCTCGATCAGCAGAACCTCGCGGTCACGGAAGTCCGGCGTGGAATGGAAATGCGGACCGAGTTGATCGCCGAACAGCCAGAGCGGGGAGTTCATGCACGGCAGAATGCTCCCATCCATAGGCCTGCAAACCCGCTCGCTGTGTGCGGAACTGTGCGCGATACAGGGAAGTGGCCTGCACTGGCGACTGTCATCGCCACGATCGATCCGAAGGGCGGCGTCGGGAAGTCCACGACGACTGCCGCCGTGGCCGAGCGCATCATCGCGACCGCCGGTGTGTATCCGTAGTCAGAATCTTGCTGATCGCAACCGGTGACGGAGGCAGCGGCGGCTCCTAGCCTTGGTCGACGTGACCGTCGATCTACCCCGGAATCCAGGATCAGCAGTACGTGAGAGCGCACATCCGCTCGACGACGCCGTGCGGGAAGCGCTGCTCGGCGAGCATGCGCGTTTCGCGCAGTGGCGAGGCCGAATCGGTCGCTATCACCCTGATGTCGCGGGACACCTCGGGCACCCACAGCAGCTGTCGACGCAGGACTGGGACGACCTGGCCGGCATCGTCGGTCCCGGTGAGGAGACCTCGGTCCGAGGGTTCGGTCACGAGGTACCGGCAGGGTGGGAGGTCGTCGGCGGGTTCGATTCGGTGCAACTCGACGGGTCCGCGCTCGCCGTCGACCACGACCCCGACGCCGTCGTCCTCGGCGCCGACGACGTCCCGGACATCCTCGATCTCGTCGGCCGCACCAACCCCGGCCCGTACCGCATCCGGACCGTCGAGATGGGTCGGTACGTCGGAATTCGGGTCGACGGTCGTCTGGTCGCGATGGCGGGAGAGCGACTTCACCCGCCGGGATGGACCGAGATCAGTGCTGTCTGCACGGACCCGGCCTTTCGTGGTCGAGGTCTGGCCACGAGGTTGGTGCGCGACGTCGGTGCAGGCATCGTCGACCGCGGCGAGACCCCGTTCCTGCACGCTCTCGCGTCGAACGTGACGGCGATCAGCCTCTACGAGACGCTCGGTTTCAAGCTGCGCAAGCGTTCGTATGTCACTCGGGTACGCACACCGGCAAC
This sequence comes from Rhodococcus sp. 06-156-4, assembly GCF_002259345.1. Lineage (NCBI taxonomy): Bacteria > Bacillati > Actinomycetota > Actinomycetes > Mycobacteriales > Nocardiaceae > Rhodococcus > Rhodococcus sp. 06-156-4. The sequence goes on along the minus strand of NZ_NPGB01000039.1, from coordinate 25,817 downwards.
GGATCGGTGAATTTTCCGCCGCTGTGGCCAGCCCGACTTGACCGGGGCCCGAAGTTCGCATGAACTGGCTCGGTGATCGTGAACGAGGGCGTGTCCAGACGAGGGTTTCTTCGATCGTCGACGGTTGCGCTCGCAGCTGCGGGGGCAGCGTCGGCGTTGCCTGCCGTGGCGCACGCTCAGGGTGAGGATTTCGTACCGTTCCAGCACGGCGTCGCGTCGGGGGATCCGACGCCGGATGCGGTGATTCTCTGGACTCGTGTCACTCCGGAGCCCGGTGCAACCCCGGGCTCGGGCCTCGGCCCGGCCACGACCGTGCGGTGGCGCGTGGCCACCGACCCTCAGTTGACGAACCTCGTCCGCAGCGGCGCTGTGACGACCGACGCCGGGGTCGATCACACCGTCAAGGTGGACGTCGACGGGCTGACGGCGTCGACGACGTACTACTACAGCTTCGAGATCGCCGACGGTGACGCCGCGGGTGTGCAGTCGGTCGTGGGTACGACGTCGACGGCTCCGGCGAACGACGCGGACGTCGAGCGAATCAGGTTCGGTGTCGTGTCCTGCTCCAACTGGGAGTCCGGGTACTTCGGTGCCTACCGACATCTGTCGACGCGGACCGATCTGGACGCGATCATCCACCTGGGCGATTACATCTACGAGTACCGCACAGGAGAGTTCGCCGGAAAGAACGGCGTCATCCGCGTCCACGATCCGGTCCACGAGATCGTGAGTCTCGCGGACTACCGGACCAGGCACGGCCAGTACAAGAGCGACCCCGACCTGCAGGCCGCGCATCTGGGGGTGCCGTGGATCTGCACCTGGGACGACCACGAAAGCGCGAACGACGCCTACGACGGCGGAGCCCAGAACCACCAGCCGGAGACCGAAGGGCCTTGGAACGTCCGCAAGGCCAACTCCGTCCAGGCCTACTACGAGTGGATGCCGGTACGAGCGGCGGGAACACCGCAGAATCGGCACCTCTACCGCAGACTCCGCTTCGGCAATCTGCTCGAGTTGTCGATGCTCGACCTGCGGACCTACCGATCCAAACAGGTTTCGCCGACGGCGGGAGCCGAGGTCGATTCACCCAACCGCACCATCACCGGTGCAGACCAGATGCAGTGGCTCACCGACGGCCTGATCAGCTCACCGACCCGCTGGAAGATCGTCGGCAATCCCGTCATGATCACCCCGGTGCTGGTCCCGCCGCTCGAAAGCGAAGCTGCGCGGGCGTTGACCGGGCTGCTCGGCATCCCCGAAGGCGGAGTGCCCTACATGGCCGACCCCTGGGACGGCTACACCGCCGACCGCAGGAAGCTGCTCGCCGCCATCGCGGACAACGGCGTGAACAACACCGTCTTCATCACCGGCGACATCCACTCCGCCTGGGCATGCGACATCCCTCAAGACGCTGCTCGCTACTTCGAAACCGGTGGCGTCGCGACGGAGCTCGTCGTCACCTCCGTGTCCTCGGCCAACGTCGACGACCTCACCAAGACCCCGCCGCATACCCTGGGCCGAGTCGCGGAGGCCGCGCTGACCACCCTGAACCGACACATCCGATACGTCGAACTGGACAGCCACGGGTTCGGAGTCTTCGACGTCACCCCGTCGGGCGTCCAGATGGACCACTGGTTCCTCGACGCCAAGGAGGACCCGCTCACCGGAGTGTCCTGGGCAGCAGGCTTCACCGTCGGCGACGGCATCGCCCGCGTCGACCCCGCTCCACTCCCCGTCCGCTAGCTGACCCTCTCCTTTCGGACCGAACGTACCGTTCGGTCACTCTGAGTGAGCGAATGTGCCGTTCGGTCACCACGGGCGGCATACTTGCATCATGGCTGTACCGAAGATTGTGCTGTTCTACGTGTTCACTCCGCTGCCGGATCCCGAGGCGATTCGGCTGTGGCAGCACACCTTGGCAGCGTCGAACAACCTCACCGGGCGCATTCTGATTTCGGAGCACGGCATCAATGCGACGGTCGGCGGTGATGTGGAGGACGTCAAGAAGTATGTCCGCGGCACCCGAAGCTATGCACCGTTCAAGGCAGCCGACATCAAGTGGTCGGAGGGGCTGGGGGACGATTTTCCGCGCCTGTCGGTGAAGGTTCGGCCGGAGATCGTCACGTTCGGGGCGCCGGAGGAGTTGAAGGTCGACGAGAACGGCGTGGTGGGCGGGGGAGTGCACCTCAGTCCGCAGCAGGTCAACGATCTGGTTGTCGAGCGCGGCGATGACGTTGTGTTCTTCGACGGCCGCAATGCGTTCGAAGCGCAGATCGGCAAGTTCAAGAACGCCGTCGTCCCGGATGTGGAGACGACGCGGGATTTCGTGGCGCAACTGGACTCGGGCGAGTTCGATCACCTGAAGTCCAGCCCGGTGGTCACGTACTGCACGGGCGGCGTCCGCTGCGAGGTGCTGTCGTCACTCATGCGTTCCCGCGGATTCGAGGAGGTCTACCAGATCGACGGTGGAATCGTCCGGTACGCAGAGACTTTCGGCGACGATGCATTGTGGGAAGGGTCGTTGTACGTGTTCGACAAGCGGATGACGGTCGACTTCTCCGACCACACCGAGGTGATCGGGAGATGCACGGTGTGCAGCAACCCGACCTCGAGATATCAGGATTTCGACGGCGACGACGGGCGGGGCCTTCGCTTGGTATGCGTGGACTGTGCCTGAGCATTCACAGCCTCCTCTGCCGTATCGGGACGGTCTCGCGCCGTTGAGAATCCGCCTTCCGCACGACGACTCGTCCGTACTCGTTCTCGACTACCTGCAGCGTGAGCATCCCGGAGACGACTGGGTGACGATGTTGACCGGCGGCGAGGTGGTCGACGAGAAGGCTCGGCCTTGGACCGTCGAGAGTCGTTACGCACCAGGGAGGTTCGTCTACTTCCATCGCGTGCCGGCACCCGAGACTCCGGTGCCGTTCGAGCTCGACGTTCTGTACGACGCGGAGGGCATCGTCGTCGTCGACAAACCGCATTTCCTCGCGACGATTCCTCGCGGAATGCACGTCACCGAGACCGCGACCGTCAGACTGCGTCGCCTCCTCGGTTGCGAGGACCTGACGCCCGCTCATCGTCTGGACAGAGCGACGGCAGGAGTGTTGATCTTCACCCGCTCGCGGGAGCTTCGGCGTCCGTACCAGGAACTGTTCTCCTCGCGGGCAGTGCTCAAGGAGTACGAGGCAGTCGCTGGATTCGATCCGTCTCTGGAATTCCCCCGGGTGGTGCGCAGCCGGATCCTGAAGGATCACGGTGTGATGGTCGCCCGCGAGGAACCGGGGGAGCCCAACAGCGAGACCCGCATCGAACTCGTCGAACGGTTCGGTGACACTGCTCGCTACCGGCTCTTCCCGCACACCGGCCGTACTCATCAGCTTCGGATTCACTTGTCCTCTTTAGGTATTCCCATCAAGGGCGACGCGTATTATCCGGTTTACCGGACTGCCGCCGACGATTTCGACTCGCCGTTGCAGCTGCTCGCCCGTGCGGTGGAGTTCGACGACCCCATCACCGGTGGGCGTCGCAGATTCGTGAGCCGGCGGACCCTCGCGGGCTGAGCCGGAGTCGAGCCGCCGCAAGAACAAGACGCAGATGAAGAAACCTTCATGTGCGTCTCATGGGTACGTCATGGATTCCCGGCATAGTTCTACCCATGCACTCCTCCCGACCGCTCGCCGTCGGCGCGATACTCGCAGCCGTCGCGTTCGTCTTGGCGGCAAGTTTCCTCCTCACCCGCGCCCCTGATCCGGAGTTGGATCCGGCGCCGGTGGTGGTGAGCGTCGTACCGACTGCAACCCAGCCGACTGCGACCCAGCCGACCACGACCCAGCCGGCCCCGCAGCCGCCGACCGAGCTGCCGCCACCGCCGCCTGCCCCTGCCCCAGCCCCAGCGCCTGCTCCCCAGGCTCCCGCGCCGGCTCCTCAGGCACCGGTGATTCCGTACGACGACGACTGGGACGACGACGGCGACGACGGTGGGGACGACGATGACGACTGATACGACAGCTCCCGACTCGACTGCTCCCGATTCGACTGCAGTGACCAGGCGCGGATCCTCCCTTCCGGCTCGCTGGAAGATCACGGCCTGGATCATGCTGACGACGCTTCTGCTTCTGGTCGTCGTTCTGGTCACGGCTCGTAATCTGCTGCTGCGTGACGTCGACGTGCGAGCCAACGACGACATCGTGCAGGAGGCAGACGAGTTCAGGACGTTCGCCGCGGAAGGCGTCGACCCGACGACGACGCGCCCGTTCGTGTCCGTCGAGCGGCTGCTCGAGGTCTATCTGGCGCGGCAGTCGCCCAGCCTCGGTGAGGTGATGATCGGAGTCGTCGGCAACGACGTCGTCGGACAACCTCGTGGGGATGTCCCGGACGCGTTGATGCAGGATCCGGGACTGGTGCGTTCGTCGATCGACTCGGCGCAGCCTGCCGGCGTCGTCGAGACGGTGTCGGGTCAGATGCGCTGGGGACGAGTCGATGTCGACGACGTCGCCGGGACGGGCGGAACGTTGTTCGTTGCGGTGTTCACCAAGTCCGGACGCGACCTCGTGGGCCGCACGATGCAGACGATGGCTCTCGTCGGCATCGTCGGATTGTCGCTCACGGCAGGCGTCGCGTATCTGGTGGCAGGCCGCATCCTGGCACCGGTGCGCACCGTGCGTACCGTTGCCGCGGAAATCGGTGAGACGGATCTGACCGCGCGGGTGCCGGTGCACGGTCGTGACGACATCGCCGACCTCGCCGAGACGTTCAACGCGATGCTGGATCGGCTCGAGAGCGCCTACACGACGCAACGCCAGTTCGTCGACGACGCCGGCCACGAATTGCGGACCCCCATCACGATCGTCCGCGGGCACCTCGAGCTGATGTCCGATGACCCCGACGAGCGGCGCAAGACGTTGGCGTTGGTGGACAGCGAGCTCGGACGAATGGGCCGGATCGTCAGCGATCTGCTCATGCTGGCGAAGGCGGAGCAACCGGACTTCGTCGTCCGCAAGACCGTGGACGTAGCGCAGTTGGTCCTCGACATCGAGTCGAAAGTGCAGACGATCGGCGTTCGGCAGTGGTTGCTGATGGAGGTCGCGGAGGGAACGTGCAGTCTCGACGCGGAACGTGTGACGCAGGCGATGGTGCAGATGGCCGCCAACGCGGTGGGACACACCGCGGTCGGGTCTCGAATCCGGCTGGGGTCGCGCTTCGACGGCGACGGAGACGGAAGGGTCTTCTCGTTGTGGATCACCGACGACGGCCCCGGTGTCCGGCCCGAGGACGCGCCGCTGATCTTCGAACGATTTCAGCGAGGGTCTCCGGCCGATCGGACGACGCCGCAGCAGCGCTCGGGTGCGGGACTCGGCTTGGCCATCGTCCGAGCCATCGCCGACGCGCACGGCGGGTCCGCCTGGGTGCGCAGTGTGCACGGCGAGGGCGCGACCTTCGGCCTCGACCTGCCGAGCCCGGGACACACCGTCATCACCGAACAACCGTACGACGACACCGCCACGAAGGAGATCTCATGAGCCGCATACTCATCGCCGAGGACGATGTGCACATTGCGTCGTTCGTCGGAAAGGGCCTGCGCGCCGCTGGATACAGCACCGAGCATGTCGCCGACGGTGAGACGGCGCTCATGATGGCCCGCGAGGGCGGGTTCGACATGGTGGTGCTCGACATCGGGCTCCCGTCGATGGACGGCTTCACTGTTCTTCGTCAACTTCGGGGTGAGGGCGTGAGCACTCCGGTCGTCGTCCTGACGGCCCGTGACAGTGTCCGAGACACCGTGGCCGGACTCGAAGGCGGCGCGAACGATTACATGACCAAGCCGTTCCAGTTCGCGGAATTGCTTGCACGCGTGCGCTTGAGATTGCAGGACGACGTGTCGATCGGTGCGGAGTCGTCGCTGGTGCTGCGGGATCTGAGCTTGGACCTGCGGTCTCGCCGAGCGCAGATCGGCGATCGGGTGGTCGATCTGACGGCACGTGAGTTCGCGTTGCTCGAAGTCTTTCTCAGACATGCCGACCAGGTGCTCTCCCGGGAGCAAATTCTGGGTCAGGTGTGGGGTTACGATTTCGATCCTGCGTCCAACGTCGTCGACGTCTACGTTCGGGCGCTGCGCTCGAAGATCGGTGCCGAGCGTGTGGAGACGGTGCGCGGCATGGGATATCGATTGCGATGACCGAGACACGTTTCGCAACAACCCCGCCCACCAAGCTCGGCCGCACCGGGCCCAGTCGCCCGAGGATGCGGATCCCCGCGCCGACGCTGCCCATTGCGCTCAGCGGTGTCGTCGTCCTGCTTCTCTGCGTTCGCGTGGTGTTCGCCGGTGTCGCCGGGGACCTCTCGTTCGACGGAACGGTCACGGTGCTTGTCTTCCTCGTCGCGGTGTGGATGTGGATTTTCGCGCCGGTGGACGACACGTACGTCGCTCTCGGCGCGGCACTCACTCTCGTCCTGGCAGGTCCGGTCGACGCCGAGACGTTCACCGGCACCCTGGGCGACACCGTTATCTGGCTGTTGGTCGGATCCTTCGTCATCGCCGCAGCAGTCACGGCGAGCGGACTGGCGTCGTGGGTCGCCGCGCGGGTGTTGTCCGCGGCACGCACTCCGCGCCAACTCGTCCACCTCGTGACCATCGTTCTGCTCGTCACCACCTACGCGATTCCAGCGACGTCGGGGCGGGCCGCCCTCGCACTCCCGGTGTTCCTGGCGTTGGCCGCGGTCCTGCGGCACCGTCCGAAATTGGTGCTGGCCTTGGCGATCGTATTTCCGTCGGTGATCCTGTTCTCGGCCGTCGGTTCACTGCTCGGTGCAGGAGCGCATTTGATCACCAGCGAAATCCTGCGGACCGCCACGGGCTCGGGAATCGGCTTTCTGCAGTGGATCCTCCTCGGTCTTCCTCTGGCGATCGTGTGGTCCCACATCGCGGCCGAGATCGCGCTGTCGCTCTTCACCGACCGATCCGAGCGTGCACATCCGATCACGCTGAGCACGAACGCATTCGGTGTCAGCTCGGCCGCACCCCTCACCAGGCCGCAGCGTCGGCTCGTCGCGTTGCTCGGCGTCGTGATCGTGCTGTGGTCGAGTGAACCGCTGCATGGCATCGACCCGGCGATCGTGGCGATGATCGGAGCGCTGTTGGCGGCGGCTCCGCGCCTGGGTGCTACAACGCTGCCTGCCGCGCTCAAGACCATTCCGTGGTCGCTGTTGCTGTTCATGGCAGCGACGCTGTGTCTCGGTGTCGCCCTGACTACCAGCGGTGCCGCCCAGTGGTTCGCCGACCTTGCGTTCGGCCCGGTTCGCGGAATGGGCGGGTCGGCAGCCACGTCGTTCGTGGTGGTCGTGGTTCTGGTGTCGCTGGTGTCCCACTTGGTGATCCAATCGCGTTCGGCTCGGTCCGCGGTGCTCGTCCCCATCGTGATCGCCACGGCACCTGCCTTCGGAATCGATCCTGCTGCAGCGGCATTCGCATCGACCGCCGCCGCGGGATTCTGTCTGACTCTCACCAGTTCTGCCAAGCCGGTTGCCATGTTCGCTGCCTCGGACACCGTCCCCGGCTACTCCGGATCACATCTGCTTCGGATGTCCGCTGCCCTCGCTCCGGTATCGGTGGCGCTGATCCTCGCCTGCGCGTTGTGGGTCTGGCCCGCACTCGGGCTGTCCCTGCATTCCTGATCGTCCACGTCCCCAGAGGAGAACCCCCATGTCCAATCGCGTCCCGCAGAGAATTCTCGTTGCTCCCAGCGGTTTCAAGGAAAGCCTGTGCGCAGAGTCGGTGGCGACCGCCATCGCTGCAGGTGTGCGACGCGTACTGCCCGGGGTGCGCGTCGACACCGCGCCGATCGCCGACGGCGGGGAAGGCACTGCACGCACTCTGGCCGCCGCGACGCGAGGACAACTGCACGACGCGGTGGTGACGGGACCCGTCGGACAGGCGGTGACCGCGCAGTGGGCAACCCTCGGTGGTTCGGCGACCGGCGTCGCCGTCGTCGAAATGGCTGCGGCCGCTGGGCTTTCACTCGTACCGGCCGACATGCGTGACCCGGGGGCGACGACGACGTACGGCGTCGGGCAGCTCATTGCGGCCGCACTCGACGCCGGGGCCGAGCAGATTCTCGTCGGCTGTGGGGATTCCGGGACGTGCGACGGTGGGGCCGGAGCACTGCAGGCGCTCGGTGCTCGGATTCTCGACGCCGAGGGGATCGAGATCGGCCTCGGAGGAAACGAACTGACCCGAGCCGTGTCGATCGACCGGAGCGGACTACATCCGAGGTTGGCCGACGTGGAAGTGGTGTTGGCCTGCAACCCGCACAACGTCCTGTGCGGTTCGGGCGGGGTGGCACGCGTGTTCGGGCCACAGAAGGGCGCGTCCACGACGCAGGTGGAACGCTTGTCCGAGGCCCTGGACAACTGGGCCGACGTCCTCGAACGCGACGGAGTCCACGACGGCGACATCCGGCACGGCCTCGGTACAGGAGCGTCGGGAGGGCTGGGCGCCGGTCTCGCAGCCGGTGTCGGGGCCGCCCTCCGGTCTCGATTCGACGCCCTTCTCGATTCGGGACTGTCCGGAATCGACCTCGACCGCCGAATTCGCAAGGCGGACCTGGTGATCACCGCCGAAGGGTCGATCGACTTCCAGACCCCGAAAGGCAAAGTCCCCGCCGAAGTGGCGCGGCGCTGCCAACGACTCGGCGTACCTCTCATCGCGCTGGCAGGATCGCTGGGACAGGGTGCGCCGGCTGTCCACGACGTCGGCATCGCAGCCATCGCATCGATCATCACGGTCCCCATGCCCCTGGCCGAAGCCGTAGCCAATGGCGAGTCCCTGCTCACCGATGCAGCGGAGCGAACGATGCGGATGATTCTCCTCGGCGGCGCCGTCTCCGCACGGTCCGGTGGCAAACGACGCAAGGGTGCCGCCTAGCCGCCGCGCACCCCCTTTGGGTGGGACCGAATGAACCGTTCGGTCACTCCAAGTGACCGAACGTCACGTTCGGTCCGGAAAATTGAGGCCAGCCCGGACACGACTGCGCCCCCTGACCAACGGTCAGGGGGCGCAGCGGTTGGAGGTTATGCCTGTGCGCGGGCGATGCCTCGTTCGATGGCTGCGATGATTTGTGGTCGCAGTTCGGCGGCGGGGACGATGTGGTCCACGGATCCGACTTGTTGTGCTCGCTGGATGTTGTGGATTGCTTCGAATTCCGCGGCGACTTCGCCGAGTTTGGCGTTACGGACGTCGGCCTTGGTCGAGGCCAGTTCGACGCGTAGGTGTGCGCGTTCGGCGTCGGTGTCGGCTGCGGTGAGCCGGGCTTCGAGTTCCTTCACCGCGTCGTCGGCTGCGGTGCGGGCGTTGACGTCGCGGGTGAAGACGACGGCTGCGGCGGGTGCACCACCGAGGACGGAGGCGAAGGAGCCTTCGACGGCGAGAACTTCCATGTTGTCGTTGAGTGCTCCGGAGAACACCACGAATGCGCCGCCGTGGTAGCGGGAGACGACGCAGAACACGATGGGTCCGTCGAAGTTGACGATGGCCCTTCCGATTTCGGCGCCGTATTCGAGCTGGATGTTGCGCAGCGACTCGGGTGAACCGTCGAAGCCGGACAGGTTGGCCAGCACCACGATCGGACGTGATCCGCTGGCGGCGTTGATGGCTCGTGCGGTCTTCTTCGACGAGCTCGGGAACAACGTGCCCGACGTCCACTGGTCCGGTCCGTCGGCGGGGAACCAGCCCTTACGGGGGATGGCCCGGGATTCGATGCCGATGACCGAGACGGGGATTCCGGCGAGGTGTGCATCGAAGACGACGGAGGTGTCGGCGTCGGCCATGTCGGCCCAGCGCTCGAGGACCGAGTGATCCTGGTCGACGACGGCGCGCATGACGGTGCGGATGTCGAACGGCTTCTTGCGGTCCGGGTTGGTTGCGCTGGAGAAGATGTCGCCGACGGTGGTGAAGTCGCTCGACGGGTGCACGTGCGGGTAGCTGCGCACGTCGCGGTCGGTCGGGTCGGCGGTGACGGCGCGGCGTGGGAAACGTTCGCCGGGCAGCGCGTATGCGTGGTCGTAGTGCGCGAACAGAACTTCCACGGCGGCACGCAGGTTCGGCGCCCAGTACTGGGCCTGGCCGTTCGGTCCCATGACGCGGTCGTAGCCACCGATGCCGAAGTTGTCTTCGGCGGAGACGCCACCGGAGTAGTCCAGGGACTGCTTGCCGGTGAGCACCATGGCACTGTCCGGGGTCATCACGAGGATGCCCTTGGTGTGGGCGAGCATGGTCGCTTCGGCGTTCCAGTACGGCTGGGCGCCGACGTTGATGCCTGCGACGATGATGTTGATCTCGCCGCCGCCCTGGGTGAACGTGATGATCCGTCGCAGGCCGCGCGAGACCCAGTCCATGTTCTCGGTTCCGGTGGCCATCGAGATGGTGGCGCCGGAGGACAGGGCGAACCATTCGACGGGTGCGCCGATCTTCTCGGCGAGGTCGATGGCGGCGACGATGCGGGAGCATTCTGCTTCGGCGACGGTGCCGAGCGCCTTGGTCGGGTCACCGAACAGGGCGACGCGGGTGATGCCTTCGGGGTAGCGCTCGCTCGGTGTGGTGACGACGCCGGCGATGATGCCCGCCTTGTTCTTTCCGTACGGACGGTCGACGGCGCCGAACGTGCCTGTTTCGTCGAAGTCGTATTCGGTGAACGTTCCGCCTGCTTCGGTCAGCAGAGGGATCAGCTCGTACGGGTACACGGTGCCGCGTGCCTGCGAGCGCTGAACCTTCTGGGTGTACTCGTCGATCGGGCGCAGCGGCTCGGTCGGCTTGTCGGTGACCTTGGCGACGATGCCTGCGCCGGAGCGGTAGGAGAAGCGGATCGCGACGTCGCGGGGGACGGAGTTGACGCCATCCTTGAGGCGCGCGATCAGCGTGATCTCTTCCAGGCCTGCGCCGATGGTCGACGGCGCGATGTGGCGTGCGATGGTCGCCAGGCGGTCCTCGGGTACGTCGAGCACGGGCCAGACGTAGAGGGTGACGCGGTTGGCGTCGAGGCGCTTCTTGCCGCGCTGTGCCTGGAATCGACGGATGCCGTCGAGGCATGCTGCGACGGTGCGCTCGATTTCGGGGACGGCGACGACTTCGCCGTTCTCGTCGAGTTGGGTGGTGACGCCGCGGATTTCGGCGAGAGCCATGAGGCGCTCGTCGGACGGGTTCTCTTTCGCCTTGAGCTGGAAGAGGTACGTCCCCGGCGTGGCAGGCAGACGCTTGCCGTCGAAGTTCTTCAGGCGCCACAGATCCAGTCGCTGCCCGGTGAGCGGGTGCATGTCGCGGATGACGATGTCCTCGGCGAGCGGTTCGGAGCCGTCGACGTTGGGTCGGCGGAACGTCACGTTGCGAACGTCGTCGCCGCAGACGGTGATGGTGATGCGACGCCATCCACGTGTGCGGGGATGCTCGGACAGCACGGCGTGAATGGTCGACGAGATCTCGTCGCCGTCGGCGGGAGCGTCGGGCCAGGAGAGGTAGAGGTCGACGGCGAGGTGCTCGGGGGTGGGGCCTGCGATGTCGTCGATGGCGTCGAGAGTCGCGCGCAGTTCCGCGAACGACGTTGCGGTGGAGACCAAGTGGAGACGCTCACCGGCGAGTTCGAAGTTGCCGGTGACGAAGTGCTTGCCTTCACGGTCGAACGCCTTGACGTCCTCGAGCGTGCGGATCTCGTAGAACTGCCTGGTGATGACCTCGAGCAGGGCGCCGGGGTTCTCGATACGGGATGCGAGGAGGTCGATCAGTGGTTCCGGCGTCGAGACCAATGCGTCGATACGTGCCGCGTAATCGTGGGCGTCGGGGTTCTCGGCGAGGTACTGCAGGCTGCCGCGAACTCCGTCGTAGACCTGGTCGCGTGCACGTGCGATCTGCGGGGCGTCGAACAACCGGAACCGCAGGTTGCGGGCGACGTCGCCGATGACCGGGTAGCGAGCCTGGGTGGCGACGATGAGTCGCTCGAGCACGTCGCCGATCGCGGATTCGCTGGCTTGCTGGGCAGCGGAGTCGGTCAACCAGTGGTCCAGCAGAGCAGCGACGACGGGAACCTGGTTCTCGATGCGTTGGAGTGCGAGGAAGACGCGGTAGACGGCCTCTTCGAGCTCGGGGCCGCGTTCCAGATCGCCTGCGTCGTAGTGTCGAAGTGCACGAGAGAGCTTGCTGCGGAACGCATCCGGCAGTCCTTGGACGTCGGCGTCGAGTGAGCCGAGGAACGAGTGGAAGTGCTCACGCGGGGAATGGACACGCTCGTCGGTGTTCTCCTCGTCCATCGTCGGACGATTACGGGAGAGCTCGCAGATGTCGGCGAAGGTGTTGAGCAGAACCAATTCTGCATCGACGACGCTGCGGTCGTCGCGTGGAACGTCGGCACGCAGGGTTTCGTACTCGGTCAGCAGGGTGCGCGCACGCGATGCGCTGACGTCGAATCCGGTGATCAGGGCGGACAGTTCCTCGAGTACGCCCAGCGCCTGGCAGCTCGCCGACGCACCGGATGCGAGGTCCGCCGTGCGGAATTCCACCCGTGCCGTCTGGCTGGCGGCCTTCTGCTCGCCTGCCTGGTCGACACGCAGCAACGCGGCGCCGGAGTCGACCTGGCCGTTGACCGAGGCGAGTACCTCGCGGACCTTGCCGGCGTAGGGGGAGCGGACCGCGGTTTCCATCTTCATGGATTCGAGTACGACGAGGGTCTGCCCTGCCTCCACGTCGTCACCCACGGCGACGGGGACTGCGACGACGACGGCAGGTGCGGGGGCGCGGACGAGGCCCGCCTCGTCCTGGCTGATCTGGTGGCTGATGCCGTCGACCTCGACGAGGAAGTGCGCGGCCTGCGCGACGGTCACGACGGAGTATCGGCGGCCACCGAGGACGAGTCGGCTCTCGTATGCGCCGAGGCGTTCGACATCGACCTGCAGGTCTCCGCTGTCACCGTCGACGCGGTAGCTGTGCGGTCCGGTCTGGCCGACGGTCAGCTTGTAGGCCTGACCCTGGTAGCTCAGTTCCACGGTACGGCCGACGGTGTGGCTGGCGCGGGGGCGTCCGCCGCGGGCTGAGGTGAGGAACGACGCACGTTCGTGTGCTTCCTCGGCGTCGTAGGCGTCGATGGCCGCGGCGATGATCGCGATGTCGGCTGTGGCCGTCGGGCCTGCGGGGGTGCCTGCGTCGGTGCGGTCGAGCCAGCCGGTGTCGGCGGAGGCGGTGATGACCTCTTCCTTGTCGAGCAGGCCGAGCAGGAACGACTTGGTGGTGGTACCGCCGTCGATGACGACGGTGGTCTCGCGCAGTGCGTTGCGCAGGCGGGCGAAGGCCTCGCTGCGATCGCGGCCCCAGGCGATGACCTTGGCGACCATGGAGTCGTAGTCCGGGGGAATGACGTCGCCCTGGGCGATACCGGTGTCGACGCGGATGCCGGTGCCGAGCGGGAACTTGAGCAGTTCGACGCTGCCCGGTGCCGGTGCGAAGCCGTTGTCGGCGTCCTCGGCGTTCAGGCGTGCCTCGACGGCGTGACCGAACTCGGCTGGGCAGTCTCCTTCGAGGCGGTGGCCGCCCGCGACGAGAATCTGCAGCTTCACCAGGTCGATTCCGGTGGTGTACTCGGTGATCGGGTGCTCGACCTGCAGTCGAGTGTTGACCTCGAGGAACGTGAAGATCTTCTGCTCGGGCTGGTACAGGTACTCGACCGTGCCTGCGCCTGCGTATTCGGCTGCGCGGACGAGTTCGGCGGACACGGACCGCAGGTGGTCGGACTGTTCCTTGGTCAGCAGCGGCGAGCTGGACTCTTCGATGACCTTCTGGTTGCGGCGCTGGATCGAGCAGTCGCGTACGCCCGGAGCCCAGACATTGCCGTGGTTGTCGGCGATGACCTGAACCTCGACGTGGCGGGCGTCGGTGACGAGACGTTCGATGAACACGACCGGGTCACCGAAGGAACGCTCGGCCTCGCCCTGGGTGCGCTCGAGTGCGAGTTCGAGTTCGTCCTCGTGGAAGACCTTGCGGATGCCGCGGCCACCACCACCGGAGCGGGCTTTGATGATCAGCGGGTAGCCGATCGCCTGGGCGTGACGACGAGCGTCGGCGCGGGTCTCGACGGGTCCGCCGGACCACGGTGCCACGGGGACGCCGACTTTCTCGGCGAGGAGCTTGGCTTCGACCTTGTCGCCGAGCAGGCGCATCGCGCTGGACGACGGACCGATGAAGGTGATGTTCAAGCGAGCGACGATGTCGGCGAACGCCGGGTCTTCGGCGACGAATCCCCATCCGACCCACACCGCGTCCGCGCCGGACTCGACGAGGGCGGCCTCGAGCACCTCGTAGTCGAGGTAGGCGGAACCGGACGCGGGCTTACTCAGGGTGACGGCCTCGTCGGCTTGGCGCACGAACATGGCCCGACGCTCTGCTTCGGTGTGCAGCGCGACCGTCCGGATGCCGTAGTCGTGCTCTGCGTTGAGTTCCTTGACGGCCCTGATCAGGCGTACTGCCGCCTCGCCTCTGTTGACTACTGCAATCCGCTTGAACAACGTGTCTCTCTTCGTCTCGGGTGAACTCGGTCTGTCTCACGTCGGGCACTACTTTTCGAGCCCGTCGGGTTCTATCAGATCTTCGGTCGGCGCCAGGGCCGATTCGGGGAATCTGCTTCGTCGTGGTCGGTCGAACGGTGCTGTTGGGTGGTCACACTGTGCCGATGTGTCCTTGCGGTGGCGACCACGCCCGATTCTCCGATCTCGACGGCTTGTACTCGTGGCCCGTCGATATCGGATGGGCCTGTCTGAATGTCGACTTATTCTAGCCGCTCACAGCACGTTTGCGATGTCAACTTCCGACTCGGTGGATGTGACAGATATCGCGTTGTTCAAACCTCAACCACCGCATGGCATTTCACGAGCTATTCGCGATTCCTCTATGAATTGTCACGGAAGACTTGACGGCATACTGGCGAGTAGCGTTGGCAGAGGCCGACTTTCACGTTGTGGAACGTTCCCGGTTACCGGCCGGTACATTACCAGCGGGTAGGGGTGTCGGTGGGTCCCGCCCGACACTTCGACGCGGGCTCGATCACCCTTGGTTGGCCTGTGAGTGCGGCCGACGTCGAACAACGCGCGTTGTGAAGTTGCACGATAGACCGGGCAACCGGTTCGGAGACCATGACCATTACCGTCCCGGAGACTATTCTGGCGGTTCAGTGCAAGCATCCGACCTGTTCCAGGATGGCCGTTTCGAAGAGTGCAGAGGTAGTGGCAGTGTCGACTTCATCGGTTCCGGGCCGCGGTCATACGGGCCTCGGTCACGCAGGCCTCGATGGTCAGAATGTGGAAGGCCGAGTGCTTCGGCTGCTGCAGTTCCTGCGGGAGATCGTCACGGCACGTACCGAGCCGACGCTGGATTACGAGGATCACCTGCGGGTTCAGTGGATCGACGGCGAGACCGGTGCGCTCCGGCTCGACAGGAACGCCAGGGCAGGTGGCGTGGTGTTCCGAGCGGGACGCGTCGACGTCTCCGAGCCACCCGAGCTGCCGGCTCTGCTGAAAGGGCTCGTCGACCCGGCGATGATCGGCGACAGCCGCTACCGCGCGCTCGACCTGGAGGAATCGAAGGACACCGAGGCGGGTTACAGCGACACCGATGCGGATTTCGACATCCGCCGGGCGTACGAGATTCGCCAGGAGTTCGCGTCGTATTCAGCCAAGTGGCGTGTCTGGGCGGAGAACGATCGCAAGGTCAGGCCCCAGGCGTCTCTCTACGAGTCGCTGCAGCTGATGATGCAGGAGGTCGCCTCGCGGCCGGAGTCGGTCGAAGTCGTCGTCGCATCCGGTCTGCTCGGTCTCGCCGCGACGGATTCGTCGGCCGCGATCCGCACTCACGTCCTGACGCAGTCGGCGACCATCGAGAGGGACGTACGCACCGGGGACCTGCTGGTCACGCTCGCCGCGCACGCTCAACCGCATCTGGAGGATTCCAGATTGCTCGCATCCCACCCTCGATTCGACGTCTCGGGGTCGGTCGAGCTGCAGCAGACGCTCGCGTCGTCGGTGTCGTCTCCTCTCGCACCGCCGGTTCGGGAGTATCTGGTGGACTGGGCTCGGCGCACTCTCGACGTCGACCTGGAGGTGCGGGCCGAGCTGGACCGCCCGGCGACGTTCGGGGTCTCGGACAAGCCGACCCTGACGCTGTCTCCGGCAGTGGTGATGCGCAAACGAGACTCCTACGCCCTGCTGGACTACTACGAGCAGATGATCGCCGAGCTCGGACGAGACGGCGCGACGGCACCTCTCGGTCTCGCTCAGCTGGTCGAGCCCATCGAGCCGGCGGATCGGTTGGCGTGGCTGGAGCGGTCGGGCGCGGCGGACCCCCGCGAGATCGCCGAGGACCCGATGTTCCCGCTACCGGCGAACGCGGAGCAATCCCAGATCGTGCATCGCCTCGGACGTGACAGTGGGGTCGTCGTGGAGGGCCCACCGGGAACCGGGAAGACGCACACGATTGCCAACCTGATGTCCTCGCTGCTCGCGCGGGGGCAGAGGGTTCTGGTCACTAGTGAGAAATCACAAGCATTGCGTGTGCTGCGGGACAAGCTTCCTCCTGATCTACAGGAGTTGTGCGTGTCCATCACCGACCTGTCGCGCGGCGGGTCCGAGGAACTCAGTCGCAGCGTGGCTCGCATCGCGGATCGAAAAGCGGCCTACAACGACATCGACGACGCCGAGAAGATCGATTCCCTCGTCGCACGTCGCGCCGAAGCTCTCGCCCGACGCGATGGGTTGTTGGATGCGGTCGCCGAGGTGAGGGCGGCGGAAACCGTTGTACACCCGTATATCTCGGATGGATTCGAGGGGACAGCTGCGACCGTCGTGCGCAAGGTGAGTTCGCTCGAGGGAGCCCACGAGTGGCTGCCGGGCCCCCTGTTCGGTGAGCGCCCACCACTGAGCGGGACCGAGGTCGATCGGCTGCGCCGCTTGATCGCGACCGCACGTGAGGGCAGGGATGTCAGGACTGGACAGGCTCTTCCCGCGCTCGAGACGATGCTGCCCAACTCGGCCGAGCTGAGAGCCCTGTGCGAGCGCGCGAGCGCGACGGCACCGACGACGTCCGATCAATCCGCTCAGCTGGTCGAATTCCTCGGTGGGGTCGATCCGGCGGCTGCGTTCGACATCCGCAGACTCTGCGAGGAGCTCGACGCTCGTGTCCGCGATGTCCAGGAGCTCGACGCCGTGTACCGGCAGTTGACCGATTCCGTTCTGTCCGGCGAAGCCGCTCATCTGTGGTCGAGAGTCAGCGGAACAGTGTCGACGGTCGACGTCGCGGCGCAGTCGGACCGTTTCGTCGGCGCGCACGACGTGCGCAGTTCGCTGACGTCGAACGCTGCGTTCCAAGCTCTCGAATCCTTCGCCGTGGCACTGGAATCGGGCTTGGAATGGAAGGGGAGATTCCGCAAGAGCGAGCAGCAGAAGGCCGTCGAGCAGCTGGGCATCGTGGCGGAGGTGGACGGGACGGCTGCTGCCTCGGCCGCGGCCGTGCGTCTCGTGGCCGAGCATGTCCGTGCTCTCGACATCGTTCGTACCGCGTCGGTTCTGTTGGCCGACTTGGGAATCGAGGTGTCCACGGACGGATCCCGGTCACGACAGGTCAACGATCTGCAACTCGTCGCCAGCAAGCTCGTTCGCGTGTCGGGTGTTCTCCATGCACGTGACGCCCTGGTCGAGCGTTTGTATGCAGTGTCTCCGTCTGCCCCGTGGATCCGAACCCTCGACGACGCGCAGAAGTTCGCGGGGTCCGCCGGTGCCATCGCGACTCGTATCGATGCGGACGTCGCTCGCGCCGAGTTGGAGCGGGTGCTGTACGGCGTTGCGGTCCAGATCGACAGTGGTCCGTCTCCGGAGGGTAACGCGCTGGTCGCCGCGATCAGCTCGGCCGACGCCGACGCGGTTGCCGCCGCGTGCGATTCCTACCTTCTCGCCTGCGCCGAGCAGAAGGATCAACTCGAACAGGATGCGTTGTCCGCGAGGCTTATCGCGACCGCACCAGCGTTGCACGAGCTCGTCGTGGAGACTGCGGCCGACCCTGAATGGGACGAGCTGAGTTGGCAGATGTCCAAGGCGTGGGCGTGGCGCCGGGCGCGTGAGTGGGTGTCCGCACAACACGACTCGGGCCTCGAACACCGTCTCGACGCCGAGCTGAACGCGGCCGAGGCGGACCTGTCCTTTCTCACCGCCAAGCTCGGTGCGGCCATGGCGTGGCGTGACTGCCTCGAACGGATGACGGCCGTGGAAGTTCGTGCCCTGCAGACCTATCGGGAGCACATTTCCGCGATCGGCTCGGGTGCGGGAAAGTACGCGGAGACCTATCGAAGTGCGGCTCGATCGGCCATGCGCGACGCACAGAGTGCCGTGCCGGCGTGGGTCATGCCTCTGCAACAGGTCCTCGCGTCGGTGCCGCCGGTCGCGGACAGCTTCGACGTTGTCATCGTCGACGAGGCCAGTCAGGCGGACATCAGCAGCCTGTTCCTGCTGTACCTGGCTCCGCGCGTCATCGTCGTCGGTGACGACCGTCAGTGCGCGCCGGCGGATGTTCCGCAGACCGGGACCCTGGAGGACGTCTTCACCAGGTTGGACGTCTATCTTCCCGATCTGCCGGAACACGTTCGCGCAACTCTGACGCCGCGATCGAGTCTGTTCTCGATGCTCCGGACGAGATTCGGCCAGGTCGTCAGGCTGCGGGAGCACTTCAGGTCGATGCCGGAGATCATCAACTGGTCCAGTCAGCAGTTCTACGGTGATTCCCCACTCGTCCCGGTGCGGCAGTTCGGGGCGGACAGGCTTCCACCGTTGCGGCACACGTACGTGCCGGATGCCACCGTCGTCGGCAAGGGCGCGACGCTGGTCAATCGCGTGGAAGCGTTGGCCATCGTCGGCCAGATCGTGAAGTGTCTCGCCGATCCCTTGTACCACGGCAAGACCTTCGGAGTCGTTGTACTGCAGGGGAGTTCGCAGGTCGACGAAATTCGCAACGAGCTCATCAAACGTATCGGCATCGACCAGTGGGAGGATCGCCGACTCCGTGTCGGCACGCCCCCGGACTTCCAGGGAGACGAGCGCAGTGTCGTGTTCCTGTCCATGGTCGTCTCGCCGAGCCAGCCGTTCGTCGCGTTGACGGCAAATCAGTACAAGCGTCGGTTCAACGTCGCGGCGTCGCGTGCGCAGGACCAACTGTGGCTGTTCCATTCGGTCACCGTGGACCGGCTCAAGCGCGCGGACCTGCGTAACAGTTTGCTCGGGTACATGACGTCGGTGTCGCCTGCATCGGTTGTTCCGATGCCGCTCGGAGTGGACGCCGAATCACGCCACACAGATTTCGCGTCGTTGTTCGAGCAGCGAATCTTCGTGGAACTTCGCGATCGGGGTTACCACGTGACTCCGGGAGTCGAGGTGAACAACCGTCGGATAGATCTTGTCGTCACCGGGCAGGCCTCGCGGCTGGCGGTCGAGTGCGACGGTGACACGGTCCTGGACAGTCCGGAGCGGCTACGGGCAGACCTCCAGCGCGAACAGGAACTGAAACGGTGCGGCTGGACGTTCTGGCGAGTGCGCGAGTCGGAGTACTACCTCGACCCCGAGGCCGCCATGAGCACCCTGTGGTCGACGCTCGCCGCCGGTGGTATCGAACCCGATTCGGTGCGCGCCGACCCGGACCCGATCCGGACGATGGAGTGGACACCGTTGGACCTCGAACCGCGCAAGGAGGACATCGTCACCGAGGTGGCGTTGCCCGGTCGGGCTCCACGGCCGGCGGACGAGAATTCGTCGTGGAACGGGTGGCTCGGGCGATCGCGGGAGGACGAGGACGTGGACGTGCCGGCGGAAGCCGTCACCGAGGTCTGGACGATGCCCGCGGATGTCCGCGCGAGTTCCCCCGCGGATGTCCGCGCAAGTTCCCCCGCGGATGTCCGCGCAAGTTCCCCCGCGGATGTCCGCGCGAGTTCCGAGGACGACGGCATCGTCGACGTGGAACTGCCGATCAACGGATTTCACGGTCGACGACGGTCGTAGCGGCAGGACCGGCGCGTCCGTGGCTGTGCGTTAGCGTGGAACACGACCTGTTTCCATTCGAGGGAGTGTTCATGTCCAGAGTTGCCATCTTCGGAGGCCACGGCAAGATCGCACTACGTCTGGCGCCGTTGCTCGTCGCACGGGGGCACGAGGTCGGAGCGATCATCCGTAATCCGGAACACGTGAACGACGTCGCGAATGCCGGTGCCACTCCGGTCGTCGCCGATATCGAGACTCTCGACGTCGAGAAGATCGCTGCGCTGATCGACGGTTTCGACGCAGTCGTCTGGTCGGCAGGCGCGGGCGGCGGAGACCCGAAGCGCACCTACGCCGTGGATCGCGATGCAGCCATTCGATCGATGGACGCGTCGGGCCGCGCGGGTGTGTCGCGATACGTCATGGTGTCGTACTTCGGTGCGGGGCCGGACCACGGCGTGGATCCGGACAATTCTTTCCACGCGTATGCGGACGCCAAAGCCGCAGCCGACGAATATCTGCGAACGACGTCGCTCGAGTGGACCATTCTCGGTCCGAGTGCCCTGACCCTGGAACCAGGTACCGGTTCCATCACGACGCGTGATGCCGGTGCGACGGGTGCGTCCGTGACCCGTGACGACGTCGCAGCAGCGATCGCAGCGGCATTGGACGACGAGTCCACCGTCGGCCGTTTCATCGAGTTCGACAACGGTGACACCCCCATCGCCGACGCGTTGCGTGGGTGACCGGACCGGGCGGCCGGTAGAGGCGCCGAACCGGCCACCGCTCGTGCGTCGGTTGACGGTGTCGTCCGTCGTTCTGTTGGTCGTGGTGCTGCTCTTCGGCGTTCCGTTGTGGACGCTGTTCTTCGCGGGTACGGATTGGCCGGCGGCCGTGTCGGTCGCGGGATGTGTCGGAATCCTTCTGGCTGGGATCACTCTGCCCACGGCGATGGTCCTGGGGCACGCGCGAGGGGACGACCGTGCGGCGCGAGTCGGCGACACGGTGCTCGGCGCTGTGTGGGTGCTGTTCGTGTGGAGTGTTCTGGGCAATCTCCTCGGCGCGGTGCTGGCTGTCGCCGGGATCGAGGATCCGTTCCGCTCCAGGCTCGTCGCGTGCGCGGTGGTCGTCGTCGTGGTCGCGCTGCTGGTGTGGGGGCACTACGAGGCGATGAAGGTGCCTCGCGTCGTCGAGAAGGACGTTCATCTCGAGCGACTCGGCGCGGACCTGGACGGGTTGCGAGTGGTGATGATCACCGACACCCACTACGGTCCGATCGACCGCGCCGGATGGTCGGCCAGGGTGGTGGAGAGAATCAATGAGCTCGACGCCGACGTCGCGTGTCACATCGGTGATCTGGCCGACGGGTCGGTCGCCGCGCGCCGGCATCAGGTGGAACCGTTACGGCACGTTCGTGCTCGGTACGGGCGGGTGTACGTCACGGGGAATCACGAGTACTTCGGCGAGGCTCAGGCCTGGCTCGATCACATGGGATCGCTCGGGTGGACAGCGCTGCACAACGAGCGCATCGAGATCGGTTCCGGGAGCAGCGCTCTGGTGATCGCGGGCGTCGACGATCGGACGGCGTCGGGCTCGGGGACGGACGGGCACGGCGCGGATCTGGATCGGGCCTTGGACGGGGCGGACCCGCAGGTGCCGGTCTTCCTGCTCGCCCACCAGCCCAAACAAGTCGACGACGCGGTCAGGCGCGGAGTGGATCTGCAGGTGTCCGGGCACACTCACGGTGGGCAGATCTGGCCTTTCCGGTACCTGGTTCGGCTGGATCAGCCCACCGTGCGAGGTCTCAGTGCGCACGGTGAGCGGACCCAGCTCTACACCTCGCCCGGTACGGGCTTCTGGGGTCCGCCGTTCCGGGTGTTCGCGCCGAGCGAGATCACCGTTCTCGTTCTCCGTGCTCGGACTGCGGGCTAGTCCGGCGCGCCGAGATTCAGCTCGTCGGGGTGGGCTCCGACGCGTGCGTTGTCGTCCAAGGTGGCGATCTCGCTGAGGTCCTCTGGCGTGAGCTCGAAGTCGAACACATCGATGTTCTGTGAAATCCGTTCGTCGTGAACGGATTTGGGGATCACGATCAGGCCGTTCTGCAGGTGCCAGCGAATCAACACCTGTGCTGCGGATTTACCGTGACGCTCGCCGATGGTCGTGATGACCGGGTCGGTGAGCAGGGTGTTGGGCTTGGATGCCTTGCCCCACCCGGAGTTGCTCGTTCCACCGAGCGGACTCCACGACTCGACAGCGATACCGTGCCGAGCGGCCGTGTCCTTGATCGCCTGCTGGGTGAGATGGGGGTGTAGCTCGACCTGATCGACAGCGGGCAGCAGGCCGCCGCGGTCGATCAGCAGCTGTAGGTGGCGAGGTTCGAAGTTGCACACTCCGACTGCTTTCGCCTTGCCGGATTCTGCGATCTTCTCGAGCGCTTCCCAGGTTCGAAGCAGTCGATCGTCGTTCTGCAGGGGCCAGTGGATCAGGTAGAGGTCGACGTAATCGAGGCCGAGTTTGCTCAGGCTGGTGTCGAAGGCTGCCAACGCGGGCTCGTAACCCTGATCGGCGTTCCACAGCTTGGTGGTGACGAAGATGTCCTCACGCGCGACGTCGGCCGACGAGATGCCTCGACCGACGGCTTCTTCGTTGCCGTACGCCGCGGCGGTGTCGATGTGGCGATAGCCGGCTTCGTCGAGCGCGTACCGGACAGCGTGCTCGGTCTCGCTGTCGGCTGCCTGCCAGACTCCCAGGCCGAGCTGGGGGATCGTGGTTCCGGAATTGAGGGTCAGGTTCGGAGTGCTCACGCGTTCAAGGCTAGCGCCGTCCACTGTCCACCATGCCCGCATTGCCGTGGCCGGTGCGAGCGCTGGCATCATCGTGGGTGTGACGGTTCGTTTGCTTGCCACTGACCTCGACGGGACTTTGTTGAATTCGGAGCGTTCTGTTTCGGCACGAACTGCAGCGGCGATGGCCGCCGCCCGGGCCGCCGGGATCGAGGTTGTCTGGGCGTCGGCCCGGGCCAGGCACTCCATCCACGAGTTGGCCCAGTCCTGCGGATTCACGGGCAAGGCGATCGGCGCCAACGGAGCTGTTGTTCTCGATCTCGCCGACGGCACGCCCGTCATCTCCGGGACGACGTCCATCGACGCGACTGCGGTCGCGACGGCGATGAAGAGGGTCCGTGACGTCGTGCCGGGGGTCGTCTTCGCGACGGTCGGTGCGACTCGATTCGTCGCCGAGCACGGATACGCCGCTCTGTGCGTGTTCGCCGACCATCATCGGCATCCCCACGAGATGGACGTCCGGTCGACGGTTCTGTCCGACGAGCCGACGGTCAAGATCGTTGCTCGTCACCCTGATGTTCCCAGCGTGGAGCTGTACCGAACGGTGTTGGCCGCAGAGGTCGACGGTGTCGAATTGACCCATTCCGGCGCACCGTACATCGAGATGTCGGCGACAGGGGTGTCCAAGGCCAGCGCGCTGGCGCGGTTGTGCGAGGAGTTGGGCATCGATCGGACCGCCGTCGCAGCCGTCGGTGACGCGTTCAACGACGTTCCGATGCTCGAATGGGCAGGAACCGCTCTGACCACCGAGAACGCGATGCTGGAGATCAAAGAGATCGCGGACAGAATCCTTCAGTCCAACGACGACGACGGGGTGGCTCGGTACCTGGAAGAGCTGACAGAAGACCGTGCAGGACATTCGACAGAAGGAGCCCCCTTATGACTTCCGGCAGCGGTGACTTGACTGTCGCCCAGTATCTTTCGTCGAACGGCATTCAGGTGACGCCGATCGGGCGCGACGCTGCGGCCGCGCTCGGGGTGGTGGCGCACACCCCGGCCGGGTGGGAGGCGGCACCTGCCGAGCAGTTCCCCGGCGCGACGGCCGTGCTCGTCGAGACTTCGCTCGTGGAGAACGGCTTCGCGCCGAACGCCGTGCTTCTTGTCGGAAAGCTTTCCACGGCGGTCGATTCCGGTCCGTTACTCGACTGCAGCTTCACCGATGCTCGACTGATGCCGGGGTGGTCCGAGGCATCGGCAAGCGCCGAAGACCTCGGACCGTGGCCGGCACGGTTCCTTGCTGGGTCGTTCACTGCGGAGCAACTGGAGTTGAGCGTCACGACGCGGTACGCCGTTCTCGGTGTCGACGAGCAGTATCTGGTGCAGTTGACGGTCACCATCCTGGCCGGCCAAGCCGAGAAACTCGCGTTCGACGTCGCCGCGATCAACGACGGACTGTTCGATTTGGGATAGCTCACCCGTTCTGCTCGGACCCGATCGGAGCGACGCACAGCCACCGCAGAGTTCACTACAGTCGGACACATGCCGAATCGCACCGGACGCGCACGGCACCTGACGCTGGTGCCGGACCTTCCGACCGAGCCGCGTCGGGAACTCGAGTTCGCACGAGCCGTACGCGACGTACCCGCAGCCGGGGCGTCGGGGATCGTGCAGTTGACGCTGCACGTCGAGCTTCTGTCATACGTCCCGACGGTGTGGCGACGCTTGAGACTTCGGTCGGACTTGTTACTTCCTGAACTGCATGCGCTGATCCAGGCCGCGATGGGCTGGCACGACGAGCACTATCGGCTGGACTCCGCGTCGGACACGTTCGTTCCCGCTGGCTTACGAGACGGAACCGACGCGGCGGGCGATCACGTGCGCGTGGACGCGGTACTGGCCCGCCCCGGCGATCGTGCTTACTACCGGTTCGACGAAGCGCGTGGCTTGTCGGTGCAGGTCATGGCGGTGGACACGGACATCGACGACCTACGGCCGACGTGCCTGGGCGCCGAGAACATCTGCCCCGGCCACGGGGCCGACGCGGATGCAGTATCCGGCAGATCCTCGGCGCCGACAGTGGACGAGATCAACACACGTCTTCGAGGGGCCAGAGAAGGTCGCTCGTCGGAGACCGAAAGCGCAGCTGCGTCGGCACTGGTTGCGAGACTGTTCAGTCGAAGCGGAGCCGTCCCGAAGCCTCGTTTGCTGGAACTACTGCCTCGATGCGAGCTGACCATCGAGAGTTCCGTCGACCTGCCGGTAGCTGACACCGCCATGACGAAAATGATGTGGCTGCTTCGGAAAGTCGGTGACGCCGGCATCGCACTGGCCGGCGGCAGATTGCCGCCCCGTGTAGTGGAAGCCGTCCGCGACGAGCTGGACTGGGGAATCGGCTGGGTAGGCGACAGTCTCTTCGAAGCCGACCACCACCAAGCAACGGACCTGAGGGAAGCCGCGAAGGCGCTGGGTCTCGTTCGCGTGTTCAAGGGGGAGCTCGTTCGAACCAGAGTCGGCACCGCATTGGTCGACGACCCGGTCGGGCTCTGGCACCACTGCGCAGCTCGGTTGCCTCTCGGAAAGCAACCTCATGAACAGGACGCCGGAACGCTCTTCCTGATCGCGCTCGCCGCCTCGGCTTCACCCGCCCAACGGGACGCGATGATCGTCGAAGTCACGGGTGCACTCGACTGGGTGACCGGAGACCACGGCGCATTCGAAGCGCAGAAGATCGCGCATCCGACCGTTGCATTTCTGGATCTGATCGGTGCACACGGGCCGTTGTTCTATCTCGGCGGAGGGGGAGCGGAGTCCCCGATCTGGGCTCGACGGTTCGCTCGGGACGCGCTTCGAACTAGCCGACGCCTCTGACCAGGCGATTTGGAGTTCGGCGAGTCGTCGCGTAACTTTTGTCGAGTCAGAGCGACACGGACACCGACTCCAGCCGAGAGGTTGGAGACAACGAGGTTGTACGGTAGCTTTTGATTGGTTTGTCCCCCA